>NZ_VTZN01000019.1 GCF_008370645.1 Mycobacterium simiae
TGAGCGCACCGCCGAGGGCTTCTACCGCATCAAGAACGGCCTGGAGCCCTGCATCGCCCGGGCCAAGGCCTACGCGCCGTTTGCCGACCTGATCTGGATGGAGACCGGCACTCCTGACCTAGCGCTAGCCAAGCGGTTCGCCGAGGGGGTCAAGGCCGAGTTCCCTGACCAGATGCTGGCCTACAACTGCTCGCCGTCGTTCAACTGGAAAAAGCATCTCGACGACGCCACCATCGCGAAGTTCCAGCGAGAGCTGGGTGCGATGGGCTTCAAGTTCCAGTTCATTACGCTGGCCGGCTTCCACGCGCTGAACTACTCGATGTTCGACCTGGCCTACGGCTACGCCCGCAACCAGATGAGCGCCTACGTCGAGCTGCAGGAACGTGAGTTCGCCGCCGAGGAGCGCGGTTACACCGCGACCAAGCACCAGCGCGAGGTCGGCGCGGGCTACTTCGACCGGATCGCCACCACCGTCGACCCGACCTCGTCGACCACCGCGCTGGCCGGCTCCACCGAAGAGGGCCAATTCCACTGAGCACAGGTTTTACCGCGAGCAGACGCAGAATCGCACTTTTTCGGCCAAGCTGATGCGAGTCTGTGTCTGCTCGCGAGTGGAAGCGGTTGACAGCGCTGGCCCCGTCCAGCCAACCTGGGCGGGGCCTACTGCGGTGCGAGACAAACCGATTCGGAAGAGGTAACAGTGAGTGACGCAGCGATCCAGCGGGTAGGGGTAGTCGGGGCTGGACAGATGGGCTCCGGCATCGCTGAGGTCTCGGTACGCGCTGGCGTAGCAGTGACGGTGTTCGAGACGACCGAGGCGCTGGTTACCGCGGGACGCAGCCGCATCGTGAAGTCGCTGGAGCGAGGTGTCAGCGCGGGCAAGGTGACCGAGCGCGAACGTGACCGCGCACTGGGTCTGTTAACTTTCACCACCGACCTGAATGACTTGGCTGACCGGCAACTGGTGATCGAGGCCATCGTCGAGGACGAGGTGGTCAAGGCCGAGATCTTCGCCAAACTCGACCGAGTCGTCACCGACGCCGACGCGGTGTTGGCGTCGAACACCTCCAGCATCCCGATTATGAAAATTGCCGCGGCCACTAAGAACCCGCAGCGGGTGCTGGGCTTGCACTTTTTCAACCCGGTGCCAGTGCTTCCGCTGGTGGAGTTGGTCAGCACACTGGTCACCGCCGAGGCGGCGGCCGCACGCACCGAACACTTCGCCAGCGCCGTCCTTGGCAAACAGGTCGTGCGCTGTTCCGACCGGTCAGGCTTCGTGGTGAACGCGTTGTTGGTGCCGTATCTATTGTCCGCCATTCGTATGGTCGAGGCCGGGTTCGCCACGGTAGAAGATGTCGACAAGGCTGTGGTCGCCGGGCTATCCCATCCGATGGGGCCGCTGCGTCTTTCCGATCTCGTTGGCCTGGACACGCTTAAGCTGATCGCGGACAAGATGTTCGAGGAGTTCAAAGAGCCGCATTACGGGCCGCCGCCGCTATTGCTGCGGATGGTCGAGGCGGGCCAGTTGGGCAAGAAGTCGGGTCAGGGTTTCTACCGGTACTGACGCTGCCTACTTCGCACAAGTGAACTGGCACACGTCGGTGTAGCCTTGGCGGAATAGCTTTGCGCAGCCGGTCAGGTATTTCATGTAGCGCTTATAGACCTCTTGCGACTGGATGGCGATGGCCCGATCCTTGTTGGCCTCCAGCGCGGCAGCCCACGTCTCCAGCGTGCGGGCGTAGTGTAGCTGCAGCGATTGGATCCGAGTCACCTTGAAACCAGCCGCGGACGCGTGCTCCTCGACCGACGGGATGGTCGGGAGCCAGCCGCCCGGGAAGATCTCGGCCAGGATGAACTGGGTAAAGTGAACGATCTCGTGGGTCAGCGTATTGCCCTGCGCCCGGGCGTCTTTGAAGGTGGGACGCGAGATCGTGTGCAGGAGCATGACGCCGTCGACCGGCAGCACCTGGTGGGCCATCTTGAAGAAGTGGCCCCAACGCTGGCGGCCGAAGTGCTCAAATGCGCCGATCGAAACGATGCGGTCGACCGGCTCGTGGAACTTCTCCCACCCTTCCAGTAACACCTGCCTACTACGGGGTGTGTCCATCTGGTCGAACATTTGCTGGACGTGGGCGGCTTGGTTCTCGGACAGCGTCAGCCCGACGACGTTGACGTCGTACTTCTCGATGGCGCGCCGCATCGTGGCGCCCCAACCGCAGCCGACGTCCAGCAACGTCATCCCGGGCTCGAGTTTGAGCTTTCCCAGCGCCAAGTCGATTTTGGCGAGCTGAGCCTCCTCGAGTGTCATGTCATCGCGTTCAAAATATGCGCAGCTATACGTCTGGGTGGGGTCTAGGAAAAGCCGAAAGAAGTCGTCGGACAGGTCGTAGTGGGCCTGGACATTTCCGAAATGCGGGGTGAGCTGCACGGACATATGGATGAGCCTTTCTATTCCACAGGGCTTGCGCCAATGCACCCTGGCCTGCCCTCCGGATGCTCCCCATGCATGCTAGCCGCTAAAACGATCGACAAAGGGTTGCATTGGCCACAGGTGGCACCGCGGGCGTGCTGCGGGCGCTAACCGACCAGCTATTCGATCTGCCGCCGTGGCGGCACGATCGGAGACGGATGCGGCTGCTCACGGAACTTTTCCAACGACCCGCCGGCCTCCACGATCCCGCACAACGCGCTCCAGCTCAGCATCGTCAGATAGTCGATCAGCTCGTCGCTGGTCATTCGCGGCGCTGACATCCAAGAATGGGTGGCCAGCTGGACGCCGCCGACGATGAGATACGCCCACGGTTCCACCCCGCCGGTGTCCAAGCCGACCTCCTGCATGCGGCGGCGCAGCATCACCGCGATCATGCGGGCGATGATCCGCTCGGAGTCGGCGATCACCTTGCTCTTGCTGGCCGAGCTGTTGGCCATCACGAACCGGTACGGCTCGGGCTCATCTGCCACCGTTTGCACGTATACCCGGATGACTTCGCGGGTCAGTTCGTAGCCGTCGAGGTTGGATGACAGCGCCGCTGCCATATTGGGAATCAAAGTGGTTTGCGCGAAGCGCATCATCACCGCGGTCGTCAGGTCATTCTTGTCGACGAAGTAACGGTAGAGCACCGTCTTGGAAACCCCGATCTCCGCCGCGATCTCGTCCATGCTCAGGAATTGGCCGTGGACGCGAATGGCCTCGATGGTGCCGTCAACGAGTTCGTTGCGCCGCTCCACCTTGTGTTGGTGCCAGCGCCGCTTACGACCATCGGTTTTGCCCGCCATGGCCGGGATATGCTCTGTCACTTTCCGCCGATTTCCATTCACTAGACGCCCCTGATACTACGGCCTGCAGGGGCCCGCACGGCGCATCGGCCGGCCCCGTCAAGCCCCGAAATTGTGCGGTCACCGCAACCGATCACCGCGATAGCGGATGATGGTGTGGTGGCACACAGAGTCGACGCGTCGGGCCCGCCGCCGAGACTTGACGTGAGCACACCGCGGCGCCGGCCGTCGCTAGCGGAGTCGTTCGCCGGGGCCGACTCGGAGGCAGACGCTGAGCGCCGTGTGGCGCTGCGCCGGATGAAATTGGTGGCACTGAGCTTCCTACTCGGCGCCACCGTCGCGTTTCTTGCCTGTCGCTGGGTGCAGGCGCACGGTGCCGCGCCACTGTGGGTGGGCTACGCCGGCGCGGCCGCGGAGGCCGGCATGGTGGGCGCACTGGCCGACTGGTTCGCCGTGACCGCGCTGTTCAAGCATCCGCTGGGCATTCCGATTCCGCACACTGCCATCATCAAGCGCAAGAAAGACCAGCTCGGCGAAGGACTGGGTACCTTTGTCCGGGAGAATTTCCTGTCGGCGCCGGTCGTGGAGACCAAGCTGCGCGACGCGCAAGTGCCCAGCCGGCTGGGGAAGTGGTTGTCGGATCCGGCGCACGCCCGACGAGTGGCGGCCGAGGCGGCAACGGTGCTTCGGGTCCTGGTGGAGCTGCTCCGCGACGAGGACGTACAGCATGTCATCGACCGCACGATCATGCGCCGCCTCGCCGAGCCGCAGTGGGGCCCGCCGGTGGGACGGGTGCTGGAAACAGTGCTTGCCGAGAACCGACAGGAAGCTTTGCTCCAGCTACTGGCCGACCGTGCGTTCCACTGGTCGCTGAATGCCGGGGTAGTGATTCAGCGCGTGGTCGAGCGGGATTCGCCGACCTGGTCGCCGCGATTCATTGACCATCTGGTCGGCGACCGTATCCATCGTGAGTTGATGGACTTCACCGACAAGGTGCGCCGCAACCCCGACCACGAGCTACGCCGGTCGGCAACCCACTTTCTGTTCGAATTCGCGCACGACCTACAGCACGATCCGGCGACCATCGCGCGCGCGGATACTGTCAAAGAGCAGCTGATGGCTCGCGACGAGGTCGCCAACGCCGCCGCCACCGCGTGGAAGACGCTCAAGCGACTGGTACTCGATGGCGTCGACGACCCGTCGAGCGCGTTGCGCACCCGCATCACCGATACGGTGATTCAGGTCGGTGAATCGCTGCGCGACGATGCCGAACTGCGCGACAAGGTCGACAACTGGATGGTGCGGGCTGCTCAGCACCTGGTTTCCCAGTATGGGGTGGAGATCACAGCGATCATCACCGAGACCATCGAGCGCTGGGACGCCGCGGAAGCCAGCCGGCGTATCGAACTACATGTGGGCCGTGACCTGCAATTTATCCGGATCAACGGCACCGTTGTGGGCGCTTTGGCTGGCGTTGCCATCTATGGCATCGCGCAACTGCTGTTCTAGGGTGCTAACAAGCGCTTGCAAAAGCAAGCACCGGTCCGTACCCTGGTGGGCGTCAACGATCGGCACAACGCAAGGAGTGCACCAATGCCGTCCCCGGAGGACAAGCTGGGCGCCAAGGTGTCCACCAAGGCCTCCGACGTGGCCTCCGATATCGGCAGCTTCATCAGAGCGCAACGCGAGACGGCGCAAGTTTCCATGCGCCAACTCGCTGAGCGGTCCGGTGTGAGCAACCCGTACCTGAGCCAGGTCGAGCGCGGACTGCGTAAGCCGTCCGCCGATGTCCTGGCCCAGATCGCGAAGGCGTTACGGGTTTCCGCCGAGGTTCTCTATGTGCGCGCCGGCATTCTCGAGCACAGCGAGACCAGTCAGGTGCGGGACGCCATCATCACCGACACGGCGATCAGCGAGCGCCAAAAGCAAATTCTGCTGGATATCTACGCGTCATTCACCCAGCAGAACGAAGCAATCCGTGAGGAGTGTCCGAAGTCATCCGACATCGACAAATGATCAACTTGTCGGTCGTGAGACGTAGCGGTGGAGACGTTAGACGGCCGGCGTTAGCTGATCGGGCTCGGGTAATCCGACCAGCCTAAGGGCAGTTCCTGAACCGGGCCTGACAACACGACTCCCGCCAGCAACCGACCCGACAATCAGGAGGTTTTTAGCAAGTCACGCGCTAGGTCAATCCGCGGGTCTTGACTATTCCCCTCAGGGGAGCCGACGCTTGCCCAAATTTCATATCACGACGCAAATAACGCCAATAAGAACACTCAAAAACACGCTAGGAAAGGAAACACGATGGCTGAAAACCCTAACATCGAGGACCTGAAGGCTCCGTTGCTTGCCGCGCTCGGTGCCGCCGACTTGGCGCTGGCCACCGTCAACGACTTGATCAGCAATCTGCGTGAGCGCGCCGAGGAGAGGCGCACCGACACTCGCACCCGGGTCGAGGAGAGCCGGGCCCGGCTGACCAAGCTGCAGGAAGACCTGCCTGAGCAGCTTACCGAGCTGCGTGAGCGCTTCACCGCCGACGAGCTGCGCAAGGCCGCAGAGGGCTACTTGGAGGCCGCCACCGGTCGCTATAACGAGCTCGTCGAGCGTGGTGAGGCCGCTCTCGAGCGGCTGCGCAGCCAGCCGGCCTTCGAGGACGCGTCGGCTCGTGCGGAGGGCTATGTGGACCAGGCAGTCGAGCTGACCCAGGAGGCGCTGGGTACGGTTGCGTCGCAGACTCGCGCTGTCGGTGAGCGTGCCGCCAAGCTTGTCGGCATCGAGCTACCGAAGAAGGCGGAGTCGGAAAAAAAGGCTCCGGCCAAGAAGGCCCCGGTGGCGGCTAAGAAAGCGGCCCCAGCTAAGAAGGCGCCTGCCAAGAAGGCCCCCGCCAAGAAGGTCACCCAGAAGTAAGCCAGATCACTCGGACCGCTGAACTCGACTCCGAGTCGCCCCGCTGGGGCGACTCGGAGTCGACGTGTTTGTGGTCCGAGTCGCCCCGCTGGGGAGACTCGGAGTCGACTCGGAGTCGACGTGTTGGCGGCTGCCCGCATAGTCTTTAGGCGTGAGCCACCTCGTGGGTACTGTCATGTTGGTCTTACAGATCGCCGTTCTCGTGACAGCGCTGTACTCGTTTGTGCACGCGGCGCTGCAGCGGCCCGACGCTTACACCGCAGCGGACAAGTTGACCAAACCGGTATGGTTGGTGATCCTTGGCGTGGCTGTGGCGCTGACTTCCATCCTGGGTTTCGTCTTTGGCGTACTCGGGATGGCGATTGCCGCATGCGCTGCAGGTGTTTATCTGGTCGACGTCCGGCCTAAGCTTCTCGACGTTCAGGGTAAATCCCGCTAACTGGATGAAACGCCTACTAGTCGTCTCGGTGGCGGTGCTTGCCGCTGTCCTAAGCGCCATCCCCGCCGCCGCTGGTCCTGATACTGGCATCTCGACCCCTGCTGGCCCCTCGTACTCGCCGCCGCTGATTGATCACACCGAGTGGGTGTACTTGGGACAGCTCAGTAGCTTGCGCGTTTTCCCTACCCCGACCGGGCGCGCGGCTTCCCGACACCCCGGCACTACAGCCAGCGCCGACGTTGCCTGGGCGGAGATACTCGCGCTGTCCCCGGACGCCGACATCCCCGGTATGCGAAGCCAGTTCGACTGTCACTGGGAACTGGCCGAGATTGCACAACCTGGAAAAATCAGTTGGAACCTGGAACCATGGCGTCCGGTTGTCGACGACGCCGCGATGCTCGACTCCGGATGCAATCCGGGTGGTGCTGAAGAGCAGTTCTGATGTTAAGCCAGCCAACCCGTGCGCAGCTAGCTGCATTGGTCGACCACACCCTGCTCAAGCCGGAAGCCACCAGCGCCGACGTGGCCGCGTTGGTCGCAGAAGCCGTCGAGCTGGGCGTTTACGCGGTGTGCGTCTCCCCATCGATGGTGCCGGCGGCCTGCAGTGCCCCGGGGGCCGAAATCATACGGGTGGCAGCGGTCGCGGGCTTCCCGTCAGGCAAGCATGTGCCGACGATCAAAGCGCAGGAGGCCGCACTGGCCGTCGCGTCGGGGGCCGTCGAGATCGACATGGTGATCGACGTCGGCGCTGCGCTGGCCGGAGACCTCGACGCGGTCCAGTCCGACATCGCAGCGGTGCGCGCCGCAACCGCCGGGGTGGTGCTGAAAGTGATCGTCGAGTCGGCAGTACTTTTGGCCCTGGCCGGCGAGCACGCTCTGACGAAGGTGTGTCGGGTCGCCGCGGACGCGGGCGCCGACTTCGTCAAGACGTCGACAGGGTGTCATCCCGCCGGCGGTGCGACCGTGCGTGCCGTCGAGCTGATGGCCGACACGGTGGGCGGGCATCTGGGAGTCAAGGCCAGCGGCGGCATCCGCACCGCCACCGACGCGGTCGAAATGCTTCACGCTGGTGCGACCAGACTAGGTCTGTCGGGCACTCGCGCGGTGCTCGACGGGCTCAGCCCGAGCTGACCGGCGCCGCCGTCAAATATTGGCGAAACAGGGATTCTGGGCGCCATACGGGATGGTGGCGTTCCGGGTGGAGAAGCGGCTTGTCACGCCGGTCGAGGTGACCTGGACGCTGTCGGCATGAATTCCCAGCGGATAGTTCTTGGTCAGGTCAGCGGTGAAGGCGTCCAACGTGGACTGGACGGTTTCTTTGGGCAGCGAAAAGCCGAGCGTATTGAAACTGACGATCTGCAGCCGCAGACCATTGCCGGACACCTCCGGTTTGGCGATGATGTCGTTGAGCATGCCCTTCAATTCGATGGTGCCGTCCGCGGGGTGCGTTACCACGCTGTTGGTGACGAATTCGCCGAGTATGGGAATCGCGTTTTGCACCGATTCCTTGATCCCCTCCGCCGACCAGCTGATCGTGGCATCCAAAGCGCCCACCGTGCCCTGCGAGCTTGGGGTGGACTTGAGCTGGACGTCCTGGATGCTGATTTTCAGCTTCATACCCTTGGCGTCGCGCACTTGGTTACCGGCGGTCTCGACGGTGATGTTCGTGAAGTGGCGCGTGGCAAGCTGCCATAGCAGTAGCGGTGCCACGCCGAACGACGCGGTGGCCTGATCCTTGACCTCGCATGCCACTGCTGCGGCGACCTTGCTGTTCGCGACGCGCCGCGCGTAGAGCTCGCCGCCGATCAGCCCGGCGAGAACGAGCGAGAACACGATGATCAGGATCAGAAATACGGATAGCGGGTCGCGACGCCAGCGACGTTTGGTCTTTCCCGATGCGGGTTCTTCTTGCGGGGTGGCCAGCGTGGTGGTCGCGGCAGCGGCCGCGGCGGGCGGCCGCGAGCTACTGGGGTGCTGCGCGTCGGCATTAGCCGCAGTCAGCGGCTCCGTCTGCGGCGCGGCCTGGCCCGCCTCGGTTGGCGGTTCCTGGGTCTGGGCGCCACCGGGCCCGCTGGAACGCAACTGACCGCCAGCGGGGTCAGCCGGTGCCTGCGGTCGGCCAAAAGGATCTGGATTGGTGGGACGCGACCATGTCGACGGGCCCTCGTTGGGTGGCCCTTGCGGGTTCGTCACCCCCGTGATTGTGCCTTATCAATCTGAATGAACTCTGAGCGGTTGCGCAGCACGGCAAGGGTGTCGCGGGCGGCGCTCACCTTCTCGACGTCGATGTCGGCGACCACAAGTTGCGGGTCGGCGCCGGCCGCGGCCACCACCTCGCCCAGCGGCGAAGCCACCAAGCTACCGCCCACTCCGGTTGGTGCGCCCGAATTGGTCACACAACTGCCGGGATGCGCCTGGCCGGCCGCGGCGACATAGCTCGTCGAGTCTAGTGCTCTGGCCCGCGCCAGCAACGTCCACTGTTCGAGCTTGCCAGCGCCTGCGCCCCAGGACGCGCATACCGCGATCAGCTGGGCGCCGCGGCGGGCCAGCTCGGTGTAGAGGGCCGGGAAGCGAATGTCATAGCAAACGGTCAATCCCACCGCGACGTCGTTGACCATGATCACCACCGGCTCGTGCCCGGGTGCGACTGTCCGCGACTCGGCGAAGCCAAACGCGTCGTAGAGATGGATCTTGTGATAGTGGGCGTCCGGCTGGTTGGGCGAACCGGGCCCGGCGGCGATCAGCGTGTTCATCACCCGCCCGTCACCGGCAGGGGTGAACATGCCGGCGATGACGGTGATGCCGGCCTCGGCCGCGATCCGTCGGACGCCGTGGGCCCAGGCGCCATCCAAGGGCTCGGCGATCGGTGCCAGGGGGACGCCGAACCGGCACATGGTCGCCTCGGGAAACACCACCAGCTGGGCGCCCGCGTCGACTGCTCGGTTGGCGTACTCTCGCACCAGCCGCAAATTGGCCGCCGGGTCGGTGCTGCTGAGCAATTGCGCTAACGCGATTCGCATAGCCGCCAGCATAGGAGCCGAATTGGATGCGCCCAGGCGGCCAAAGCTAGGCCTTGCTGGAAATCCACTCGGTGGTGAAGCGCTGTTCGATGGTCACCAGCTGGCCCAATTCGCTGCCGATCATCCGCTCCAGCTTGCCGCCAATCAACGGGATACGCACCTGGATAGTGAGCCGCAGCGACAGCCGGGAGCCGCCGGAATCGGCGTTGGGAGACAGCACGCCAGTACCCCATAGGTGCACCGGAGCACCCACGATCGTTCCGGCAATGGACGCCGTCACAATGCCGTCGCTGACCGGCCCCCAGGTCTCTTCGCGCCGCACGCAGAGATCGCCCCGATGCAACTGGGTAACCAATCCCGGCAGGTTGTGGCTGCGGACCGTCTGCAGGGTCACCACCTCGATGCTGCCGTCGAACCCGGACTCCCCGCCCATCCGCATCGATTCCAAAGTTGCGATGTCCGCCGGAGTTTCCGCCAGCCTGGCCAGCCAGTAGTCCTCCTCGTGGAAAGCCAGGTGAACTTCTTCGACGCTGCCCGCGAAGTCGGCCGACATGTCGAATGAACGCGGCATAGCTGGTCAGGCTACCGTTACGGGCCGTGATCGGTTCACGGTTTGCCGGTGCGCCTGTCGAACAGCTGGTGCCGCTGGCGCCGTTGACGACGCTGCGGGTGGGGCCGGTGGCACGGCGGGTAATCACCTGTGAGAGCACCGATCAAGTGGTCGCGGTGCTGCGCCAGCTGGACGTGGAGAACCGGGCAGGGGAGGGCGGCCCGCTGCTGGTCTTTGCAGGCGGCTCCAACGTGGTGATCGGAGACGCCGTCGCCGACCTGACCGTGGTGCGGTTGACCAATGACCGCATCAGCATCGAGGGCAACCTGGTGCGCGCGGAGGCGGGTGCGGTGTGGGACGACGTGGTCGCCAGGTCCATCGAACGTCAACTGGGCGGACTGGAGTGCCTGTCTGGCATTCCAGGATCGGCCGGCGCGACGCCGGTGCAGAACGTGGGGGCATACGGGGTGGAGGTGTCCGATGTCATCACTCGGGTCCGGCTGCTGGATCGACGCACCGGTGCGGTCCGTTGGGTACCCGGCGCCGAACTGCGTTTCGGGTACCGCACCAGCGTGCTCAGGCAGGCTGACGGGCTTCAGTGTCCTGCAGTGGTACTGGAGGTCGAGTTTGCGCTGGACCCCGCGGGCCGCAGCGCGCCGTTGCGTTACGGCGAACTGACCGCGGCGCTGGGTGCTGACAGCGGCGATCGCGCCGACCCGCGAGCCGTCCGGGAGGCAGTCCTGGCGCTACGGAAGCGTAAAGGCATGGTGCTCGACGAGGCCGACTACGACACCTGGAGCGTCGGTTCGTTTTTCACCAACCCGGTGGTGGCACCCGGGGTCTATGAGCGGTTGGCTGCGGCGACCCGAGGTCTGGTGCCGCACTATCCGGCACCAGACGGTGTCAAGCTGGCAGCCGGCTGGCTGGTGGAGCGGTCCGGGTTCGGCAAGGGCTATCCAGATGATCAAGCCGCGCCGTGCCGGCTGTCCACCAAACACGCGTTGGCGGTGACGAACCGCGGCGCGGCCACGGCCGAGGACGTGATGGTATTGGCTCGCACGGTCCGCGACGGGGTCCGTGATGTGTTTGGTATCACACTGCAGCCCGAACCAGTCCTGGTCGGATGCTCCTTATAGCGGCCAATTTCACGCCTGTGGGCTGTCGCTGGATCGCTTCTTGGCGGGGGACAGCGCATTTGGCCCGGTATCTTGGATACTTGTGAGCACATCCGCCAACCCGCAACGTCAGGGGCCGATCAATCGGCGCATGGCTTTGGTGGCCCTTGGGGCTGGGGTGTTGGCCCCAAGCGTGCTGGCCGCGTGTGCGGGTACCGTCACCAAGCAAGCGGAGAAGAAGCCGCCCGCTGCTCCCCATCTGACATTCCGGCCGGCTGATGCTTCTCAAGACGTAGTGCCGATCGCGCCGATCAGCGTCGAGGTCGGCGACGGCTGGTTCCAGCGGGTGGCACTGACCAATTCGGCCGGCAAGGCCGTCGCCGGCGCATACAACCAGGACCGCACGGTGTACACCATCACCGAGCCGCTGGGCTACGACACCACCTACAGCTGGAGCGGTTCGGCCGTGGGCCACGACGGAAAGACGATTCCGTTGACCGGCAAGTTCATCACGGTGACCCCCGCGAAGAAGATCGACGGCGGCTTCCAGTTGGCTGACGGCCAGACCGTCGGCGTGGCGACCCCGATCATCATCCAGTTCGACGCGCCAATCAGCGACAAGGCTTCCGTCGAGCAGGCCCTCACGGTGACCACCAACCCGCCCGTCGAGGGCAGCTGGGCTTGGCTGCCCGACGAAGCGCAGGGCGCGCGGGTGCACTGGCGTCCGCGCGAGTACTACCCGGCTGGCGCCACCGTGAACGTCGACGCCCAGCTGTATGGGTTGCCCTTCGGTGACGGGGCCTACGGCCTGCAGGACATGTCGTTGAGCATCCAGATCGGTCGACGGCAGGTGGTCAAGGCCGAAGTCTCCTCGCACCGCATGCAGGTGGTCACCGACGAGGGCGTCATCATGGACTTCCCCTGCAGCTACGGCGAAGCCGACAAGGCCCGCAACGTCACCCGTAACGGTGTCCACGTGGTCACTGAAAAGTACGCTGACTTCTACATGTCAAACCCGGCCGCCGGATACAGCAACGTGCACGAGCGCTGGGCGGTGCGCATCTCCAACAACGGTGAGTTCATCCACGCCAACCCGATGAGTGCCGGCGCGCAAGGCAACAGCAACGTCACCAACGGCTGCATCAACCTGTCGACGAGCGACGCTCAGGAGTACTACAGCTCAGCGATGTACGGCGATCCGGTCGAGGTGACTGGCAGTTCGATCCAGCTTTCCTACTCTGACGGCGATATCTGGGACTGGGCGGTGGATTGGGACACTTGGGTGTCGATGTCGGCGCTGCCGCGGCCGACGACGCGCACGCCAGGAACTCAGATCCCGATCACCGCGCCGGCCACCCCGTCGACGGCGCCTAGCCTGTCGGGCACGCCGACGACCACTACCGGGCCAGGTGGTTAGCCCTCCGCGTCGCTGACGCCTGGTCGCGTGGCCGGATGACGATCTGGTCCAGGTTGACGTGCGACGGCCTTGCGGCTACGAACCCGATCACCTCGGCGATGTCGGCGGCTACTAGCGGAGTCATGCCGGAGTAGACCGCATCCGCGCGTCGCTGGTCACCGTTGAACCGGACCAGCGAGAACTCCGTCTCCACCGCACCGGGCGCAATCTCGGTGAGCCGGACCGGCTTGCCCAGCAGTTCGCCCCGCAGCGTGCGGTGCAGCGCACTTTGGGCGTGCTTGGCCGCTGTGTAGCCGGCGCCGCCGTCGTAAACCTCTAGCGCCGCAATCGAAGTGACGGTAACCACTAAGCCGTCGCCGGACTCGATGAGCTTGGGTAGCAGCGCGCGGGTCACCCGCAGTGTGCCCATCACGTTGGTCTCCCACATCCAGCGCCAGTGCTCAAGATCGGCGTCGACGACCGATTCCAGCCCCTTTGCTCCACCGGCATTGTTGACCAGCACGTCGACCCGGCTCAGCGCGCGTGCCAGCGCGTCAACGGCCGCATCCTTTGTGACGTCTGCCACAACTGCGGTCCCGTCGATCTCTTCGGCGAGCGCCTTGATCCGGTCTGCCCGGCGGGCTACCGCCACTACGTGAAACCCTTGAGCAGCAAGCACTTTAGCGGTTCCCTCGCCGATCCCAGAGCTGGCTCCGGTAACCACCGCGACTCGTCTTTTTAGGCTGGGAATTGTCATCGGAAACACTCTAGTAAACGTGCTAAATTCTGGGGGTGTACCACAGCGCCTCGTTCGACGCGACGTCCGCGTGCTTTTTCGCGGGCCCCTGTTGTTGCCGCTCACTTTGCCGCGCCTGACGCAAAGTTGTGCAGCGTGGCCCAGGATCCGGCCAGTTGAACTCGAAATAAGGACGCCCGTGCACACGACTACCCTCACCCCTCGTCCCCCCAGCCGTAGCGGCCAGGCGCGGCCGTACCGCCAGGTTGCGCCGCCATCCCTGCACCTGGCTGATTCCGCGGCAGCGTCGGTGTTTCGGGCGGTGCGGCTGGGTGGTCCGGTGGGCCGCGACGTCATCGCCGGCGTGACCTCGCTGAGCATCGCGACGGTGAACCGCCAGGTCACCGCACTCCTTGAGGCTGGTATTCTGCGCGAGCGCGCCGACTTGGCGGTTTCTGGAGCCATCGGGCGCCCCCGGGTGCCTGTGGAGGTCAACCACGAGCCGTTCGTGACCTTGGGCATCCACATCGGCGCTCGCACCACCAGCATCGTGGCCACTGACCTGCTCGGCCGCACTCTCGACACGGTTGAGACGCCGACGCCGCTCAGTCCAGCGGGTCCGGCCCTGACCTCGCTGGCTCACAGTGCCGGCCGCTATCTGAGGCGTTGGCATCGCCGTCGCACGCTGCGGGTCGGAGTCGCGATTGGCGGCACGGTCGATAACACGACCGGCCACGTCGACCATCAGCGGCTGGGCTGGCGAAACGCACCGGTGGGGCCGGTGCTGGCCGACGCGCTGGGACTTCCGGTCTCGGTGGCATCACATGTCGACGCCATGGCCGGCGCTGAACTGCTGCTCGGGATGCGGCAGTTTGCCCCAGGCTCAGCGACCAGCCTCTATGTCTATGCCCGCGAAACTGTGGGTTACTCGCTGGTGATCGATGGGCGGGTGCACTGCCCGGCCAGTGGCCCGGGCACCATTGCGGGCCTGCCGGCCCACTCGGAGCTGCTCGGCGGCGGCGGACAGCTTGAGTCCACGGTCAGCGACGAGGCCGTTTTGGCTGCTGCCCGCAGGCTGCGGATCATTCCCCCCGCCCCGACCGCTCGCACCAGCGGGTCGGCTACCGCAATGACTGAGCTGCTGCGAGCCGCGCGAGCCGGCAACCAGCAGGCCCGCGATCTGTTGGCCGAGCGGGCCCGGGTACTCGGCGAGACGGTGGCGCTGCTGCGCGACGTGCTGAATCCCGATGAACTGGTGGTCGGCGGCCAGGCGTTCACCGAGTACCCGGAAGGGATGGAGCAGGTGGAGGCGGCTTTCGCCGCGCGCTCGGTGCTGCCGCCGCGGGACATCCGCGTCACCGCCTTCGGCAACCGCGTGCAAGAAGCGGGGGCCGGCATTGTGTCGCTGGGTGGGCTCTATGCCGATCCGTTGGGCGCCATGCGCCGCTCCGGAGTACTGGACATCCGGCTGCCCGACCCCCAGCCCGACGCGCTCGCATAAGGGGTCCTGACGTGCGTAGTTCGCGCGCGTGGGGTAGTTGTCAGAGTTAGTCCTGGAAAGATGACAGTGTGCGGCAGACTGACCCGCTCCGGTTAGCCGGTGACGACGACCCGCGCCGGGTTGCGCTGTTGGCGGTGCATACCTCACCGCTGGCCCAACCGGGTACCGGAGACGCCGGGGGGATGAATGTCTACGTGCTGCAGACCGCGCTGCATCTGGCCCGCCGGGGCATCGAGGTGGAAATCTTCACCCGGGCCACCGCGTCAGCGGATCCGCCGGTCGTGCGGGTCGCGCCGGGCGTACTCGTGCGCAATGTGGTGGCGGGGCCATTCGAGGGTCTGGACAAATATGACCTGCCCACTCAGCTGTGTGCATTCGCAGCCGGGGTGCTGCGTGCCGAAGCCGCCCACGAACCGGGCTACTACGACATCGTGCACTCGCACTATTGGCTGTCCGGTCAAGTCGGCTGGCTGGCCCGCGACCGCTGGGCGGTGCCGTTGGTGCACACCGCGCACACGCTGGCCGCGGTGAAGAATGCGGCGTTGGCCGACGGTGATGCCCCGGAGCCGCCGCTGCGTACCGTCGGTGAACAGCAGGTGGTCGACGAGGCGGACCGGCTCATTGTCAACACCGACGATGAAGGCCGGCAGTTAGTTTCTCATCATGGTGCCGATCCGGCGCGAATCGACATCGTCCATCCCGGTGTCGACTTGGATGTGTTCGCACCCGGTGACCGAAAGGCGGCGCGGGCCGCACTGGGGTTGCCCCTCGACGAGCAGGTGGTGGCCTTCGTTGGACGGATTCAGCCGCTGAAGGCGCCGGACATCGTGTTGCGGGCGGTCGCCGAGCTACCGGGAGTGCGAGTCATCGTTGCCGGCGGACCGTCGGGCAGCGGATTCGCCTCGCCGGATGGGCTGGCGGATCTGGCCGCCGAACTTGGCATTACAGCGCGAGTGACGTTCCTGCCGCCGCAATCCCGCTCGGATTTGGTTACCGTGTTTCGCGCGACCGACCTGGTTGCGGTACCGAGTTATTCCGAGTCCTTTGGTCTGGTCGCTATCGAGGCGCAGGCCTGCGGCACGCCGGTGGTGGCGGCGGCGGTAGGCGGCCTGCCGGTTGCGGTGCGCGACGGTATCACCGGCGCCCTGGTATCCGGGCACGACGTCGGGCACTGGGCGGACGCGATCGACCAGCTGTTGCGGCGCAACGCCGGCCCGCAGAAGTGGGTAATGAGCCGCGCGGCGGCCGAGCACGCCGCGGAATTCTCATGGGACCACACCACTGATGCGCTGTTAGCCAGCTACCGGCGCGCGATCGGCGACTTCACCGCCGGGCGCCGGCGCCGCGTGCGCGACCTGGTCGCCGCGCGCAAACCACGCCGTTGGACGGTTCGTCGCGGGGTAGGCGCATGAGCGCCTCCGTGCAGCAGGTGATCGAGCATGCGTTGCGGGCCAGCCAGTTGACCTACTCGAAACACCCCGGCGCGCATGGCGGGCCGGCGGGCATCATCGTGGAATTGCCGGGCGAGCGTAAGCTCAAGACCAACACCATCTTGAGCGTCGGCGAGCACTCGGTGCGGGTCGAGGCATTCGTGTGCCGCAAGCCGGACGAGAACCACGAGGGTGTCTACCGGTTCTTGCTCAAACGTAACCGCCGGCTGTATGGGGTCGCCTACACGCTGGACAATGTTGGCGACATCTACTTGGTAGGCCGGATGTCGCTGGCCTCAGTTGATGCCGACGAGATCGACCGAGTGCTCGGGCAGGTGCTCGAGGCGGTGGACTCCGACTTCAACACGTTGCTGGAATTGGGTTTTCGTTCGTCGATCCAAAAAGAGTGGGAGTGGCGGGTCGCGCGCGGCGAATCGCTGAAGAACTTGGAGGCCTTCGCGCACCTCATCGACGACGATGACGAGCGCGCAGCGCGATAAAGAGGGAGCGGGCAATGTGTTCGACGACGACGATGACCCACAGCATGACCGATAGCCCGTGAGAGACTTGCCAGCATGGGAGACACTGCCACGCTGGTGCTGCTTCGCCACGGCGAGAGCCACTGGAATGCCCTCAACCTGTTCACTGGCTGGGTCGACGTCGGGCTGACAGAGAAGGGCACGGCGGAAGCGGTTCGCAGTGGCGAGCTGCTGATCGAGCACGACCTGTTGCCGGACGTGCTTTACACGTCGCTACTGCGGCGCGCGATCTCGACCGCGCATCTGGCGCTCGATAGCGCCGACCGGCTATGGATTCCGGTGCGGCGCAGCTGGCGGCTCAACGAACGCCATTACGGGGCGCTGCAGGGTCTCAACAAGGGCGAGACGAAGGCTCGTTACGGCGAAGAGCAGTTCACGGCCTGGCGGCGCAGCTATGACACGCCCCCGCCGCCGATCGAGCGGGGCAGTGAGTTCAGCCAGGACGCCGACCCCCGGTACGCCGACATCGGCGGCGGCCCCCTGACCGAATGCTTGGCCGACGTGGTGGCCAGGTTTCTGCCCTACTTCACCGACGTCATCGTCGGCGACCTGCGGGCTGGCAAGACGGTGTTGATCGTCGCCCACGGCAATTCGCTGCGGGCGTTGGTCAAGCATCTGGACCAGCTGTCCGACGAGGAGATCGTCGGATTGAACATCCCGACCGGCGTTCCGCTGCGCTATGACCTGGACCGGCAGTTGCGGCCGGTGGTGCCCGGCGGTACCTATCTGGACCCGGAGGCCGCGGCCGCTGGTGCCGCTGCGGTAGCCAGTCAAGGCACAGCGAAAATTTGATTTCCCGGGGGTTCACAGGGGTTTTTACTGAACAGCACATGAACAGCAGCCGAACACCTGTTGGGGATGGTGTGACTTGTCCGATTTCGGCCTTGCTCCGCTAGGGCCGCGTTCACCGGAGTTTGTAGGATTTTGCATGTGACTGTGTTCTCGGCACTGTTGCTGGCCGGGGTCTTGTCCGCGCTAGCGCTGGCCGTAGGTGTTGCGGCGGGAATCCGGCTGTCGCAGCGGTTGGCGTCGCGTCGTCGCCAGCGAGCGGCCGCCGAGTGGACCGGGATCACCGTTGCGCAGATGCTGCAACGAATCGTTGCTCTGATGCCGATGGGTGCGGCTGTGGTGGACGCTCATCGCGACGTCGTTTACCTTAACGATCAGGCCAAGGACCTCGGTCTGGTGCGAGACCGGCAGCTCGACGACCACGCCTGGAGGGCCGCACAGCGGGCCCTGAACGGGGAAGATGTCGAGTTTGATCTATCACCGGCCAAGCGTGTCCCCGGCAGATCTGGGCTGTCGTCGGTGCATGGGTACGCCCGGCGGCTAAGCGAGGAAGACCGGCGATTCGTCGTGGTCTTCGCCCATGACCAGTCTGACCACGCGCGCATGGAGGCGACCAGGCGCGACTTTGTAGCCAACGTCAGCCACGAGCTCAAGACCCCGGTCGGCGCCATGGCGTTACTTGCCGAAGCCCTGCTCGCATCACCCGATGATCCCGACACCGTGCGGCGGTTCGCCGAAAAGGTACTCATTGAGGCGAATCGACTCGGGGATATGGTTGCCGAGCTGATCGAGCTGTCCCGGCTGCAGGGCGCCGAGCGCTTGCACAACGTCACCGACGTGGACGTCGATACCATTGTGTCCGAAGCCATCTCGCGCCACAAAGTGGCCGCTGACAATGCCGACATCGAGGTTCGCACCGATGCGCCCAGCGGTTTGCGGGTGCTGGGTGACCAAACTCTGTTGGTGACCGCGCTGGCTAACCTCGTTTCCAATGCGATTGCGTATTCGCCGCCAGGCTCGCTGGTGTCGATCAGCCGCCGCCGCCGCGGTGACAATATCGAGATCGCTGTCACCGACCGCGGCATCGGTATCGCGCTGGAGGACCAGGAGCGAGTCTTCGAGCGGTTCTTCCGGGGTGACAAGGCTCGCTCGAGAGCTACCGGCGGCAGTGGGCTGGGGCTGGCCATCGTCAAGCATGTCGCGGCTAACCACAACGGCAGCATCGGCGTATGGAGCAAGCCTGGCACCGGCTCCACCTTCACGCTAGCTATTCCCGCGGCGGAACCGGCTGATGGCGAACTATCGGCCCACTTGCGGGGGCACGAATCGTGGTCCAACAGGTCACAACGAGAGGAAGAGCTAAGTCGATGACCCGCGCCAACGACGATGCAGTGGGGGTACACCCGCTTGCTGGGGACGCAGCGATGAGGGAAAGTGGCGCCGATGACTAGCGTGCTGATCGTAGAAGACGAGGAGTCATTGGCCGATCCGCTGGCGTTTCTGCTTCGCAAGGAGGGCTTTGACGCCACCGTGGTGACCGATGGTCCCGCTGCGCTGGCCGAGTTTGACCGGTCCGGCGCCGACATTGTGCTGCTCGATTTGATGCTCCCGGGAATGTCGGGCACCGACGTGTGCAAGCAGTTACGCGCGCGGTCCAGCGTACCGGTGATCATGGTGACCGCCCGGGACAGCGAGATCGACAAGGTGGTCGGGCTGGAGCTGGGCGCCGACGATTACGTGACCAAACCGTACTCCGCACGCGAATTGATCGCCCGGATCCGCGCGGTACTGCGCCGCGGCGGCGACGACGACGCCGAAGTCAGCGACAACGTGCTGGAGTCCGGGCCGGTGCGGATGGACGTCGAACGCCACGTCGTGTCGGTGAACGGTGTCGCTATCACGTTGCCGCTCAAAGAGTTCGACCTGCTGGAATACCTGATGCGCAACAGCGGGCGGGTGCTGACCCGAGGGCAGCTGATCGATCGGGTTTGGGGCGCGGACTACGTCGGAGACACCAAGACGCTCGACGTCCACGTCAAGCGGCTGCGGTCCAAGATCGAGGCCGACCCAGCCAACCCGGTGCACCTGGTGACGGTGCGGGGACTGGGCTACAAGCTAGAGGGCTAGCCCTGCGCGCGCTGGCGCCAATATAGGTCGTCATCAAGTCAATATCGGTGGCGACACACCATTGTCGATCGCTTGCCCACCATAAGTTTGCGGTACGACCCGGTATTCCGAACGGTCGGGCCGCATCGTCAATTGACCCGGCTATCACTTCCATTGGGCGCTGCGGTAATTCGATTAGTTCCGCATTTTCTGGGCGCATCCCGCCGTACCCGTACCACAGGGCGTACAGCACCCGCTCGGTGTTCGAACATTGCCTCAGCACGCGACTGAGCTCCGCCGTGGTGGGCATCGGAAGCCGACCGGTGTCTGGCTGACGATCCCAAAGGCCAGGCTGACATGGTAAGGCCCAAGAGCCGACCAGAGATCCCCATTCCATGGCCGGGTGCGCTATGCGGTTGTTGGCCTGCGCCACCGCATGCCAGGAAACAGGGTCATACGGCTCGGGCATATCTATGCGATACGCCGGGTGAAACACTCGCGCGTAGGCTTCGAATACCGGAGCCACACAAGAAGCGACGTCATATTCAAAGGGGTGAATGGCGTCGATGATCCATTGGTGGGAAGAATTCACGGCGAGTGAGCACCAACAATCTCATCGGCTACGCCCAGCGCCAGCGCCATGATCGACACTTGCGGGTTGACTTCCGGGCAGCTGGGCAGGATTGACGCGTCGGCCACCCATACCCCGTCGATACCGCGGAGTCGGCCGGTCGCACCGACCGGACAAACCTGCGCGTCAGCGCCGGCGGCCGCGGTCCCGGTTGGATGAAAGGCGGCCAGGTGCAGGCTCCTCGGATCGCTGCGCTGCAGCACCTCCTGCAGTTCGGGCAGCGACGTCAGCGCCTTCGCACCCGGCAGACCGGTGAGTACCTCGGCCGCGCCGGCGGCAAAGAGCAGCTGACCGATGGCGTGCATGGCGACCCGCAACTTGGCGAGGTCGGCTTGGGCGATGTCGTAGCGCACCAACGCCTCGCCACCCAGCGACAGCACCGAGCCGGCGCCCCGATCGGCCACCATCGCACCGAACGTAGCGACCTGGGGCGCCCGGTCCAGCCAGCTGAGCAGCTCGCTGCCGTAGCCGGGGAACACCATTGAGCCCATGCCTGGCGGCGTGGCGGTCGCCTCGATCAGCACCCCGTCCGATTCGCGGAACTGGTGGACGGCGGCACTTTGCAGCACGCCACGCCAGGCATACACGTCGTCATCGAAGCGCCCGGCCAGCATCGTCGCCGGATGCAGTGCCAGGTTCCTGCCGAGCCGCGGGTGACCACCAAGACCGCTGCGCCGCAACAACATCGGTGTCTCGATAGCCCCGGCGGCGACGACGACGGTAGTCGCCAGCACGTCGACCGCGGTGCCGTCAGGTCGGCGCGCCCGTACCCCACGGGCGCGTCCGTGCTGGTGCAAGACCCGCTCGACGCGCGCCCGGGAGACGATCCGCGCGCCGGCCGCGCAGGCCTGGGGCAACGCGTTGAGGTGCACACCGAACTTGGCGTTGCGGGGGCAGCCGATTGCGCACTGGCAGCAGCCGGCACAGCCCGGTGCGTTGCGGGGGATGGGAGCGGCCTGCCAGCCTAGTGACGTGGCGGCGTCGAGCAACAGGTTGCCGTTGCGGCCCATGATGTCGAGCGGCACCGGCGCGACCTGCAGGGTGCGCTCTACGTCGGCGAGGTGGCCGGCCAGCCGGTCCGGGTCGGCCAAGCCGAGGCCGAACTGGTCGCGCCAGCGCCGTTGCACGGAAACCGGCGGACGGAAGCAGGTGCCGGAGTTGACCACGGTGGTGCCACCGACAGCCCGGCCGATCGGCAGCACTACCGCCGGGCGCCCCAGGGCGACGGTGGCCCCAGCGCCGCGGTACAACCCGGCGTAGCGGTCGATTGGGTGGGTAGTGCGGAATTCCTCGACCGTCCAGCGCCGGCCTTCTTCGAGGACGACGACGTCCAAACCGGCCCGCGCCAAGGTACGGGCTGCCATGGCGCCGCCGGCGCCGGAACCGACGATCACCGCGTCGGTAGTGAGGACCGAAGGGCTATCGGTGGAGGCGGCCACGTTCAGCTCCGCATCCGGGCGCGCCGGATCGTGCGCCTGGGCGCCGACCAATAGTTCCTGTGCGTAGGTGTCGGCGCCGTTGGCCAGCAACGCGACCGCCTTCACTCCTTCGACCGCGGCGCCGAGATCAGGATTGATTGCCGCGATGCGACGCAATACCTGTGCGCGTTCGCCCGGGCCGAGCCGCGACAGCGATCGACCCGTGGCCAGGTAGCTCGACGCCGCCAGCGCCATCAGGCCGGCCCGCAGTGCCAGCCGGGAGGCGGCGGGCATGCGCGCCAGGTACCGTTCGACGCGCTCGACGAACTGGGCGGGCGGCGGGCCGCCGTGCTCCTCGGGTAACAAAGCGCTACCGAAAGCGGCTAACGCCGACCGGGCGGGTCGGACGGGTCTCATGTCGATGCCAACCGGCGCCCAAGTCGCCGGCCGAGCTTGATGAAGAACGGATAGGTGGCGAAGATGCCGCCGGCCGCCGCGTGGGCTGGCCAATCGATCTTGGAGGTGTCCACGCCGAAGACGCCGCTGTTCCACATGAAGTCACGTCCGTTCTCGGCGCGGAACGGGCGCCACAAGAACCCCAGCCCCGGCACGTTGTTATAGAGCCCGAACGAGCCGGCGAAGAAGACCCCCAGCACGGCGGCCTCGGCGTAATCGCGACGATCTTCGGGCACCCGGCGTTCGATGAGTGCTCCGCAGACAAACAACAGTGGCGGGTCGAGCAAAAAACTCATGACGACGTCCTTTCGTTGACGGCGGGTGCCTCGGTCCCACGCAAGCCGACTTCGGCGTGGCCGGTGCCCACCACCGACCAGCGCCGCTTGTCGATCTCGATGTAGATGTCGGCCTGCTCGGTGTTGGTGCACACTGCCTTGCCCCCGTCGGGATCGGTGTATTGCAGGCTCACGCACCGCTGCGGTGGCTGGTCGACCCGGATCAGCACGTCCCGGCCCCCGATGCGTCCCTCCAGCTGCCAGTGCCGTACGCCCAGCGTGGTCCGCATCCGCAGTGACGGCAGGATGCTTCGGGCGCTTGCGGGCCAATCCTTTCCGTCGATCCGGAAGCGAACGAAGGCGAGCGGCGCGAGCTTGCGCAATCCCGGCTTATGCGACACCGCGGTGACAGCTTCCAGCACGTCGCCGCCGCCCAGGTCGGCATGGATCCACCCCCAGCGCTTGGCGTTGCCGTGCCCGTAGATGTGCGCGACGGCGCCACCCCAGCCAGCAACAGAGTGGGTGGTGTCGCCGACGGTCAGCGAGCCGGTGAAGTCGCCGGTGGGGGCGAGCACCACCTGGGCGCCCGGCAGCAGTTCGCGTTCCCACGCCACTCGCGGAAACGTCCACAGCGGCGTCCCGGTATGTTTCCAGGACAGCTGCCAGGCCAAGGATCCCGCCCGCCCGCTCAGCTCCTCTAGGGCGACCCGAGCGCCCGCGGCGTCGAACCAGGCGGCGCCGAGCGCGGGCTCGGCGGCGACGGGTCCGAAACGCTCGGTGCGCGGCGGGTCGTCGGGGGGAAACCAGGTCGTCCACCCGTGCGCATAAGGCGGGTCACCGTTGCTGGGTGCCACGGTTTCGCAGTGCACCCATAGGCCGGCACGCGTCCGCGGATCCGACAGCGTGGCGTACCAGACTTCCAGGCGCCCGGCCTTGCCTCGCCAGCGCGGAGACGCCGCCGAGAGCAGCTCGTCATCCACCTGCCTCACCTCCGGTTCTGCGTGTCCGCCCGCGCGTTGTCGCAGTATCCACTATATTGGTTGAGCCAATGAACCAGTCAAGTATCTTGCAGCCGCCGGATCGTCAGCGGGTGGATGAGCAAATTGCGACGACCATCGCCGACGCGATCCTTGATGGCGCCTTCCCGCCAGGCTCGGCGTTGCCGCCCGAACGTGAACTAGCGGAGCAGTTGGGGGTCAACAGGACGTCGCTGCGGCAGGCTTTGGCCAGGCTGCAGCAAATGGGTCTAATCGAGACCCGGCAGGGCAGCGGCAACGTCGTGCGTGACCCCGAGGGCCTTACCCATCCGGAGGTAGTCGAGGCGTTGGTGCGCAAACTCGGCCCGGACTTCCTGGTCGAGCTGTTGGAAGTCCGCGCGGCCTTGGGTCCGCTGCTTGGCCGCCTGGCAGCCGCCCGGTGCACGCTGGTGGATGCCGAGGCATTGGGCGCCGCGCTGGCAGCGGTGCGGGAAGCGGAGACCGCCGCAGCCCGCCAAGCAGCCGATCTTGCCTTTTTCCGGGTGCTGATTCGCAGCACACGTAACCGCGCGTTGGGTTTGCTGTATCGCTGGGTAGAACATGCCTTCGGCAGCCGCGAGCACGAACTCACTGGTGCCTATGACAAGGCCGAACCAGTGATTGCCGAGCTCGGGGCAATCAACGATGCTGTGCTTGCGCACGATGCAGCGGCGGCCGCTGCCACGGTCGAGGCATACCTGGGCGCCAGCGCGTTGCGCATGGTGCAGGCATACACCGGCGCCCAGCGCGCGGCGGACTCGGGATAACCGCTACCTGGCCGCGCCGGTCGCAGGGTGCACCGCGACGAGCCCTAACTGGCTGCGCCGCTTACATATTGCCGCAAGCGCTGCGTAGGCCTTGTCGCCGAGCAATTCGGTGAGCTCGTCGGCGAGGCTTTCCCAAAGCTGCTTGGCGCCAACATGGGCGGCCGGGTCGCCGGTGCAATACCAGTGCAGGTCGGAACCCCCGGAGCCCCAGCCCCGGCGATCGAATTCGGTAAGCGTGGTCTTGAGGATCTCAGTGCTGTCCGGCCGGGTCACCCACTCCTGGCTACGCCGGATGGGCAGTTGCCAGCACACATCAGGTTTCATCGTCAGCGGTGGCACACCCAGCTTGAGGGCTTTGCTGTGCAGCGCGCACCCGGCGCCGGCCGCGAACCCGGGACGGTTGAGGAAGATGCAAGCATCCTTGTGTTTGCGGGTGCGGTATTGGGGTTGGCCGTCGTGTTCGTCGAGCTCCAGGTACCCCTTACGGCGCAGGCCTTTGTCGCGGAACTGCCAGTCCTGGTCAGTCAGCTGATTGACTGCGTTGTCCAACCGGGCCCGGTCGTCGTCGTCGGACAGGAACGCGCCATGCGAGCAACACCCGTCGTGCGGGCGGCCGGCCACCGTGCCCCGGCAGGCTGGGGTGCCGAATACGCACGTCCACCGCGACAGCAGCCAGGTCAGGTCGGCCGCGATCAGGTGTTCGGGATTTCCCGGATCGTAGAACTCCACCCACTCGCGGGGGAAATCCAATTCGACCTCTTGTCCCGGCTGCACCGAACTCAGGCGCGAGTTTGCCACGGTTGCAACGTTAGTCCACGATTCCGGTCGGGCGAGCTGACCGCGTGCGAGGGTTTCCCCGAGCTGGTCAGCGGGTCGATCGGCGGGTCCCGGCGCGCCCCGACTAGGTTGATTTCGTGCGATTAGGCGTGCTGGACGTGGGTAGCAACACGGTCCATCTGCTGGTGGTTGATGCTCACCGTGGTGGGCACCCCACCCCGATGAGTTCGACGAAGGCGACCCTGCGGCTGGCCGAAGCTACCGACAGCTCGGGCAAGATCACCAAGCGCGGCGCCGACAAGCTGGTGTCCACCATCGACGAGTTCGCCAAGATCGCCGTGAGCTCCGGCTGCGCTGAATTGATGGCCTTCGCGACGTCCGCCGTCCGGGACGCCGAGAACTCCGAAGATGTGCTGACCCAGGTACGCAAAGAGACCGGTGTCGAGTTGCAGGTTCTGGGCGGGGTCGACGAGTCGCGGCTAACCTTTCTGGCGGTGCGGCGGTGGTATGGGTGGAGCGCCGGGCGCATCATCAACCTCGATATCGGTGGCGGTTCGCTGGAATTGTCCAGCGGCGTGGACGAGGATCCTGAGGTCGCGTTGTCGCTGCCATTGGGAGCAGGCCGGTTGTCCCGCGAATGGTTACCCGACGACCCGCCCGGCCGCCGGCGGGTGGCGATGCTGCGCGACTGGCTGGACGCCGAGCTGGCTGATGCCAGCGTGGTCATGCTAGAGGCCGGGAGCCCCGACCTTGCGGTAGCAACGTCGAAGACATTTCGCTCGCTGGCGCGGCTCACCGGAGCGGCGCCGTCCGCGGCTGGGCCACGCATGCGACGGACGCTGACCGCCAACGGCCTCAGGCAACTCATATCTTTCATCTCTAGGATGACCACCGCTGACCGTGCGGAACTGGAAGGAGTCAGCGCCGAGCGGGCGCCGCAGATCGTGGCGGGGGCTCTGGTCGCAGAAGCAAGCATGCGAGCGCTGTCAATAGAAGCGGTGGATATCTGCCCGTGGGCGCTGCGTGAAGGTGTGATCTTGCGCCGACTCGACAGCGAAGCCGACGGAGCCGCCTTCATGGAAACTTCGCCGGTCGCGACGTCGGTGCGCGATGCTAGAGGTCAGGTAACAGATCGGAACGCTGCAAACCGATCGAGAGGCAACAAAGCATGACTGGATCAGACTCCGAAACGGAGGAAACCAGGCAGATCTCGGTGGCCGAACTGCTGGCCAGGAACGGCACCATCGGTGCGCCGTCCGTCACCCGGCGGCGCCATCGTCGGCGTGGCGACAGCGACTCGGTCACCGTCGCCGAGCTGACCGGTGAGATTCCCATCGTCCGTGACGTCCGTCCCGACGAGCGCCGAAAAAACGCCGAGCCTGCCACGCTTGCCGCCCCATCTGAACTGCCAACGCCGCCGGAGCCGAGCAACCGGCGAATCCCGGTAGCCGACACCGAACCGGCCGCTGACCGGTTCACCGGACCGGCCTCGGAACAGCCGGACAAGGCCAGATACTGGTCCGAGCCCGAACCGCGCTGGCCCAAATCTGAGCCGATCGCCCGACGGAAGTCGGGCCCGGAGCGCAGCGAATACCCACGGCCGCTGCGGCACACCGACGGCAGCGATACCGGGGGGCAGCTGCCCGGGGCCGAGGATATGAGTCCGGACCCGGTTGACCACTACGGCGGAACGGGCGATACGTCGGTGGACGCCTTGGACGCCTTGGACGCCTTGGACGCTGAGGTAGGCGAGGCGGATGCAGCCGCCGGGGATTCGGCTTATGTGCGTTCCTACCTGCAAGCCGCGGAAGGGACCCTTTTCGGCGGGCACTCTCTCGCTGATGAGGTGGCTCGGCGCGGTGATCCGGCACCGGCAGTCTTCGACCAAGACCAACGCGACACCGACGTGGCCGCAGCGGCTCGGGAGCCCCGCCGCGTGGCTGGCCTGTTGGCTGCCCTGTGGCGAGGCACGGTGGTTGCGCTGCAGTCCATCCTGGCCGTGGTCTTCGGCGCAGGGCTGTTCATCGCCTTCGACCAGCTGTGGCGCTGGAACAGCATTGTGGCGTTGGTCCTGTCGGTGTTGGTGATCTTGGGCCTCGTGGTCGCGGTGCGGGTTGTCCGCAAGACGGAGGACATCGCCAGTACGCTGATCGCGGTTGCGGTTGGCGCACTGATCACCTGGGGGCCCCTGGTGCTATCACTGCAAACAGGCTAGGCGCACCGACAGACAGTGCGTCCAGCAATCAAAGTCGGTCTGTCGACGGCCTCGGTGTACCCGCTGCGGGCCGAGGTCGCGTTCGAGTACGCGGCCAAGCTCGGCTACGACGGGGTCGAGCTGATGGTGTGGGGGGAGTCGGTCAGCCAGGACATCGATGCCGTCAGGAGGCTGGCGCGGCGCTACCGAGTTCCGGTGCTGTCTGTGCACGCTCCGTGCCTGCTGATCTCGCAGCGGGTATGGGGGGCCAATCCGATACCCAAGTTGGAGCGCAGTGTGCGCGCCGCGGACCGGCTGGAGGCGCAGACGGTCGTGGTACATCCGCCGTTTCGCTGGCAACGGCGCTACGCCGAGGGGTTCAGCGACCAGGTTGCCGCCCTGGAAGCGTCCAGCGGCGTCATGGTGGCTGTCGAAAACATGTTTCCGTTCCGTGCGGACCGGTTCTTTGGCGCCGGTCAATCGCGGGAACGGATGCGGCGGCGCGGCGGTGGACCTGGCCCGGCGATTTCGGCGTTCGCGCCGTCCTATGACCCGCTGGACGGCGATCACGCGCATTTCACGCTCGACCTCTCACACACCTCGACCGCCGGTACGGATGCGTTGGAGATGGCCCGCCGGATGGGCTCGGGTTTGGTGCATCTGCACTTGTGCGACGGCAGTGGGCTGCCCGCCGATGAGCACCTGGTACCAGGTCGCGGCACCCAGCCCGCCGCCGAGCTGTGCCAGATGCTGGCCACGATCGGCTTTACCGGCCATGTGGTGCTGGAGGTGTCCACCTCGTCGGCGCGGTCAGCCAGTGAGCGCGAAGCCATGCTCGCCGAATCGTTGCAGTTCGCCCGTACCCACCTGCTGCGCTGACATGAACGCCTTGTTCACCACCGCCATGGCGCTGCGGCAGGTCGAGTCGGGGCCCAACAGCCCGGTGTTTCACGGGGAACTCGACGAACATTGGACCATCGGTCCCAAGGTGCACGGCGGTGCGATGTTGGCGCTGTGCGCCAACGCCGCGCGCGCCGCTCCACATCGTCGTCGACCAGGTGGGCCGCCTGGTGGTGCCATCCCGCCAACTGGCGATGGTGCCCGCGAGGTAGCGCGGATACGTCTGCGATGCTGTGCGGCATGGCACGAATCGCGATCATCGGCGGCGGCAGCATCGGTGAGGCATTGCTGTCAGGTTTGCTGCGGGCTGGGCGGCAGGTCAAAGATCTGGTGGTGGCCGAGCGGCTGCCGGAGCGCGCCAAGTACCTAGCGAGCACCTATTCGGTCCTGGTGACCGCTGCCAGCGAAGCTGTCGAACACGCGACTTTCGTCGTGGTCGCGGTGAAGCCGGCTGACATCGAGACGGTGATGGGGGACTTGGCGGCCGCGGCCGCTGCCGCCGAAAGCGACAGCGCTGAGCAAGTGTTCGTCACGGTCGCCGCAGGTGTCACGATCTCGTACTTCGAATCCAAGCTGCCGGCGGGCACCCCGGTGGTCCGAGCGATGCCGAACGCGGCGGCATTGGTGGGAGCCGGGGTGACCGCCTTGGCCAAGGGCCGTTTCGTCACCCCACAACAGCTCGAGGAGGTCTCGGCCCTGTTCGACGCGGTGGGCGTCGTGTTGACCGTTCCCGAACAGCAACTGGACGCGGTGACCGCGCTGTCGGGCTCAGGTCCGGCGTATTTTTTGCTGTTGGTCGAGGCCCTGGTGGACGCCGGTGTTGCGGTGGGCTTGACCCGCCAGGTGGCTACCGACCTGGCGGCACAGACCATGGCCGGGTCGGCGGCGATGCTGCTGGAGCGGATGGAGCAAGATCGCAAACCCTCCGGTAAGCCGCTGGGATTGCGGGTCGACACCACCGCGCTGCAACTGCGGGCGTCGGTCACCTCTCCGGGCGGGACGACTGCCGCTGCGCTGCGTGAGCTGGAAAAAGGAGGGTTTCGAGTGGCGGTGGACGCGGCCGTTCAAGCCGCTAAAAGCCGTTCTGAACAGTTACGAATTACATCCGAATAATTCAAAGAATTTTGAACTGATGTCCCCCACTAGTACCAGTAACCCCACTAGTCCCGCTATTCTCCTCTTTGTATGCACGTGTGGGTGCCAGCGGAGGGGAAGCCGCTGGCATTGCGCGTGCCTGACATGATTGGGTTGCGATGACGTCTACGAACGGGCCATCGGCCCGGGAAGCTGCTGCTAGAACGGCACGAGAGAGCGGTACGGGTGAAGGCCAGCAGGCCGGCACGCAATTCCTTACCGTGGCCGAGGTGGCTTCGCTGATGCGGGTCTCGAAGATGACCGTGTACCGGTTGGTGCACAACGGCGAGCTGCCCGCAGTGCGGGTCGGGCGGTCGTTCCGGGTGCATGCGAAGGCCGTCCACGACATGCTGCAGACCTCATACTTCGCCGGCTAACCAAGACAAGACTGTCTGCGCGAGCCGACCGGTCAGCCGTCGATGGGCGCCGGTTTGGTGTTGGGTGCGGCGGGCTGGGTAAAGTGACTCCGTCCTAGTCATTCAGAAGTTGTTGAGAAGCGGTCACGGGCAGGTAGCGGAGTTCATGGGTTCAGTCATCAAGAAGCGGCGCAAGCGCATGTCGAAGAAAAAGCACCGCAAGCTGCTGCGCCGCACCCGAGTGCAGCGTAGAAAACTCGGTAAGTAGGCCTGCCCTAGCCGGATCTGGCCGCAGTCAGCGACTACCGACACTCGCCTGTAACGCTTCTGTCTCTCGTCGCCGCTAGGCTAGCGGGGTGAATTCGTCGAGCGGTCAGGGGGGCGGCGCCGGGGGAATCGGCGGCGGCGAGCAGGTCCACTACCCCAAAGTGGTGCTGGTGACCGGTGCATGCAGGTTTCTGGGTGGCTACGTGACCGCCCGGCTCGCGCAGAACCCGTTAATCAACTCGGTCATCGCAGTGGACGCGATCGCGCCGAGCAAGGACATGTTGCGTCGCATGGGCCGAGCAGAGTTTGTTCGCGCAGACATTCGTAATCCGTTTATCGCCAAGGTAATTCGAAACGGCGACGTCGACACGGTGGTGCACGCCGCGGCGGCGTCCTACGCGCCGCGGTCCGGAGGCAGCGCGGCGTTGAAGGAAATCAACGTGATGGGCGCCATGCAGCTGTTCGCAGCGTGCCAGAAGGCGCCGTCGGTTCACCGGGTGGTGTTGAAGTCCACCTCCGAGGTTTACGGGTCGAGCCCACACGATCCGGTGGTGTTCACCGAGGACAGCAGCAGCCGTCGACCTTTCCGAGAGGGTTTTGCCAAGGACAGTCTGGACATCGAAGGTTACGCACGTGGGCTGGGCCGGCGTCGGCCCGATGTTGCGGTAACCATTCTGCGGTTGGCCAACATGATTGGCCCGGCGATGGATACCACGTTGTCGCGTTATCTGGCCGGGCCTTTGGTGCCCACGATGTTGGGTCGCGACGCACGATTGCAGTTGCTACACGAGCAGGATGCGCTGGGCGCGCTGGAGCGTGCGGCGATGGCCGGCAAGCCCGGCACCTTCAACATTGGTGCCGACGGCATCCTCATGCTGTCCCAGGCGATCCGGCGGGCTGGTCGAATCCCCTTGCCGGTGCCGGGCTTTGGGGTGTGGGCTCTTGATTCGCTGAGACGAGCTAATCGCTACACCGAGATCAATCGCGAGCAATTCGATTACCTGAGATATGGCAGGGTGATGGACACCAGCAGAATGCGCTCTGAGCTCGGCTATCACCCCAAGTGGTCGACGGCCGAGGCCTTCGATGACTACATTCGCGGCCGCGGCTTGACTCCCATAATTGACCCGCATCGGGTACGCTCCTGGGAGGGCCGCGTCATAGCTGTAGCGCAACGCTGGGGAAGCCGAAATCCAATTCCGTGGGTCGGGGTTAGATAGATTTGGATAGATAACGTGGCGGGTGAAACCAGAGCGAATGTCATTCCACTGCATGCCAATCGGGGTCGCGTAGCCGCGCGTCGCCGGGCAGATCAGCGAGCCGACTCCACGCGGCAGCACCCCTCGTTGCTGTCGGACCCGAACGGGCGGGCATCGGCTGAACAGATCGCCGCAGTCGTCCGCGAGATCGATGAGCATCGGCGTGTTGCGGGTGCGACTGGTGTGTCTGGGTCAGCGGAAGCGCCCCTGAACGATCTTGCCCAGCGCGTCGCCGCTGTCGCCGGATTCCTTCGGCAACGACTCATCGGTGACTATGCTGTCGATGAGTTCGGATTCGATCCACACTTCAATGACGCGATCGTTCGACCTTTACTGAGATTCTTCTTCAAGTCCTGGTTCCGGGTGGAAGTCAGTGGGATTGAAAATCTTCCGAGCCAGGGTGCCGCTTTGGTGGTGGCCAACCACGCCGGGGTGTTGCCGTTCGACGGCCTGATGCTGTCGGTGGCGGTTCACGACGAGCATCCTGCCCGCCGGGACCTGAGGCTGCTGGCCGCCGACATGGTATTCGACTTGCCTGTGCTCGGTGAAGCGGCACGCAAGGCGGGACACACCATGGCCTGCACCACCGATGCGCACCGGCTGTTGGCGTCGGGTCAGCTCACCGCCGTGTTCCCCGAAGGCTACAAAGGGCTGGGAAAGCGCTTCGAGGACCGCTATCGACTGCAGAGGTTCGGACGCGGCGGCTTCGTCTCAGCGGCGCTACGGACCAAGGCGCCGATTGTGCCGTGCTCGATCATTGGCTCGGAAGAGATTTACCCGATGCTCACCGACGTCAAGCTGCTGGCGCGGCTGTTCGGCTTGCCGTACTTCCCGGTCACCCCGCTGTTCCCATTGGCAGGCCCGGCGGGCTTGGTGCCGCTACCCTCCAAGTGGCGTATCGCGTTCGGCGAGCCGATTTACACGTCCGACTACTCGGACTCCGACGCCGAGGATCCCATGGTCACCTTCGAGTTGACCGATCAAGTGCGCGAGACCATCCAGCAGACGCTCTACCAGCTGCTGGCCGGGCGTCGCAATATCTTCTTCGGCTGAGGTTGCAGTATTGCGGGCGGCGTTCCAACGTCGAGTCGTTGAGCGATTTGCTTCGATTTCCTGGGTTGGTAGCCCAACGACTCGACTTCGGCTGGACTACTTCACCAGTGTGAACTGACAGACGCCGGTGTACTTGTCTCTGAACAAATCCGAGCAGCCCCGCAGGTAGTGCATGTAGATGTCGTAGGTTTCCTGCCCCTTGAGGGCGATCGCCTCATCCTTATGCGCCTCGAGCGCATCTGCCCAGGCGTTCAAGGTGGGAACGTAGTTTTCCCCGATCCGGTGGTAGCGCTCAACCTTCCAGCCGGCGTTGGAGGAGTAGTGGTCGACCTGCGAGATGCGGGGCAGCCGACCGCCCGGGAAGATCTCCGTCAGGATGAACTTGATGAACCGCAACAGGCTCATCGGCGACGTCAGACCCCACGCCTTGGCTTCCTCGGGCTCCGGGATGGTGATGGTGTGCAGCAACATCCGGCCGTCATCGGGCGTCAGACTGTAGAACTTCTTGAAGAAGGTGTCGTAGCGCTCGAATCCAGCGTCGCCGGCTCCGTCAGCGAAGTGCTCAAAGGCCCCCAGTGAGACGATGCGGTCGACTGGCTCGTCGAATTCCTCCCACCCCTGGATCCGCACCTCTTTGCGCCGGGGGCTGTCGATCTCCTCGAACTTCGCCACATCGTGGGCATATTGATTCTCACTCAGCGTCAAGCCGATGACGTTGACGTCGTATTCCTGCACGGCGTGGCGCATCGTGGAGCCCCAGCCACATCCAATGTCCAGCAGCGTCATGCCGGGCTCGAGGTTCAGCTTGTCTAGCGCCAGCTTCCGCTTGGCGTACTGCGCCTCTTCCAGAGTCATGTCGGGGCGTTCGAAGTACGCGCAGCTGTACGTCATCGACGGGTCAAGCCAGAGCTTGAAGAACTCATTCGATTTGTCGTAGTGGGATCGGACAGCTTCGATTGGTGGCTTGAGCTGAGTGCCACCCGTTTCACCCTGGGATGTCATTGAACGGACCCTACCTTCTTGGCTCAAATGGAGGCAATTGCCGCCACCGCTGCTTCGGCCTCGGCCTCGTGGTGGGCCGCCTCCCCCAACATGGTGACAACGCCGGTGGCGACCGGCTTGCCTTCATCATCGGTGACTTCACTTCGGATCTCGGCGAGCACCGTGCCATGCGACTCGATGACAGAGTCTAGATAGGTATGGAAGAACAGCTTGTCACCGGCCACGATCGGCCGGTGGAAACGGAACTTCTGATCCCGATGGAAGACCCGGGCTATGTTGATTGGGATGTTGAACTTGGTGAAAATCTCCAGCTGCACCCGCCGGCCTGCGACCGCCAGGAAGGTCAACGGGGCCAGCAGCGCGGGATAGCCCGCGTCGGCCGCGGCCGCCTCGTCGTAATGTGCTGGATGCTCGTCAAAGATCGCCGCCGCGAACTCGCGGACCTTTTCCCGCCCTACTTCGAAGTAGTCTGGTGCCCGGTAATTCTTGCCGATGAGTTTTTCGGCTTCCTGGGGGACTGTCATGCCGCTGCGCTCTCCGCTCGGATAGGTGCTCAGCGGCGCAGCTTATCAGCGTGATTGGCGTCGAGACGCCAGAGCCGCCAATGCGCCCCCGGCGGCGCCCAGCGCCAGGGCCGACGGCACCCCGATCCGAGCGGCCTTGCGAGCGGTTCGGAAGTCCCGGATTTCCCATCCGCGTTCTCGGGCCAGGCTGCGTAGCCGGGCATCCGGGTTGATGGCCACGGCGGTTCCCACCAGCGACAGCATCGGAACGTCGTTGTAGCTGTCGGAGTAGGCGGTGCAGCGTTTGAGGTTCAGGCCTTCTCTGATGGCCAGCGAACGCACCGCGTGCGCTTTGCCGGTGCCGTGCAGGATCTCACCGACCAGCCGTCCGGTGAATACCCCGTCGACGGACTCGGCGACGGTACCAAGGGCGCCCGTCAAGCCCAGCCGGCGAGCGATGGTTGCCGCCAGTTCGTAGGGTGTGGCAGTGATCAGCCAGACCTGCTGACCGGCTTCGAGATGCATCTGGGTGAGCTCGCGGGTACCGGGCCAGATCTTGTCCGCGATGAATTCGTCGTATACCAACTCGCCCAGATTCATCAATTCTTCGACCGAGCGGCCTTCGATGAATGCCAGCGCCTTGCGTCGCCCAGCGGCGACGTCATCGCTGTTCTCCACGCCGAGCAGCTGAAACTTGGCCTGCGCATAGATGAAGCCCAGGACGTCGCGGTACGTGAAGTAGTGGTGAGCGGCCAAACCACGGCCGAAGTGCACCGCAGAGGACCCCTGCACCAGCGTGTTGTCGACATCGAAGAATGCAGCGGCCGTCAGGTCGATCGGCGGTTGCGGCCGTTGGTCAGCGGCGGCGTACCTGCCGTCAAGGGCGCGTTGAGCGCTGGCGTTTGCGGCCATCGACTCCAGGTCGACGCGACCGGTGTGGTGCGAGCAGCCCGCGCCACCCAGGTCAGAGGAAGCCATGAGAAACCTCCCAGAATCGCTGTACCCGGCCGGTGGCCCGTCGAGAAACTGGCTGCGGCCAACGTCAACCCTAACGGGCAAACGTCTTAGGTGGATTTACCTGGCTGGCCAGCGCTGCCCGTCTACAGTTGACCTGTGGATGAGGGGCCCGAGCTGCGAATCAACCGCCGGACTTTCGTCGGGGCCTCCGTTGCGCTGGGTGGTGCCGTCGCCGCTACTAGTACTGTTGCCGGATCTGAGCGCATCGACCGCGATGAAACTGGCACCGCCGTCGTGCGCGCCTTGATCAACGGTGAGCACCGAGAAATCGGTGTCGACAACCGCACGTCGCTGCTGGATATGCTGCGCGAGCGAGCGGGACTGCCCGGCACCAAGAAGGGTTGCGACCATGGCGCATGCGGCGCGTGCACGGTGCTGGTTGACGGTCGCCGTATCTATTCCTGCGTGACATTGGCGGTCATGCACGACGGTGCGCAGATCACCACCATCGAGGGTTTGGCCGGCGCGGGGGGCAGGCTCCATCCCCTGCAGCAGGCCTTCATCGATGAGGACGCGCTGCAGTGTGGCTACTGCACTCCTGGCCAAATCATGTCCGGGTTGGCTTGTATCGCGGAAGGGCACGCAGGTTCTCCGGCGGAAATACGAGCGTGGATGAGCGGCAACATCTGTCGTTGCGGCGCCTACACCAACATCGTCAACGCAATCGCCGCGGTGGCGCGAGACTACTAGCACGTGTTCCCGTTCCACTACATCAAGCCCGCCGACGAGCTGTCGGCGTTGCGAGCGGGGGCAGCCGGAGGTCGCTACATCGCCGGCGGCACCATGCTGGTCGACCTGATGCGCGAAACGGTGGAACGTCCCGAGCTCCTGGTCGACATCAACGCCCTGCCCTACACGTCGATCGACGTGCAGCCAGGAACGATTCGCGTCGGGGCCCTGGTTCGGGTGGCCGAGCTCGCCGCCCATCCTGTTGTACGGCAACAAGCTCCGATGATCAGTCAAGCCCTGGAGCTCACTGCTTCCGCACAGCTGCGCAACTTGGCAACTGTCGGCGGCAATCTGCTGCAGCGCCCACGGTGTTTGTACTTCCGTGATGTGTCGGCCGCGTGCAACCGGCGCACTCCCGGCGCCGGCTGCTCGGCTATTGAAGGGCGCAACCGCACGCACGCAATACTTGGCACCAGCCGCCACTGCATAGCCACCCACCCATCAGACCTGGCGGTGGCGCTGCTGGCGCTGGATAGCGTCGTCGTAGCTCGGACAATCGCTCGGGAACGGCGATTTGCGCTGGCTGATCTGTTTCGGCAGCCCGGCGACTCGCCGCACTGGGAGCACAACCTCGGCCCGGGCGAGCTGATCGTCGCGATCGAGGTAACGACTGGGCCGGCGGCCCGCCGGTCCGGGTATCTGAAAGTCCGTGATCGCGAGTCATTCCAGTTTGCCCTGGTGTCGGCGGCCGTGGCACTCGACGTCGCTGCCGGCACGATACGCAGCGCCAGGATCGCCGTGGGAGGGGTTGCGACCGTGCCGTGGCGCTTGCCGGCCGTTGAAGCAGCGTTGCGGGGCAGGCCAGCCGATGCAGACGTGTTCCGTCGTGCCGCCGCGCTCGCCGCTGACGGTGCAAAGCCACTGCGGGAGAACGGTTTCAAGGTCGAACTCCTCAAGCGCACGGTGGAGAGGCAACTGGCCACCGTGGCGGTGATGCCATGACCCAGGCATTCACCGCTGGGCAGGTGGTCTGCGGACAACCGATCGCCCGGGTGGACGGCCCGCTGAAGGTGACCGGTAAGGCCCGCTACGCGGCCGACAACCAGATTCCCGGGCTGGTGTACGCCGCGCTGGTCTGCAGCACGGTGGCAGGTGGCGCCATCGACCGCGTGGACACCGGTGCCGCGCTGTTGCAGCGTGACGTACTTGCGGTGCTGATCGACTTCGCCGAGGTGAAACTGCCCTTCGACACTCGCCAGGTTTCCTTCTTCGGGCAGCCAGTCGCCGTGGTGGTCGCCACCACACTCGAGGCGGCAGCCCACGGAGCCGAGCGTGTCCATGTCCGTTATTCCGGTCGGCCGCCGGTGACGGATATCGATGCGCCGCACGCCGTTACCCAACCCGGACGTTTCATCAGGGACTACGCCCGCGGCGACCCGGAGCGGGCGCTGCGTCGCGCATCGGTGCTGTCAGATCTGCAGTACCGCATTGCCCGCAACAACCACAACCCCATGGAGATGCCTGCCACCATTGCCAAGTGGGATGGCCTCCGGCTCACGGTCTGGGACAAGGTCCAGAACATCAGCTCAGCACAGCAAGCCTATGCCGCCGCCTTCGGTATACCGACCGACGACGTATGGCTGATCTCGCCGTTCGTCGGCGGCGCATTCGGTAGCGCCAGCCTGACCTGGCCGCACCAGCTGCTCACCGCGTTCGCCGCGCGCCGAATCCGGCGACCCGTCAAGTTGGTGCTGAACCGTAGGCAGATGTACAGCGGAATCGGGTACCGGCCTGCCAGCCGCCAGCGCATGGCGATCGGGGCGGACCAATCCGGGCGCATCGATGCCATCATCCACGAGGGGCGCACCGAGGCAGCCAAATACGCGGTCTATGAGGATGGCATCGTCCGCAGTCCGCAATTCGTGTACCGGGCGCCTAACATGCGTTCGACGTATCGCGTTGTTCGACTCGACGTCAATCTGCCGTGGTTTATGAGGGGACCCGGTGCGGTTACCGGAACCTTTGCGCTCGAGTGCAGCATGGACGATCTCGCCCACCGCCTGGGCATGGACCCGATCGAGTTGCGGATGCGCAACGAACCCGATGTCGACCAGACCAACGGCCAGCCGTTTTCCACCAGACGACTCACCGAGTGCCTCAGCCAGGGCGCGGCAACCTTCGGGTGGAACCGGCGAAATCCGACGCCCGGAATCACCCGCGACGGCAATCAGCTTGTCGGGATGGGGATGGCTGTTGCGGCCTATCGCACGTATCGCAGTGACTGTGCGGCCAGCGCAAAGGTCTTCGCCGATGGCACTGCCGAGGTGAAATGTGGAACCAGTGACATGGGACCTGGAACGTATACGTCGATGACGCAAGTCGCCGCCGATGCCCTCGGGATGCCGCTGAGCCGGGTGCGATTCGCGTTGGGCGATAGCAGCTTCCCGGCGGCGCCGCCGCACTCCGCCTCGCGCACCATGGCGAGCGTGGGCTCTGCGGTATTCATGGTCGCCAGCACGCTGCGCGACAGGTTCATTCGCATGGCGATTATTGACCCGCGATCGCCGCTGCACGGCCTGCGCCCAGAGGACATCGCGGTCGCCGACGGCCGCTTGATTTTTCGCGCCGGACCCGAGCGTGGCGACTCGTATCAGGAACTGTTGCGCCGACGCGGCTGGTCGGTGCTGGATTTCGAACAGACTTGGAAACCCGACGACGCCGCCTATCGATACTCGATCTACGCTTACGGTGCCGTATTTGCTGAAGTCAGCGTCGACCCAGTACTTCCGACCGTGCGGATTCGTCGCATCTATGGGTGTTACGACGCGGGTAAGGTCATCAATCCCAGACTCGCGCATAGTCAGGCTATCGGAGGCATGGTCGGAGGAATTGGGATGGCGTTGTTGGAAGGAACCGACCTGGATCACCGAGACGGCCGCATAGTCAACGCGAACATGTCGGATTACCTGGTACCGGTCAACGCTGATATCCCTGCGCTGGACGCAGCCTTCTTGCTGGCCGAGGACACGATCGCCGACCCGATCGGCGTTAAGGGACTCGGCGAGTTAGTGATCGTCGCGGTGCCCGCAGCGATTGCCAACGCGGTGTTCAATGCCACTGGCCGACGAGTCACCGATTTGCCCATCACAGTGGAGAAGCTGCTGTGAAGCGCACGATGTGTCCCGCAGGTCCGGGTGGGCGCTTGGGCATGACGCCCGCGGGCTCGAATGTAACGACGTTTACGCGAAATCCGAAATGCATCCAGTAGGCCGGCGGTTAGCGTCTACGCTGCTAGCGGGCGAGAAATCCGATTACCGCTGTGGAGGCTTCCGAGGTACCGGTTCCGGGCCGTGGCCGGAGCACCGGATCGAGCAGGCAAAATTGTGACCCGGTGGCTGACACGAGGTGAGAATGATTCCGGTTACCAGAATTGTCAAGCGGATGTGGTTGCTGCTCGCCGTCGTCGCCGTGGCCGTTGTCGCAGGGCTCGGTATCTATCGGCTGCACCGCATCTTCGGCGTTCACGAGCATCCCGTTGTCAAGGTCAAAGCCGATGACGATGTGCCGCAGTTCAACCCGAAGCGAGTGACTTATGAAGTCTTTGGCCCTGCCCCGACCGCCAAGATCGCCCTATTGGACCCCGAGGCCAGGGTGCAACGAATCGACAGCACGCCGCTCCCGTGGTCGCAAACGGTCACCACGACGCTGCCCGCGGTCAGCGTCAACGTGATGGCGCAGAGTAGCGGCGACACGATCGGCTGCCGGATCCTCGTGAACGACGCAGTCAAGGACGAAAAGATTGCCGCCGGACCAAGAGCCCTCGCCTTCTGCCAGGTGACATCCGGATGAGCGAAAAAGACGAACCTACTGCCGCTCGGCCGTTACTGCCGCGCATGATCCGTGGGTTTGCGATCGTGATCGTGCTCTTTTGGCTGGCGTTGACCGCCATCGTCAATCTCGCGGTGCCGCAACTGGAAGTAGTGGGCAAGGCGCACTCGGTATCGATGAGCCCTAGCGATGCCCCGTCGATCGAAGCGATAAAGCGCGTTGGTCAGGTATTCAATGAGTTCGATTCCGACAATGCGGTGACGATTGTGCTGGAAGGTCGCCAGCAACTCGGTGATGACGCGCACCACTTTTATGACAAGCTATTGCAAAAACTTTCGGCTGATACTCGGCATGTCGCGCACATCCAGGACTTCTGGGGAGACCCGTTGACGGCGGCGGGATCGCAAAGTGCCGATGATAAAGCTGCCTATGTGGTCGTCTATCTCGTCGGCAACAATGAAACGGAAGCATACAACTCGGTCCACGCCGTGCGGAATATCGTCGACACCACACCGCCACCGAGTGGGATCAAGACCTATGTCACCGGCCCGTCAGCGCTCAACGCCGATCAATCCGAGGCCGGAGACAAAAGTATTGCCAAGGTCACTGTGATCACCACTCTGGTGATTGCAGTGATGTTACTGTTCATCTACCGCTCTATCGTTACTGCGATTCTCGTCCTGATCATGGTCGGAATCGACCTGGGCGCAATCCGCGGCATCGTCGCCTTTCTCGGCCACCACAACGTTCTGAGCCTTTCCACCTTCGCGACCAACCTGCTCGTACTCATGGCGATCGCCGCCAGCACGGACTACGCGATATTCATGCTGGGGCGTTACCATGAGGCACGCTACGCCGGCGAAGATCGCGAAACTGCGTTCTACACCATGTTTCATGGGACCGCGCACGTAATCTTGGGCTCCGGGTTGACCATTGCCGGCGCTATGTACTGCCTCAGCTTTGCTCGGCTGCCGTACTTCAAGACGCTCGGCCCGCCATGCGCGATAGGCATGTTCGTGGCGGTCCTGGCCGCGCTGACACTGGGCCCGGCTGTGCTGACGGTCGGCAGCTTTTTCAAATTTTTCGACCCCAAGCGCAGGATTAATACGCGGCGTTGGCGTCGAGTGGGAACGGCGATTGTTCGTTGGCCCGCGCCGGTTCTCGCGGCCACCTGCGTGGTTGCGTTTGTTGGCCTGTTGGCCTTGCCCAGTTACAAGACGACCTACGATCTGCGCAAATTCATGCCGGCCAGTATGCCGTCCAATGTTGGGGATACCGCCGCCGGACGCCATTTTTCGCAGGCTCGGCTCAACCCCGAGGTGCTGTTGATCGAGGCCGATCACGATATGCGTACCCCGGTGGACATGCTGGTGCTGGACAAGGTGGCCAAAGCTATCTTCCACAGTCCCGGGGTTGCCCAGGTCAAGGCGATAACGAGACCCCTGGGGACATCGATGAAGCATGCTTCGATACCCTTCGTCATCAGCATGCAGAACGTATCTAATGTCGAGAACTCGAAATTCATGAAAGACCGGCTGAACGATATGCTGCTGCAGGCGCAGGCGATGCAAGTGGCCATCGACACGATGCAGCGCATGTATGAACTTATGGGTGAGATCGTTGCCAACACTGACGACATAGACCGCTTGACCCACGACGTGTCGAACATCACCAATTCAGTAAGAGATCACATTGCCGACTTCGAAGACGTGTTCCGGCCGATTCGCAGTTATTTCTACTGGGAAAAGCATTGTTATGATGTCCCTCTCTGTTGGTCGATTCGATCGCTCTTCGACATAGTCGATAATATCGACCAGTTGAGCGAAAAATTGGAATACCTGGGCAAAGATCTAGATATTCTCACCGTGCTGTTGCCGGAGATGCGGGCGCAGATGCCGCCGATGTTAGCCACGATGAAATTTATGCGCGAGATGCTGCTGATCTGGCACAGCACACTGACCGGCCTCTATCGGCAGTCCGACTCCAATCCTGCGGATCCCGGCGAAATGGGCCGGGCCTTCGACGAGGCCCAGGTTGACGACTCGTTTTATCTTCCGAAGTCGGCTTTTGACAATCCGGATTTTCAGCGTGGTCTGAAGATGTTTTTGTCTCCCGACGGCAAGGCGGCTCGCTTTATCATCTCCCTCGAGGGAGATCCCGCGACACCGGAGGGTATTTCTCGGGTGGAGCCGATCAGGCAGGCGGCGAAGGAGGCAATAAAGGGGACCCCTTTGCAGGGTGCCGCGATTTACCTGGGTGGCACTGCCGCGACGTTCAAAGACATTCAAGTGGGCGCCCTCTACGATCTGCTGATCGCAGGGGTCGCGGCGCTTAGCCTGATCCTGATCATCATGATGATCGTTACCCGAAGTGTGGTAGCCGCCGTGGTGATCGTGGGGACGGTGCTGCTGTCGATGGGCGCTTCTTTCGGTCTTTCTGTGCTGGTCTGGCAGGACATTCTGGGCATCGAGCTGTACTGGTTGGTGTTGGCGATGTCGGTGATCCTGTTGTTGGCCGTGGGATCGGACTACAACCTGTTGCTGGTCTCACGGCTCAAAGAGGAAATTGGTGCCGGTTTGAACACGGGAATCATTCGCGCGATGGCCGGCACCGGCGGGGTGGTGACGGCGGCCGGCATGGTTTTCGCGGTGACCATGTCACTTTTTGTCTTCAGCGATTTGCGGATTATCGGGCAGATCGGCACCACGATCGGCTTGGGCTTGTTGTTCGACACGCTAATCGTGCGCTCGTTTATGACGCCCTCCATTGCCGCGCTGCTCGGACGCTGGTTCTGGTGGCCGCAACGGGTGCGCCCGCGCCCAGCCAGTCACATGCTGCGGCCCTTCGGGCCCCGCCGCTTGGTTCGTGCCCTACTGCTGCCTCCCGAGAAAAACTCGCCAGCGCTGGATCGGCGCGGCACTTTCGTACCCTAGGCCCATGACACAGTCGCCGCCTCGGCCTAGGCCCCACCGGGTGGAGCTGTTGACTCGCGACGGCTGCGCCATCTGTCTGCGGGTGTATGCGCAGCTAGCTGAACTGGCCGGCGAACTGGGCTTCGATCTGGTCAGCACCGACGTGGACGCCGCGGCGTCGGCCGGCCATCCCGAGCTGCGGGCCGAATACGGGGACCGGCTGCCAGTGATCTTGCTCAATGGGAGCGAGCACAGTTACTGGGAAGTCGACGAAGCGCGGCTGCGCGCTGATCTAGGCCGCTGAGAAGGTCCTGACAGGTCGGCCGATTATTTGGTAGGCCACCTGACAAGCGTCTACCGTAGACAGCAGTTCACTTTCTAAGACGCGAGGGAGCGGGCCAGGTGGTGCTGCGGTGAGCATCCTGCTCTTCGGGGTTTCGCATCGCAGTGCGCCGGTTTCGGTCCTGGAACAACTCAGCATCGACGAATGCGATCAGATCAAGATCGTCGACAGGGTGCTGCAGTCACCGCTGGTCACCGAGGCCATGGTGCTGTCCACGTGTAACCGCGTCGAGGTCTATGCGGTGGTCGAGGCGTTTCACGGCGGCCTATCGGTGATCGGGCAGGTGCTGTCGGAGCACTCCGGCATGTCGATGGGCGATCTGACCAAACACGCCTACGTCCGCTACAGCGAGGCCGCCGTTGAGCACTTGTTCGCCGTGGCCAGCGGTCTGGACTCTGCCGTGGTCGGCGAGCAACAGGTACTTGGCCAGGTCCGCCGCTCGTATGCCGCCGCCGAGGCCAACCGCACCGTTGGCCGGGTGCTGCATGAGCTGGCCCAGCGGGCGCTGTCGGTGGGTAAGCGGGTGCACTCGGAAACCGGAATCGACGCTGCTGGCGCCTCCGTGGTGTCGGTTGCCCTCGCCATCGCAGAACGCCAGCTGGGGGGGTTGGCCGGCAAGACCGCTGCGGTGGTTGGCGCCGGGGCGATGGGTGCCCTGGCGTCCGCGCACCTGACTCGGGCCGGTATCGGGGAAATTCATGTGCTCAACCGGTCGTTGGCCCGGGCGCAACGACTTGCCGCCAAGATCCGTCATTCGGGTGTGCGAGCCCAAGTGCTGACCCTGGACCGGCTGGCCGACGCGTTGTCGGATGCCGACGTGGTGGTCAGTTGTACCGGCGCGGTGAGTCCGGTGGTTTCGCTGGCCGATGTGCACCACGCGCTGGCTCACGTGCGCCGCGACGAAGACACTCAACCGCTGGTCTTCTGCGATCTGGGGATGCCGCGTGACGTCGATCCGGCGGTGGCCGGTCTGCCGGGAGTCTGGGTCGTCGATGTGGACCGCGTCCAACGCGAACCGTCCGCGCACGCCAGCGCCGCCGACGTCGATGCGGCCCGCCACATCGTCGCCGCCGAAGTTGCCGCCTACCTGCTGGGGCAGCGGATGGCCGAGGTCACTCCGACGGTGACAGCGCTGCGTCAGCGCGCCGCCGAGGTGGTGGAGGCAGAGTTGCTGCGTCTGGACAACCGGCTGCCCGGGCTGGAAAGCGCCGAGCGCGAAGAGGTGGCCCGCACGGTGCGGCGGGTAGTGGACAAGCTGCTGCACGCACCCACCGTGCGAATCAAGCAGCTGGCCAGTGCTCCGGGCGGGGACAGCTACGCCGAGGCGCTGCGCGAGCTCTTCGAACTGGATCAAACCGCTGTCGACGCTGTCGCAACCGCAGCAGAATTGCCGCTACTGTCCAGCGGGTTCGATGCCGCGGCGCGCCAGCAGGGTGCCGGTGTCGTGCCGGGCATCCCCGACCCGGCTACCGAGTGCTGATTGGCGCACGTGATCCGGATAGGTACCCGGGGCAGTTTGCTGGCCACCACCCAGGCCGCGACCGTGAGAGACGCCTTGATCGCCAACGGCCACCCCGCCACATTGGTGACCATCAGCACCGCGGGTGACCGATCGTCTGCGCCGATCCAGAGTCTGGGGGTGGGCGTCTTCACCACTGCGCTGCGGGAGGCCATCGCAGCGGGCCGCGTCGATGCGGCAGTGCACTCGCACAAAGATCTGCCAACCGCCCCAGACCCGAGGTTCACGATTGCCGCGATACCGCCTCGGAACGACCCCCGCGACGCAGTGGTAGCGCGTGACGGGTTGGTGCTTGCGGAGTTGCCGGCGGGATCGCTGGTGGGAACCTCCTCACCGCGGCGGGCCGCGCAGCTTAGAGCATTGGGTCTCGGTTTGGAAATCCGACCCCTACGAGGCAACCTAGATACCAGGTTGAACAGGGTATGTAGTGGTGATCTTGACGCCATCGTGGTGGCCCGGGCCGGTTTGGCCCGGCTGGGCCGTCTCGACGACGTCACTGAGACGTTGGAGCCGGTGCAAATGTTGCCAGCGCCTGCTCAAGGTGCGCTCGCGATCGAATGCCGTGCTGCTGACCGTGGGTTGGCAGCGGTGATGGCGGAATTGGACGACGCCGACACCCGAGCGGCGGTCACCGCCGAGCGTGCCCTGCTCGCGAAACTGGAGGCCGGTTGCTCCGCGCCGGTGGGTGCGATCGCTGAGGTGGTCGATTCCATCGACGAGGAGGGACGGGTCTTCGAAGAGCTGTCGCTACGCGGCTGCGTGGCGGCGCTGGACGGATCCGACGTGATCCGCGCATCCGGCGTCGGCAGTTCCGCCCGGGCCTGGGAGCTAGGTCTCTCGGTCGCCGCGGAGTTGTTCGAACTGGGCGCTGCGGAGTTGGTGTGGGGAGCGCGGCACGACCCGCGCCAGGAAGTTGAGTGAGTGACGTGGGAGCGACAATGATGACGCGAGGGCGGAAGCCGAATCCGGGCCGCATCACTTTTGTGGGCGCTGGTCCCGGCGACCCAGGTCTATTGACCACACGGGCTGCCACAGTGCTGGCGAACGCCGCCCTGGTGTTTACCGACCCCGATGTGCCAGCGGCCGTGCTGGCGCTGATCGGCAAGGACCTGCCACCCGTTTCCGGCCCGGTGCCCGCCGCCCCGGCGGGGGAGACCGCCGAACCCGCTCCCACAGCAGCCGGTCAGCCGCCGTCGGCGGGGGTGTCGAGCGGCCCCGATATTCGCCCGGCGCTCGGTGATCCCGCCGAGGTCGCCAAGACTCTGACCGCCCAGGCACGCTCCGGTGTCGACGTGGTGCGGCTGGTGGCTGGTGACCCGCTGTCCGTGGACGCGGTCATCACCGAGCTCACCGCCGTCGCGCGCACCCACCTGCACGTCGAGATCGTGCCGGGGCTGGCCGCCACCAGCGCAGTCCCGACCTATGCGGGTCTGCCGCTGGGCTCCTCCTACACTGTTGCCGACGTGCGCGGCGACGTGGATTGGGAGGCACTAGCCGCGGCACCCGGCCCGCTGATCCTGCAGGCCACCGCGTCGCATCTGGCCGAGGCCGCCCGGACGCTGGTCGAGCACGAGCTAGCCGGGACCACGCCGTGCGTGGTGACTGCGCACGGCACCACCTGCCAGCAGCGTTCGGTCGAAACCACGCTCCAGGGTTTGACCGATCCGACCGTTCTGGGTGGCGCCGACCCGGCCGGGCCGTCGCCTGGACCGCTGGTGGTGACCATCGGTAAGACCGTGAGCAACCGGGCCAAGCTGAACTGGTGGGAGAGCCGGGCCCTGTACGGCTGGACCGTGCTGGTGCCGCGCACCAAAGACCAGGCCGGCGAGATGAGCGAGCGGCTGACGTCGTATGGAGCGCTGCCCGTCGAGGTGCCGACCATTGCCGTCGAGCCCCCGCGCAGCCCCGCGCAGATGGAACGCGCCGTCAAAGGCCTGGTCGACGGCCGCTTCCAGTGGGTGGTGTTCACCTCCACCAATGCGGTGCGCGCGGTGTGGGAGAAATTCGGCGAATTTGGCTTGGACGCCCGCGCGTTCTCCGGGGTGAAGATCGCCTGCGTCGGCGAGTCGACAGCGGACCGCGTCCGTGCCTTCGGGATCAGTCCCGAGCTGGTGCCGGCGGGCGAACAGTCTTCGCTCGGTCTGCTGGACGAATTCCCGCCCTATGACAGCGTGTTCGACCCCGTTAACCGAGTGCTGCTGCCGCGGGCCGACATTGCCACCGAAACGCTGGCCGAGGGACTGCGCGAGCGCGGTTGGGAGATCGAAGACGTGACCGCCTACCGGACCGTGCGGGCCGCGCCGCCGCCAGCGTCCACCCGCGAAATGATCAAAACGGGCGGATTCGACGCGGTCTGCTTCACCTCCAGCTCGACCGTGCGCAACCTGGTCGGCATTGCCGGCAAGCCGCACGCGCGAACGATTATTGCCTGCATCGGCCCCAAGACCGCCGAGACTGCCGCCGAGTTCGGCCTTCGGGTGGATGTTCAGCCGGAGACGGCCGCGGTGGGCCCGCTGGTCGACGCGTTGGCCGAACATGCTGCCCGATTGCGCGCCGAAGGCGCGCTGCCCCCGCCGCGCAAGAAGAGCCGCCGACGCTAGTGGCGATCGCAAGCGCGACCGTGGCGA
>NZ_VTZN01000190.1 GCF_008370645.1 Mycobacterium simiae
GGGGGGGGGGGGGGGGGGGGTTGGCGCAGCCGGAAGTGGAGTCGCTAATAGCGGCGGTCGCTGGTCACGAGCTCAGCATCAAGGGGCGCAAGCTGGCCGAGGCGGTGTGTCGGGAAAGCGACGGCAACCCGTTCTTCGTGACCGAAATCCTGCGCGATCTCGTCGAGTCCGGGGGGGTGGTGCGGGGCGACAGCGGCCGCTACACCGTTACCGCCGAGGTCGGTGAGCTGTGTATCCCCCGCAGCGTGCGCGATGTAGTCGCTCAGCGGGTCCACCGGCTTGGACCCGACGCCGTCCGCATTCTGGATGCCGCGGCGGTGATTGGGTTTGAGTTCGATCTCGAGCTGCTGTCGGTGGTCACCGGGCGCCGCGAAGATGACCTACTCGCCGCAGTGGAGTCGGCGGTGGCCGGAGCGGTGCTCAGGGAGAGTCCACAAGCGTTGGGCCGGTTTGTGTTCGCGCACGCGCTGATCAATCACACCCTGTGTGAGGACATCAGCCGGACCCGACGCGCGCGGCTGCATCTGCGCATCGCCCAAGCTATCGAGGACATCGCCGGGGAGAACATCGACGAGCGGCTCGGCGAACTGGCTTATCACTGGGCGGCAGCCCGCCAGGCGGTCAGCTCCGCCAAGGCGATCTCCTATGCTCGCCGGGCCGGCGAGCGCGCGCTGGCGCAGGTGGCCCCCGATGAGGCGCTGCGCTGGTTCAGCCAGGCCGTCGAGCAGCTGGCCGAAGCAGGCGACGTCAGCGAGGCCGATCGCTGCGACCTGATGATCCTCATGGGCGAAGCCCAACGTCAGACCGGAGAACCGACCTACCGTGACACCTTGTTGGCCGCCGGTCAGATCGCGTCACACATCGGCGACGGGGAGCGGATGGCCAAAGCGGCGATCTCCAACACCCGGGGCTGGCTGAGCAACGTCGTCGATGTCGATGCCGAGCGTATTGCGGGGCTGCAATCGGCCATCGACGTGGCGCCCGCCGGCTCCCCCCATCGGCCCCTGTTGCTGGCGCAGCTGGCCGCCGAAGCCTGCACCGAATGGGACTTCACCACCGAGATACGCCCGCTTGTCGATCAAGCGCTTCAGTTGGGGCGCCAGGGCACCGACAAACGAGTACTGGCACAGGTGCTGGCTCAGGTCAATTCGGCATTGGTGGTGCGCCCCGACCTGATGGCCGAGCGGTTGGCGCTCACGTGCGAGCTGCTGGCTTTGGCCGATGGGGTCGATGACCCGTCCCTTGGATGCATGGCCGCGGCCATGAGATTCATCGCCACGGTCGAGGTCGCCGAAATCGGCGAAGCGCGCGAGTGCGCGCGCCGGGTGTGGCAGCTATCCGAGCGCACCGGTCAGCCCTGGAGCCAATGGCTCGCGCGGACGATGGCCACAGCGATCGCATCGATCGACGGTGAGTTGGAGCTCGCCGACAAGCATTCTCGCGATGCGCTGGACATCGGGGTGGCGATCGGCTTTCCGGACGCCTTCTTTTTCTACAGCCCCCAGTTTCACTATTTGCGATTCGAACAGGGCCGGCTCGACGACGACGTCATCAACGCGAACCTGGAAATGAGGAAACTCGCGCCCCGCACCTCTTCGACACCGGCCAGGTTGTCGTTTTACCTCACCGAACTCGGCCGCCTCGATGAGGCCGCTGAGCTGCTCAACGAGGTGACCCAAGCCGGTTTCGGGTCTCTGAATCACGATTACCTGCGGCTATACGCCCTCGCGTATTGGGGTCTGACTGCGGCGCGGCTCGGCGAGCGTCGTGCCACCGCGGAGATCTATGACCTGCTGTACCCCTACCGCAACCACCTGATTTACCCGGTACCGATTGCGTTCTGCTCGGCCCACACGATCCTCGGACATCTTTCCGGCGTGCTGGACCGCTTTGACAACGCCGAGCTGCACTTCGCAGCCGCGACCGAGCTACACGATCGTATTGGCGCGCCGCTGTTTGAAGCGCGAAACCAGCTGTACTGGGCGCAGTTGCTGCTGTCGCGCAATGCCGATGCAGACCAACCGCGCGCCCTGGCGATGCTATATCGCGCCCGCGATACCGCCCGGGATCTGGGAGGGACGGCAATTGTCAGGCACACAACACATCTCATCGATGCTATCGAAGCGCCAGTCAACAGAGGTGAGTCGTGACACTTAGAATCACAACACCGCGAGAGAGTGACCGCACGGATACCGCCCGCGGTGGGAAAGATGACGCTGGCCGGATCGCCGCCACTGCGGGCAGAAGCACAGTTGCAGCGCACGGACGTGATCGGCGGTCCGACCATGTCTATCCCCCGCTGACGCGACGTCGCCAACCCTCACCAGCCGGGGTGCTGCTGGTAGCGGCTTGCGGCGCGTTTCTGGCTTTTCTCGACTCGACGATCGTCAACATCGCTTTCCCGGCTATCCAGAGATATTTCCCCGGCAGCAGCATCGGCAGCCTGTCGTGGGTACTCAATGGCTACAACATCGCGTTCGCCGCGATGCTGGTGGCCGGGGGCAGGCTGGCCGACCTACTCGGCCGCAAGCGGACGTTTATTTACGGGGTGGTGTTGTTCACGGTCGCGTCCGGTTTGTGTGCCATGTCTGACACTGTTGGTCAGTTGGTTGGGTTCCGCGTGCTGCAGGGCATCGGCGCCGCGATATTGGTGCCGGCATCGCTTGGGCTTGTAGTCGAGGCCTTTGGGGTCACCCGCCGCGCCCACGGGGTAGCGCTGTGGGGTGCGGTGGGCGCGATCGCGTCGGGCCTGGGCCCGCCGATCGGCGGTGCCCTTGTGGACGCGTCAAGCTGGCGGTGGGTGTTCCTGGTGAATCTGCCCCTGGGCATTTTGGCTGTGCTGGTGGCTCGGCGGGGGCTGGTCGAGAGCCGAGCTGCGGGCCGGCGACGCGTGCCCGATTTGCGAGGGTCGGCACTGCTCGCCATTGCGCTCGGGTTTTCGACGCTGGGGTTGGTCAAGGGCCCGGAGTGGGGCTGGGCCAGCGCGGCGGTCATCGGGTCGTTGACGGCAGCGGCGGTCGCGCTGGCGGGCTTTGTCATGAGTTCCCGCAAACACCCGGCACCGTTGATCGAGCCGGCGTTTCTGCGGATCGGCTCGTTTGTCGCCGGCAACACGCTGACGCTAGTGGCCAGTGCCGGGTTTTACGCCTACCTGCTGACCCACGTCTTGTTCTTGAACTACGTGTGGGGTTACAACTTGTTGCAGGCCGGCCTGGCGGTTGCTCCCGCCGCGTTCGTCGCAGCTGTTGTCGCAGCGGCGCTGGGCCGTGTCGCTGACCAGTATGGTTACCGAGTCATCATCATCAGCGGTGCGCTGATCTGGGCCGGTAGCCTGCTGTGGTACATCGAACGTGTCGGAGCGGAACCCGATTTCCTCGGTGCGTGGCTGCCGGGCCAGCTGCTGCAGGGCCTCGGAGTCGGTGCTACGTTGCCGCTACTCGGCGGTGCCGCCCTGGCCGGGTTAGCCCACGGCAGTAGTTATGCCACCGCGGCGGCGGTGATGGCCAGTACCCGCCAGCTCGGTGCGGTGATCGGCATCGCGTTGCTGGTGATCGTGATTGGGACGCCGGCCCGGGGCGCCGCCGACGAAGGGCTACGAAGGGGATGGGCGCTGGCCGCGGTCTGCTTTGCGGTCGTCGCGGTCGGAGCGGTGTTGCTGGGCCGCGCCAATCGCAGCGGCCACCACACCGTCGCCGAGCCCGATCCGGCGCCGCGACTCGATCTGCTGACACCGCGGCCGGCCCCCCGGCATGCCGCATCCATCGAACTCCCGCCCGCCACTGGCGGCGAGGACCCGCTTGCGGCGCTGCCGCTGTTTGCCGGGTTGGACACGGTCGCCCTGGCCGAATTGCGGCACTGCGCCGAGCAGGTTGAGTTGGCGGGCGGCTCGTACCTGTTCCGGGCGGGCGAGCCGTCCGATGCCCTGTATGTGATCCGTAATGGGCGCCTGCAGGTGCTGCGCGACGACGTTGTGGTCACGGAGTTGGGCCGCGGCGAGGTCGTCGGCGAGCTTGGATTGCTGATCGACGCGCCCCGATCGGCCTCGGTTCGCGCCGTACGCGACTCCACGCTGGTGCGACTCACCAAGGTCCAATTCGACAAGATCACCGACTCAGGCGTCCTCAGTGCACTGGTCCGGACCTTGGCCACCCGGCTCCACCAAGCGCCGCGACCCGCGGTCGCCCACCCGACCCCCGAGGTGGTCATCGCGGTCGTCGGTGTCGACGCCGACGCGCCGGAACTGATGGTCGCCACCGAACTAGTCAACGCGCTATCGGGCCGCCTGCAGGTGGTGAACCCCGGCCACCTCGACCGCGACGGGTTGGAGCGCGCCGAGCGTGCTGCAGACAAGGTGGTGCTGCACGCGTCGGCCGATGACGCAGCCTGGCGGGACTTCTGCATCCGCGACGCGGACCGCGTCGTGTTGGTCGCTGCTGATCCGGGTCTGGTGCCCGAACGGTTACCGGCGCGAGCCTCAGGCGCCGATCTGGTGCTCACCGGGCCGCCCGCAACCCGCGAACAGCGGCGCGCGTGGGAGGAATTGATCACGCCGCGGTCGGTCTCGGAGATCCGGCCTCTACATGCGGCCACCGACCTGCGCCCGCTCGCCGCACGCATCGCAGGAAACTCGGTCGGGCTAGTCCTCGGCGGCGGAGGTGCGCGCGCCTTCGCCCACCTCGGGGTGCTCGACGAGCTGGAGACTGCCGGGATCATGGTCGACCGGATCGCCGGCACCAGCATGGGGGCGCTGATCGCCGCAGGCGCGGCCATGGGGATGAACGCGGCCGCTGTGGATGCCAACGTCTACGAAACCTTCGTCCGCAACAATTCCGCCGGCGACTACACGCTGCCCAGCAAGGGGCTCGTCCGCGGGCGGCGCACCAGCGTCGCCCTGTACAAGACGTACGGCGAACGCCTGGTAGAGGAACTGCCGCGGGAATTCCGCTGCGTCAGTGTCGATCTGCTCGAGCGACGGGCCGTCATACACCGCCGCGGCCCGCTCGCTGAGGTCCTCGCCTGCACGATATCGCTGCCGGGACTGTTCCCGCCGAAGCGCTACGACGGCTCGCTGCACGTGGACGGCGGGGTGCTCGACAACCTGCCCGTGAGCGCGCTGGATCGCCGCGACGGCCCGGTGATCGCGGTGCACATCGGCACCGGAAGGGAGGCCCGCCGCGGCCCGGCGGTCAATAACGCGCGCCTAACCCGGGTGCCGCCCATCAGCGACACCCTCATGCGCACCATGACGATCGGCAGCTCGATGGCATCGGAGGCGGCGCTCGCGCAGGCCGACCTTGTGATCAGGCCCGACACCAGTGCGATCGGACTCCTCGAGTACCACCAGATCGACCGCGCCCGCGAGGCAGGCCGGAGCGCGACCCGCCAAGTCCTGCCGCAAATCGCGGAACTGCTACACCGCTAAGTAGCCGGAGTCGACAATGGAAACCTTTTCCGTCGAATCGGACAGAGCATGACCGAGTTCATGCGTCAGATCGACGCGATCGCCTGGTCGCTGGAAAGCGATCCACGGCTGCGCTCGACCGGTCTCACGCTGAGCTTGTTGGAACGATCGCCGGATTGGGACGAGGTTCGATACCGATTCGAGCTCATGAGTCGGAAAATTCCAACGTTCCGTTGCCGACTTGTGGCGTCGCCGGCCCCGATCCCGCATCGGTGGGAAGAATGTCCTGACTTCGATCTTGACTTCCATGTGCGGCGGGTGACGGCAGCCAAGCCGGGCACTTTCGACGGCGTGCTCGAAATGGTACGGGTGGCCACAATGGAAGATTTCGACCGTGCGCGCCCGCTGTGGACCGTCACCCTAATCGAAGGCCTTGAAGACGGCCGAGCGGCCCTGATGTGGAAAATCCACCATTCCCTAACCGACGGGGTGGGCGCCCTACAAGCGTCGATGACGTTCGTCGATTTCTCCGCCGAGCTGCCGGAACGGCAGGCGTTGTCGTCGGCGCCGGGCGCGCCACCGCGTGCCCGGTTCAGCGGTTACGTCGACATGGCTCGCTACCACGCCGATTTGGCGGCCAAGTTGGCGGTCGGTGCGGTTCGCAGCGCGCCGGGAATAATGTTGCAGGTATTGCGGCGACCGCTGAACACTGCTGCATCAGTCACGACGATGGCTGGATCCCTCTACCGAGTCGCGCAGCCGCTGATGCCGACGCGATCAACCATCATGACGGAACGCAGCCTGGCTCGTCGGGTGGGAGTGCATGAGGTGCCGACAGCAGCCCTGCGATCGGTAGCCAAGCGCTGTGGCGGCACTCTCAACGATGTATTCATTGCGGGATTGGTGGGTGGGCTGCGCCGATACCACGCAAAGCACGGCGCCTCTGTCAACAACGTGCATCTGGCCATGCCGATCAGCTTGCGATCCGACACCGACCATGCCGGTGGCAATCGGATCGCTCCAACGCGCTTTAGCGTGCGGGCAGATATTGCCGATCCGGCGGAACTGATCGAGTGGATTCACCAACGCACATCGGCATTACGCCAGGAGCGGTTTTTGTTCTACGCAGATATCGTCGCTGGTGTTACCAGCCTGTTGCCCCTTGGGGTCATCAGCTCGGTCATGCGTCAGACCGACTTGACGGCCAGTAACATTCCCGGCGTGCCAGTGCCCGTGTTTATCGGCGGGGCCAAAGTCAGGAAGCATTATGTTTTCGGCTCGACGGTTGGCGCAGCGATCTGCGTCACGCTTTTTAGCTATATCGACAAGTGCGCTTTGGGTATCAGCGTGGACAGCGCCGCGGTCCCGGATTACGACGTCTTCCATGACTGTCTGGTCACTGGTTTCGATGAGCAGTTGGCCCTTGCTGACGATACATAAACTAACGGGAATGAGGCTGCAATGAAAGAGCCGCCAAGTGGGAAGCGCATCCCGGGCCGGCGCGGGCCTTTACAGCTTCAAGGACCAGAGTGCACATTTTCGAGAGCGCCAGCTGGGCCCAGGATTGGGATCATCGGCGCCGGCCCCGGTGGTTTGTCGTTGGCTCAATTGCTCACGGAGAAGGGTTTTGCTGACGTCACCCTGATCGAGCGCGCGCAGCGTGTCGGCGGGAAGTCTCTTACTGTGCATCATAACGGCATCGGTCACGAACTCGGCACGTGTTATTACGCACTCGGCTATACCACTGTCAAGCGCTGGATGAAGAGGGCAGATATCGGTGCGTTCAACTTGGACAAGCACCGCATAGCTACCGGCGATGACGACGTTTTGGATTTCAAAAACTATGTGCTGGGACGCAAGGCCAGAATCTTGGGCACCGTCATCCAGCTCAAACGGTATCTCGCCGACTGGCTAATCTTTCACAACTGGGATCTGCGTGGCGCGCCGAGCGACGCGCCAGGGACGGCAGGTCGCCCCATGGTAGATGAAGTGGCTGAGCCGTTTGGCATGTGGCTGGCACACCGAGAACTCGATATGGTTGCCAGGTTCGCATGCCGCTCGATGGGCGCCATGGGCTACGGATCACTCGACACCGTCCCGGCACTCTACGGGCTGCGCTGGAATATGCCGTCGCTGCTTCTCTCCGGCATCATGAAGAAAGTGATCGAGCCCACGCCTGGGTGGCTTTCGCTGTGGTACTACCTTGCCGGCCAACTCGACGTTCGCCTCCGACATGCGGTGCTCTCCGTCGACCGACGCGAGCACGAGTTCGTCGTTCACACCGATCGGGGCGATTTCGCATTCGATCACCTTGTCATCTCCACACCACTTGACGAAGCTGCTGGCTGGTTTCCGTTCGATGAGACAGAGCGCAAGGCCTATCCGATCGACGGCGAAACACTGCGATGGCGGTCGTATGTCTCCACGCTCGTGGATGCCACGGGGTGGTTCCGTGGCATCGACACAAAGTGCTGGGCGAGCCGCTTGCAGGACAGCAGTGCCATCGCGAAGGGACAGGTTGTCGTAGCGCGTCGAACGGGTGACAAATCTCCAGTTGCTCGGGCCCGGTCTCAAACTCGCCCGGATCTCTACGTTTGCTATCAATACGGCGAGAGCGGCCAGACTGACGCAGAGTTGCTCGGCCAACTCGAGAAGGACGTTATCGATGAGGGCGGCGCGGTCAACAGCGTGCTGCGCCAATGCCGCTGGAAATACTCGCCTCAGCTGCAGCCCGACGCGATTCGCGGCGGCGCTGTCGAAAGGATGGAGCGGTGCCAGGGACGCAGAAATCTCTGGATCGCGGGCGCGATAACCTCGCATGAGTCGGTCGACAACATAGTCGATTCAAATCATCGCCTCGTCGAGCGCATGGCGATGTCCTTCGCCGGGAAGAACTCCTCGTCGCCAGGAGCTCTCGCGGCTATCGCAAAGCGCTATCGTTATCGCCTCGGAGACAAGTAACATGCCCGGTGGTCAACGCTTTTCAGCTACGTCGACACCTGCGCGACGGCGATTAGCGTGGACAATGCCGCGGTCCCGGGCTACGACGTCTTCCACCACTGCCTGGCCGTTGTTGACAACCCGTAGCCGACGGATGAGTACCGCAGCGACGAAACAAACCTCCTTGTTGAACGCGCTGGCAATTAGCCGTGCTCGGCAGGCGGCAGGCGCGAATCGGCGCATCACGTGCGGAGTTGCCAATAAGTCCAAGAACGTGGTGTGGCGGCCAGGCGGGGCGGAGCGCCTCACGAGTCCTGTTGCGAGTCCGAGTATTAGGAGCCGCACCCCATGAGCGAGCAACGGCGCAATCCCCAACGGCGTGCGGCTGACAAACGAACCGCGCTCCGGAGCCTTTCGATACTCGCGGACATCGATGACGAACAACTCGCTCAACTTTCGAGCGTGGTGGAGCGCCACCAGGTCCCCGCCAACGAGTGGCTCTTTCATGCGGGAGACCTATCGGATGCCATCTATATCGTTGACTCTGGGCGGTTCGCGGCCATCACTGCCGATGGACAGGTGATTGGCGAGATGGCAGCCGGTCAGTCAATCGGA
>NZ_VTZN01000191.1 GCF_008370645.1 Mycobacterium simiae
TAGGCCAGCCCCAGTTGTTCGACGACGAGAACGGGATCGACCGGCAGCGCGGATACCGTTGGCATGTCCCGGAGCGCCGTATCGGGGTCCTTGAGACCATTGCCAGTCACCGTGCACACCACGGTCGACCCGCGCGCCACCCAACCATCGTCAATGGCTTTGAGTAGCCCGGCGATACTGGCCGCTGACGCGGGTTCCACGAAGACGCCTTCAGCCTGGGCCACCAAGTGATACGCGGCTAGAATCTCGTCGTCAGTGGCGGCCAGGAAGCGGCCCAGGGACTGCTGCTGCGCCTCCACGGCCGACGTCCACGACGCGGGCGCGCCGATGCGGATTGCGGTGGCGATCGTTTCTGGATGACTCACCGGCTCACCCAGCACCAGCGGCGCCGCACCTGCTGCCTGAGTGCCGAGCATGCGGGGCAGCGTGTCGATCACGCCTTCGCGGTGATACTCGGTATAGCCCTTCCAATATGCGGTGATGTTGCCGGCGTTGCCGACGGGAAGGGCATGCACGTCGGGCGCGGCGCCCAACGCATCCACGATCTCGAAAGCCGCCGTCTTCTGGCCCTCAATGCGCACCGGGTTGACCGAGTTGACCAACGAGATCGTCGGGAAATCGGCGGCCATCTTGCGGGCCAGCTCCAGGCAGTCATCGAAGTTGCCGTCGATCTGGACGATCTTGGCGCCGTGCATGACCGCCTGCGCCAACTTGCCCATCGCAATTTTGCCTTGGGGGATTAGCACCGCACAGGTAATGCCGGCGCGGGCCGCGTAGGCCGCAGCTGATGCCGAGGTGTTTCCGGTTGACGCGCACAACACGGCCTGCTGCCCGCGGGCCAGCGCATCGGTGACCGCCATCGTCATGCCCCGGTCCTTGAACGACCCGGTGGGGTTGAGGCCCTCGACCTTGAGATGGATTGTGCAACCAGTCTGTTCGGAGAGCCTGGGCGCCGCGATCAGCGGAGTACCACCCTCGAGCAGCGTGACGGGTGTCCAGTCGTCGCCCACCGGCAATCGATCACGGTATGCGGCGATCACGCCGGGCCAAGGCAGGTGGGTGGCTGTCCGCGGGGCGCTCACAGGTCGGTTCCTTCCATTCGAAGCACGCTTGCCACCGCCTGCACGACATCCAAGTCGGCCAGTGCTTCAACGGTTTCCGATAGAGCGGCGTCGGTGGCCAGGTGGGTGACCACCACAATGCGCGCCCCGACCCGATGGCCATCTTCGTCGACCACGCCCTCCTGGCGTACCTCGGCGATGCTGACATCGCGTTTGGCGAATTCGGCCGCCACCGAAGACAGCACGCCAGCCTTGTCGGCCACGTTCATGCTGACGTAGTAGCGGGTCGAGATGAAACCCATTGGTGCCACAGGAAGTTGAGCATACTTGGATTCACGTGGCCCGCGGCTGCCCAGCACCCGGTTACGCGCGGCCATTACCAAGTCGCCAGTTACCGCCGACGCAGTGGGCGCACCGCCGGCGCCTTGGCCGTAGAACATCAGTCGCCCGGCCGCGGCGGCCTCGACCACTACGGCGTTGAATGCGCCGCTGACCGTGGCAAGTGGATGCGACAGGGGCACCAGCGCCGGGTAGACGCGAGCCGAAACTCGTTGTTGCCCTTCATCGGTGATGATGCGCTCGCAGATCGACAGCAACTTGATGGTGCAGCCGAGGGCGTGGGCTGATTCAAAGTCGGCAGGAGTGACCTTGGTGATGCCTTCGCGATACACGTCATCGGCGGTCACCCGAGTGTGGAAGGCGATGGATGCCAGGATCGCGGCCTTGGCCGCGGCGTCGAAGCCATCGACGTCGGCGGTGGGGTCGGCTTCGGCGTACCCGAGCGCGCTGGCCTCGGCCAGCGCGGTTTGGTAGTCGGCGCCCGTGCTGTCCATCGCCGAGAGGATGTAGTTGGTGGTGCCGTTGACGATGCCGGCGACCCGCAGCACCGTATCACCGGCCAGCGATTGCGTCAGCGGGCGAATCACCGGTATTGCCCCGGCCACAGCCGCCTCGAAATAGAGGTCGACATGCGCGCTTTCAGCGGCTTGCGCCAGTTCCCCGGTGGACGTGGAGAGCAGCGCTTTGTTTGCGGTGACGACGGACTTCCCGTGCTCGAGTGCGGTAAGGATCGCCTTGCGGGCCGGTTCTACCGGTCCCATCACTTCGACGACGATGTCGACGTCGGCACGGGAGGCGAGTTCTTCGATGTTGTCGGTCAACAGCTCGACCGGCACGCCGCGGTCGGCTGCCACCCGCCGAACTCCCACGCCACGCAGCACCAGCGGGGCGCCAACTCGAGCCGCGAGGTCGTCAGCGCTTTCCTCGATGATGCGGACAACTTCGCTGCCGACGTTGCCCAGACCGAGTACTGCTACGCCGACCGGCTTTTCGTTACCCGGCACCGCTCACCTCACCTCCAGACTCAGCAGATCCTCGACCGTCTCCCGGCGCAGGATCAGGCGGGCCTCACCCGCGCGCACCGCCACTACGGCGGGACGGCCAATCATGTTGTAACGACTCGACAGCGCGTAGCAGTAGGCGCCGGTAGCGGCTACCGCGACAAGGTCGCCGGGGCGTATGTCGTCGGGAACCCACGTGTCTCGCACGATAATATCGCCGCTTTCGCAATGCTTTCCGACGATTCTGGCTAGCGCCGCGGGGGCATCGCTGGTTCTGGAAACCAGTCGCACGTCATATTGCGCGGCGTAGAGAGCGGTGCGGACGTTGTCGCTCATGCCGCCGTCCACGCTGACGTAGCGCCGGTTCGCGGTGGCGCTGATGTCGACATCCTTGACGGTGCCGACTTCATACAGTGTGATGGTGCCCGGGCCGGCGATGGCGCGTCCAGGCTCGACCACCAGCGTGGGTGTGGGCAGCCCCACGGCCGCTGATTCGTTGCTCACAATGCGACTCAGCTTGGCCGCCAGTTCGGATATCGGCGGCGGATCATCGGATGCCAAGTAGGAGATACCCAGCCCGCCGCCGAGGTCGACGATCGTGAGCTGGGCAGTTTTTTCCGGACCGAATTCGCCGACAATCTCCCGTAGCAGCCCGATGACCCGATGCGCGGCGATCTCGAACCCGGCGACATCGAAGATCTGCGAACCGATATGACTGTGCAACCCGACAAGTCGCAAGTGATCGGTGCCGAGGACTCGGCGCACCGCCGCCTTCGCCGCTCCGCTGGCCACCGACAGCCCGAACTTCTGATCTTCGTGTGCGGTGGAGATGAACTCGTGAGTATGTGCCTCGACCCCCACGGTGACACGCACCAGGACGTCTTGAACGATGCCTGCTTCGCCCGCGATGGCATCCAACCGGTCAATTTCGATCATCGAATCCAAGACAAGGTGGCCCACACCGGCTTTCACCGCGGTAGTCAGCTCCGCGACCGACTTGTTGTTGCCATGCAGGGTCATTCGCTCTGGTGGAAAGCCCGCGTGCAGCGCGACGGCCAGTTCTCCACCAGTGGACACGTCCAGCGACAGGCCTTCTTCGTCGACCCAGCGCGCGATCTCACTGCACAGGAAGGCCTTGGCGGCGTAGTAGACGTTGCGCCCGCCGCCGAATGCCGCGGCGATCTCTCGGCAGCGCGAGCGAAAATCGTCTTCGTCGATGACGAACAGCGGAGTCCCGTACTCCTGGGCGAGGTCGGTGAGCGCGACTCCGGCAATGCCGGCCACCCCGTTTTCCCCGCGAAATGTGTTGCGTGGCCACACGTTCGACGCCAATCCCAGCAGCTCGTCGACTGACTGCGGGCGCAATGGGCCGGCAGCGGGTCGGGTCTCTTCGGCGTGCCGGGGGCCGGCGGGATGGACGTTCACATGCGCTCCGGGGCGCTGACCGCGAGTATCGCCAGCCCGTTGGCGATGACCTGACGGGTGGCCTGGCACAGCGCCAGGCGGGCTGAGTGCAGTTCCGTCGGCAGCTCGTCACCTTGAGGCAGTACCCGACAAGAGTCATAGAACCGGTGGTAATCACCGGCAAGGTCTTCCAGGTAGCGGCACACCCGATGCGGTTCGCGCAGGGTGGCCGCGGTTTCTAGTACCCGAGGGAACTCGCTTATGGTGCGCAGCAGCGCGCCCTCTTTGTCGTGGCTGAGTAGTTCGAGGTGCGCGGTGTCGGGGACCAGCCCGAGTTCGGCGGCGTTGCGAGCCAGCGCGCAGAGCCGGGCATGCGCGTATTGCACGTAATAGACCGGGTTTTCATTCGACGCCGAAGACCACAGCTCCAGGTCGATGTCGATGGCGGTGTCCACCGATGAGCGGATCAGGCTGTAGCGCGCGGCGTCCACGCCGAGTGCTTCGACCAGGTCGTCAAGGGTGATGACGGTTCCGGCGCGCTTACTCATGCGGACCGGCTGCCCGTCGCGGACCAGATTGACCATTTGCCCGATGAGGACCTCGGCCGTCGCCGGGTCCTCACCGAAGGCAGCCGCGGCGGCCTTGAGCCGGGCGATGTATCCGTGGTGATCGGCACCGAGCATGTAGATGCACAGGTCGAAACCGCGTTGCCGTTTGTCCAGGTAGTAGGCCAGATCGCCGGCGATATAGGCGGGTTTGCCGTCGCTCTTGATCACGACGCGGTCTTTGTCATCACCAAAAGCACTGGCGCGCAACCACGTTGCGCCGTCTTTCTCGTAGATGTTGCCGGTCTCACGAAGCCTGGTGATGGCTTGCTCGACGCGGCCACTGGTGTGCATCGAGTCTTCGTGAGTGTAGGCGTCGAAGTCGGTGCCGAACTCGTGCAACGACTGCTTGATGTGGGCGAACATCAGGTCGACGCCGATCTCCCGGAAGGTTTCGTGCATCTCGGGTTCGGGCAAACTCAGCGCATCGGGAGCCTTCTGCATGACCTGGGCGGCGATGTCGGTGATGTAGGTACCGGCATAGCCATCGGCCGGGGCGGGCTCACCTTTGGCCGCTGCGATCAGGGAGTTGGCGAAGCGGTCGATTTGGGCGCCGTGGTCGTTGAAATAGTATTCGCGCACCACCTCAGCGCCTTGCGTCGACAGCAGGCGACCCAGCGCGTCGCCGACGGCGGCCCAGCGGGTGCCGCCAATGTGGATCGGTCCGGTGGGGTTGGCCGAGACGAATTCCAAGTTGACCCTGAGCCCGGCGAGCAGCTTGGAATGGCCGAAGTGGTCGCCGGCATCAATGACGTTCTGGACGATCTGGGCCTGTGCCGAAGCTTCCAAGCGCATGTTGATGAAGCCGGGTCCGGCTACCTCGGCCGAGGCGATACCCGCAGCTTTCGTCAGCGCCTCGGCCAGCCAGCCCGCCAGCTCGCGCGGGTTGACGCCGACCTTCTTGGCGAGTTGCAGCGCCAAATTGCTGGCGTAGTCGCCGTGTTCGGGATTGCGTGGCCGCTCCACGATGGCGGACGGCGGTACCATGGCCACGTCGAGTCCGTGCTCGGCAAGCACCGTTGTTGCGGCGTCTTTGAGCAGCTCAGCCAGGTCGGCGGGGGTCACGAACATCCATCCTATGGTCTGGGGTGCCTGCGTCCCGAATCCATTGCGGTGATAGTTCGATGTCCGCGATGCGCTAGTCTGTGCGTGCTTGTTCAAGCCCCAATGGCGCAGCAGGTTGTGGTGCGCCCCCGTAGCTCAGGGGATAGAGCGTCTGCCTCCGGAGCAGAAGGCCGCAGGTTCGAATCCTGCCGGGGGCACTATTTGACCAGCGCAAATGTGTTTTCGCACAAGATTCGCGCAACTAGGGTTGGCGGCGATGGCTCCGATATCGAATGGAGCCCAACCATGACCACCACACCCACCACCAGCGACCCGACACCCAGCGGGTGCCAACTGCCCGACATCCCCCTGCCTCCCGGCGCCGTGTACGCCGACTTGTGGTCGGGCACCAACAGCGACCGGCCCTACCGGGTGATCAACGGCATCACCCGCGGCGTCGAAGGCAACAGCGACATCCAAGTGTGGGCGCAGGCCATCCAATACGCCGACGGCTCCCTCGACCAGGGTGCGCTCGACCGCCCCTCGGTGCAGGTCGAGGCAGGCTGCGAGGCTTTGAGCGCCCGGCAGGCCCGCGAGCTGGCCGCCGCGCTGATCATCGCCGCAGGCGAGCTGGACGGGTGGGCGACACGATGACCACCACGCCCGACAACACCGCGACGACCTGGCGCGATCTGGCCGACCAGTTGACACCGGAGCAGGTTGCCCAGGTCGAGGATTTCGAGCGCGCGGCCTCCCACTGGCCCCCTCCGGAGGACGGGCATACCCGATCAGAGGGTGTCTTGAATGTCGCACGGAAGATGGCAGAGCTGAACGTCGCCAAGATGGTGCTCGCCGACGTCGCGCCGCCGGCCGACGCCGTCACTATCCACGGCTGGATGGAGTGGGGCGATGGGGTCTATCAGCGTCTGTTCACGTCGTGGAGCCGGGAGGTTGGCGAAGGCGGCTCGGTCGCCGTATGCGGGTTTCAGTTCAACGACGGACGGGTTGAGCGGCTGATCGCCTACACCGAGGGCGACGAATCGCTGACCGCGGAGCAGGCTCGCCAACTTGCGGCAACTCTGGTCGAGGTTGCCCGCGTGCATACCGCCGATCTGACTGAGAGCTTCGGCGGGGCTCAGTTGCTCGTGCATGGCAAGGGTGGCAAGCAGCGCGTGGTGCCCGTGGCCGAGGACCTGGCCGCGCTCATCCGGCTCGGTGCCGCCGGGCATACCCCCGGTGCCCCGGCGACGGGATGGTTATTCGCTGACGGCACCGGCGATCACCTGACGCCGAGCTGGGTCGGGCTGTTGGTGTCGCGGGCACTGCCGGACGGCTACACGATGCATGCCCTGAGACATCGTTTCGCCTCACGCGCCTATCGCGGCACCCGCAACCTACGTGCGGTGCAGCAGCTCTTAGGACACGAGTCGATCGGGACCACGGAGCGCTACACCGCGGTGGACGACGACGAGATGCGCGCCGCCGCGGCGTGCGCGTGGGGTGACCGGTGAGCGCGCTCAAGCTTGTCAGGAGCAGCAGCGGCAATGCGTCTGCGCCGCAAGACGCGCATGATGATCCTGCTCGCGGCGTTCGCCGGCCTGCGCGCCCACGAGATCGCCAAGGTTCGCGGGCAAGACGTCGACATCGACGCCCGCACCCTGCACGTCGTCGGCAAGGGTGGCCACGGCGCAACGATCCCCCTTGCATCCGCTCATCCTCGACAGCGCCGAGTCGATGCCCCGGCGGGGCTGGTGGTTCCCGTCCAACTCCACCCGGCCAGGCCAGCACATACGCGGCCAGGTGGTCAGCATGACGATCTGCGACGCCATGCGCCGGGCCGATATCCCCGATGGCGGAGCGCACCGGCTCCGGCACTGGTACGGGACCAACCTCGTCACCAGCGGTGCCGACCTGCGCACCGCGCAAACACTGCTGCGACACTCGAATCTGGCATCAACCGCGATATATACCGAGGTCACAGACGACCGGCGGATCGAGGCGATTGACCGGCTCAGACTTCCCGAGTGAGTCATGGGGCCGCTGCATTTTTTTCCCGGCGCCGCGAAAGTTTCCGGGCATTCATCACGTACGGCGCGTCACGCATCCACGATTGCGTGATGTCGATAGCAGCGTAAGCGCAGGATTTCAAGCAGCTCGGCCCATCTGTGGGCGGCTCATTGCGCACCTAAACAGCCGTTCTGGTGGCTGCTAGACGGGGACTCTCTTCCGTGCAAAGTGCTAGCACATGCGCTAGCATTAAGCGGTGACGGATCGAGTCGCCAAAGCCGAGGCTCAGATGCGGGAAAACCCATCGAACGTCGACTTCGCAGACGTTGAGATGGTCTGTCGTCATCACTTCGGAATTCCCCGCCAAACAGGGGGAAGTCACATCGTCTTCAAGATGAGGTGGGCCGGGGACCCGCGCGTCAACATTCAGAACAAGGGAGGGAAGGCGAAGGCATACCAGGTCAAGCAGGTCTTGGCCGCTATCGACAAGCTGAACGCCATGGAGGAAGGAGAGGGCCGGTGAACGAGTACCACTACACCTACCGAGTCGAGTGGTCCCCCGAAGACGGGGAGTGGGTCGGCCTTTGCGTGGAGTTCCCATCGCTGTCATGGCTCGACCAAAACCCAGTAGGAGCCATCAGCGGTATCGCCCACCTCGTCGCCGACGTCGTGAAGGACATGTACACCGAAGGTGAGCGGCCCCCTCAGCCACTGTCCGACCGCCATTACAGCGGCAAGGTCATGGTGCGCACTTCACCCGAGCTGCACAAGCGCCTCACCATTGAGGCTGCTGAACGCAACCTCTCCCTTAACCAGTGGGCCATCCACAAGCTGGCCGAGGGGCAGTCCGCTTAGCCCATTGCGGCCGACAGCAACCAACCCCGAAGCGAGACTCTCACTTTTTGGCCAACGGCCCAGGTGGAGACGGCCAGTTCTCCGATTCGCTGCGTGTACGGGTCTGGCATTTTTGGAGGTTCTGGCCACTCGGCGTTGGTGAGGGGATGCGGAGGAACATAAGATGCCGAAAAGCTGAACACCAATGGCTCGAATTTAATTGCGCCACAAGGTAATTCGCGTATACCCCCACCAATTCTGTTGTACAGCAGGCACTGTCGGGCACGGGCGGGCTGAAACGAGGGGGGTATACGGGCCCTGTTGGACCCCGTTTTTCTTTTTTTCGCAGGTAGATAGATCGGGGGCGAGCGCTCGTCTCCCCTTGACCGTTTGCTTAAAAAATCATAACAGCAGGTCAGAGCGTTATCAGCGTTAGCCACATTTGCGCAGGTCACGACAGGGGTGGGGGGTACCTCGGGGCTATGGCCTACCTGCGTGCATAGGGTAGGGGGGTACGCCGGAACGAACCATTCTTTAATCGGGTCGACTGCCATTGTTGGAAGAATTGATTAGAAGGCAATTCGCACATTGGTGCAAATTCGCCATTGTTTAAATTACGTTTTACCCGCGTTTTAACCGGCGCCCCCGAATCCCGA
>NZ_VTZN01000192.1 GCF_008370645.1 Mycobacterium simiae
GTTGCGGGGTGATTGCCGCCGAGGCGCGTAACTGCTGTGATGGTGAAGATGACGCACATCAGGCGTTGAGTTGCGAAGATCACCGAGGAGATGTTTGGTGTCAACATCGCTGCCACCATTGGTTGCGCCCGCAGAAGCGCTGAGCCGTGAAGAGGTGGCCCGTTATAGTCGCCATCTCATCATTCCCGATCTGGGTGTGGAGGGGCAGCGGCGACTCAAGAACGCGCGGGTGCTGGTGATCGGTGCTGGCGGACTCGGATCGCCAACGTTGCTGTATCTGGCTGCTGCCGGAGTCGGCACGCTTGGTGTCGTCGACTTCGACGTCGTCGACGAGTCGAACCTGCAGCGGCAAATCATTCATGGCATTGCTGACGTCGGGCGCTCCAAGGCTCAATCGGCGCGCGAGTCGATCGCTGTGATCAACCCGCTGGTTGAGGTGCGACTGCACGAGTTCAGGCTGGAACCTAGCAACGCTGTCGATTTGTTCACGCAGTACGACCTGATCTTGGACGGCACGGACAATTTCGCCACCAGGTATTTGGTCAACGACGCCGCCGTACTTGCCGGCAAACCTTATGTTTGGGGATCGATCTATCGTTTCGAGGGCCAGGCGTCGGTGTTCTGGGAGGATGCGCCCAACGGGCTCGGTCTGAACTATCGCGACCTGTACCCGGAGCCGCCGCCGCCTGGCATGGTGCCGTCGTGTGCCGAAGGCGGGGTGCTGGGCATTATCTGCGCCTCGATTGCGTCGGTCATGGGCACCGAGGCGATCAAGCTGATCACCGGGCTCGGTGAGACATTGCTGGGCCGCTTGCTGGTCTACGACGCGCTGGAGATGACCTACCGCACGATCAAGATCCGTAAGGACCCGTCGACTCCCACGATTACCGGGCTGGTGGATTACGAGCAGTTTTGTGGCGCGGTGTCCGACGATGTCGCGCACGCGGCTGCCGGCTCCACCATCACTCCGCAGGAATTGCGCGAGATGATGGACTCAGGCCAAAAGCTGGCTCTGATCGACGTCCGTGAGCAGGTGGAGTGGGACATCGTGCACATTGCTGGTGCCCAGCTGATTCCGAAATCGGTGCTCAGTTCGGGCGAGGGACTGGCGAAGTTGCCCCAGGACCGCATCACCGTGCTGTACTGCAAGACCGGTGTGCGCTCGGCAGAGGCGTTGGCCGCGGTGAAGAAGGCCGGATTCTCCGACGCGGTCCACTTGCAGGGTGGGATCATGGCATGGGCCAAGCAGATGCAGCCGGACATGATGGTGTACTAAGGCCCCATTCAGGACCGCCACGCGGGACGGCCCGCAGCGGGTCGTGTAGACCCGCTCGGATGTGACGGGGCGCCCGACTAGGCTGACCCATGTGAGTGTCGAGCCGCTGCCCGAGCACGTGCTGGCGGCGTTTGGCTTGACCGGTGTGCAACCCGCCTATTTGGGTGCCAGCTGGGAAGGTGGCTGGCGATGCGGCGAAGTCGTGTTGTCGACGGTGGCCGACCACGCACGCGCGGCTTGGTCGGCCCGCGTGCGGGAGACGTTGTTTGTCGACGGGGTGCGCCTGGCCCGTCCGGTCCGCTCGACGGACGGACGCTACGTGGTTTCCGGATGGCGGGCAGACACTTTCGTCGCTGGCACCCCAGAGCCACGCCACGATGAAGTTGTCTCGGCGGCGGTGCGCTTGCACGAAGCCACTGGCAAGTTGGAACGGCCGCGGTTCCTGACCCAGGGCCCTACTACGCCTTGGGCAGACGTCGACGTTTTCATCGCCGCCGACCGTGCCGCCTGGGAAGAGCGCCCGCTGCAGTCGATTCCCCCTGGGGCGCGGACGGCTCCGGCGACGGCTGATGCCGAGCGATCAATCGATCTCATAACCCAGCTCGCAACATTGCGCAAGCCGACTCGTAGCCCGAACCAGGTAGTGCATGGAGATCTATACGGCACAGTGCTTTTCGTTGGTACCGCAGCGCCTGGGATCACCGACATTACCCCGTATTGGCGGCCCGCGTCCTGGGCAGCAGGAGTCGCCGTGGTCGACGCGCTGTCTTGGGGTGAGGCTGACGACGGCCTGATCGAGCGGTGGAGCGTGCTTCCGGAATGGCCGCAGATGTTGTTGCGCGCCTTGATATTCCGGTTAGCGGTGCACGCGCTGCACCCACGTTCGACTGCCGAGGTATTTCCGGGTCTGGCCCGCACTGCGGCGCTGGTTCGTCTGGCGCTTTAGACGTCGGGCGGGAATTTGTAACGCACCGGGCCGAGTGCAACTCTGCCGTCGACGCTGAGGACACCTTCGGCTCGCAACAGCTCCAGCTGCCGGGTGGTCAGATGCCGTGCCGGGCGGCCCGAGGCGGTTATCACCCGGTGCCAAGGCAGATCCGCGGAGTCGGTTCGCATGATCCAGCCAACTATGCGTGGGCTGGAAAGTCCTGCGACAGAGGCGATGTCACCGTAGGTAGCCACCCGCCCGGGCGGAATTGCTGCCACGAGCAAGCGCACCCGCTCGATTTGCTGGTCGGTCACCGGCGCCATGGTTATGGCCCGCGGAGCTGTGCGCGGATCAGCGCGGCCACCTCGGTCGGCTTGGCCTGGGGCACCATGTGTCCGCACTCGAAGTCCAGCACGGCCAAATCGGCTCCCAGTCGTTGCCTCAGCGCTGCGATGAGCTCGTCGCTGACATATCCCGGATCGGCCCTTACCGCGCGTACCAGCGTTGTCGTAGTCCCTGCCTGAGGCAGCGCGATGTCACGGGCGAGTTCGCTCCAATAGCACACCATTGCCGGCAGGCTCATCCGCCAGGTATACCGTCCGGTCGGCAACGCGATGAGGTGTTGATCGAGTTCTGCGTCGAGCACGGCGGGCTCCACGTCCGCCCAGGCGCCGAACGCCTTTTCCGCGCGGGCCTCGGCAGGGTCCAGGTAGTCGGGGAAGGCCACCATCGCATCGACCACTTCGCGTACCCGCTCACCGTCCAAGCCGACTGCGGGGTCCAGCAGGACCAGCGCTGCTACCAGGTCCGGCCGGGTAGCTGCGAGCCGCAGCCCGACAGCGCCTCCAAACGAGTGCCCGGCCACCACCACTGGGCCGCCGGACTGATCCTCCAGCAAGGCGACCAGGGCGGAAACATTGGCGTCGATAGTCCATGGTGCGGCCCACGATGATCTGCCGTGACCCAGCAGATCGGGTGCGGCGATACTGACTTCGGGCAAGTGGTCGGCCAGGAGTTGCCAGGACTGCCCGTGCTCGGTCACTCCGTGGATGGCCAGCACCTGGACGGGGTCGGACGGGCCGAAACGATGCACATGCAGGTCGGTGGTCACGTGTCGATGGTGCCAGGTCATGTCGTCGGCTATCGTCGGACTGCTGTCCGATGCGCGAAGGCTAGCGATCGATATCCGGGTTGTCGTCGGAAAGTGGAACGATGTAGGCCTGATCGATCACGTCTGCTTCGTTGGCCTCGCGATCCTTGGCGTCGCTCAGGTAGACGGTGTCAAGACCAGCTTCGTCGTCGAAATCCACGGCGCGGTGCTGGTCTGCGGCGTCCGCTTCAGGCACCGGATCCTGTGGACCGACTACGTCGGCATTGCCCATCATCGATACTCCTGCCGTAGCTTGGCGCCATCTGGCCGGCCAGCTCCTCCGCTTGGCGTTGTCGCGGTGCCGCTGCGCGTTGGCGACCTCCGGTCTTCCAACGCTTCCACAGTAGTCACTCGACTATCTCCAGCTAGTGGCGCACCACACGACAACTGCCGATCCGTTCTCATGCTGAGTCGCCGGTTTGAGATTGACCGGCCACGAGATGGCAGCGGCTGAGCGGCCGCACGGGGCGTTCAGTCGGCAGCTGTTCCTGGACGTGAGTCTCGACCCTACAGGATCGAAGCCCTGGCGCCGGATCAACAGCTTTGAGCTTGCGGTCTCCGCGCCGTCCGTCGCCAAGGCTGACGCGCGACTGAGTCCGGAACTGCAGCGCAATGCCACCCGTCGTGGTTGGGCTGAGGATTGCCGGGAGGCTGTCGGTTGACGTTGGGCGCGTAGCGATTACGACCGCGTCGCCTGCGTTCAGAACAATAAGACTTCGGCCTGAGTTGCCTTGCTGTGTCGCGATTGAACCTTTCCCACACTCGGCCGCCCTGCCAGGAATGGGCGGGAGCGGCTTGTCAGTGCCTCGTGATTGCATGCCGCCATGTCATTTTGTTGGGGCGCCGAGGCGCGTGCGGTCTTGAGGCCAGGGTTGCGGGGATTGGTGCGCATCGTAGGCGGACCCGGCACTGGGAAGAGCAGCTTGCTGGTGGAGGCTGCGGTTGCCCATATTGCCTCGGGTGCCGATCCGGCATCGGTTCTGCTGCTTACCGGTGCCGGCCGGCTTGGGATTCGGGCACGTAGTTCACTGACGACGGCGTTGCTGCGATCCAGCGCTACCGCGTCCGGCCGGATCGCGGTCCGCGAGCCGCTGGTGCGCACGGTGCACAGCTATGCATACGCGGTGTTGCGACGGGCTGCAGAGCGCGCTGGAGACGCGCCGCCACGGCTGCTCACCGGTGCCGAACAAGATGCGATCATCCGCGAGCTGCTCGCCGGTGACCTCGAAGACGGACCGACCGCCGGCTCTGATTGGCCCCGCCACCTGTGGCCCGCGTTGAGTACCGCCGGATTCGCCAACGAGCTGCGAAGCCTCTTGGCGCGCTGCACCGAACGGGGCGTGGATCCGCCGGAGTTAGAGCAACTGGGCCGCCGGTGCGGGCGTCCGGAGTGGACCGCCGCCGGCCGATTCGCCCGCCGGTACGAGCAGGTGATGTTGCTGCGCGCGGCGGTGGGGATGGCAGCGCCCCAAGCCACGGCGCCTGCACTGGGTGCCGCCGAACTTGTCGGGGCAGCATTGGAAGCTCTCGCGGTCGATCCCGAGTTACTGGCCACCGAGCGGGCCCGGATCCGGCTCCTACTAGTCGATGACGCTCAGCAACTCGATCCGCAGGCATCGCGACTGGTTCGGGCGCTGGCAGTGGGCACCGACCTTGCCCTGGTCGCCGGAGACCCACACCAGGCCGTGTTTGGCTTTCGGGGCGGCGACTCCGCCGGGTTGTGTGCCGCCAGCGAGTGGTGCCCCCAGGGCGGCGCTTCGGCGACGGTGACGTTGCCGACATCGCATCGCTGCGCTCCCGCCGTGGCACGTGCGGTCAGTGGCATCGCCGGCCGGCTGCCGGGTGCCAGTTCCGGAAAACACATCGAGGGCAGCGGAGGCGAGGACGGATCGGTTACCGCGCGCCTGGCCGCTTCTGCGCACGCCGAGGAGGCCATAATCTGCGACGCGCTGCGTCGAGCGCACCTTATCGACGGGGTGCCATGGTCGCAGATGGCGGTGATAGTCCGATCGGTACAGCCGGCCGCCGCGCGGCTGCCGCGCATGCTGGCTGCTGCCGGTGTTCCGGTGCAAACACGTGCAATCGGGGGCTCGCTGTCGGAAGAGCCTGCGGCAGGTGCGCTGCTCACCGTTCTGGCCGCCACCGCTGACGGGCTCGACGGCGACCAAGCACTGGCGCTGCTCACCGGGCCCATTGGTCGTGTCGACCCGGTGTCGCTTCGGCAGCTGCGCCGGACACTGCAGCGCGATCGGGCCGACGATTCACCAAGCACTTTCGGTGACCTGCTCGTGCAGACATTGGCCCTGGAAAATCCAACGCAGGTGCCGCAGTCCGGCTCGCTGCGGCGGGTGCGTGCTGTGCTCGCCGCAGCCTCGCGCTGCCACCGGCAGGGTCAGGACCCGCGTTACACCCTGTGGGCAGCTTGGCACCGGTCAGGTCTGCAAACCCGCTGGTTGGCTGCCAACCAACGGGGCGGCCCGGCGGGTGCCCAGGCGGCGCGGGACCTAGAAGCGGTAGCCGCGCTATTCGACGTCACTGACCAGTATGTTTCCCGGACGTCCGGCGCGTCGCTGCGCGGACTCATCGAGCATGTCGCGGCTCTGCGGCTGCCGCGGGTAAGCCCAGAGCCGGTACCGGACACAGAGCACGTCAGGGTACTAAGCGCCCACGCGGCGCTTGGACACGAGTGGGATTTTGTGGTCATCGCCGGTTTGCAGGACGGGGTGTGGCCCAACACGATTCCGCGGGGCGGCGTGTTGGCGACCCAGCGGCTGCTCGATGAGCTTGACGGTGTCAGCCAAGCGGCCTCGGCGCGAGCGCCGCTGCTGGCCGAGGAACGTCGGTTGCTGGTCGCTGCGATGGGCCGGGCCCGGCGCCGGTTGCTGGTGACCGCCGTGGATGGAGACGCTGATGGGGGCGAGGAGGACGGATTGCCGTCGGCATTCTTCTTCGAGATTGCCCGCTTGACCGGCGATGGTAGTAAACCGGCTGCGAAGCAGCCTGTTTCGGCATCGCGGGTATTGTCGGCAGCGGCGGTGGTGGGAGGGCTGCGGGCTGTCGTGTGTGCACCGGACGGCGCGGTCGATGACAACGACCGAGCATGCGCGGCAATGCAATTGGCTCGACTGGCTAAGGCTGACGTGCCCGGTGCTGATCCGGCCGACTGGCACGGGCTGATCCCGGTCAGCACCAGTGATCCACTGTACAGCGGTGCCGATGTCGTCACCTTGACGCCGTCGACCCTGCAGACACTGAACGATTGCCCGTTGCGCTGGCTGGCTGAGCGGCACGGGGGAACCAACCCGCGTGAGCTACGGTCCGCCGTGGGTTCGGTGCTGCACGCGCTCATCGCCGAGCCGGGCAGTGATGAGGCGCGATTGTTGGCCGGGTTGGACCGGGTGTGGGAACACCTGCCCTTCGGTGCGGCTTGGTATTCAGCCAATGAGCTTGCCCGCCATCGGGCGATGCTCCAATCGTTCGTCGAGTGGCGTGCACAGACACGCGGCGAATTGACCGAGGTCGGCATCGAGGTCGAGGTGGACGGAGTCCTCGACGCTCGGCGCGCCGACGGCGGAGAGATTCGGTTGCGCGGGCGCGTTGATCGGCTTGAACGCGACGGCGCCGGTCGACTGGTCATTGTTGACGTCAAAACCGGTAAGACTCCGGTCAGCAAAGATGACGCGCAACAACACGCCCAGCTGGCGATGTATCAACTGGCGGTGGCCGAAGGCATGGTGTCGGCCGGCGACGAGCCCGGTGGTGCCCGTTTGGTGTATCCCGGAAAAAGTGGGGCAGCCGAAGCCACGCAACGCGAGCAGGATCCGATGACGCCGGCCGCTCGTGATCAATGGCGCAAGCTGGTCCGGCAGGCTGCCGAGGCGGCGGCCGGGTCACGGTTCATCGCCCGCGTCAACGACGGTTGCTCGCACTGCCCGATACGGACGTTCTGTCCAGCCTACAGCGACGGGTCGGCGCTATGATCCAAGCGAAGTACAGCCCAGCAGAGTTAGCTTGTGCGTTAGGGCTTTTTCCGCCGACTGTCGAGCAGGCCGCGGTGATCGCCGCCCCGCCGGGTCCACTCGTGGTCATCGCCGGAGCCGGAGCCGGCAAAACCGAAACGATGGCGGCGCGGGTTGTGTGGCTGATCGCCAACGGCTACGCCGAGCCGGGTCAGGTGCTGGGTCTGACGTTCACCCGCAAGGCAGCCGGCCAACTGCTGAGAAGGGTGCGGTCTCGGCTTGCCCGGTTGGCGGGCATCGACTCGGGCCTGGCTGGATGCGAGGTCGGGAGTGCCCCGATGGTCAGCACATATCACGCATTCGCCGGCTCATTGCTGCGTGACTACGGCTTGTTGCTTCCGGTCGAGCCCGATACCAGGTTGCTCAGCGAAACAGAGCTCTGGCAGCTCACGTTTGAGGTGGTCAGTGGGTATGGGGGCACGTTGGGTACCGAGAAAACCCCGGCGGCGGTCACCTCGATGGTGCTGCGGTTGTGGGGTCAGCTCGCCGAGCACCTGGTGGACACCCGGGACCTTTGCGATATCCATGTTGAGCTGGAACGACTGGTTCATACCCTGCCGGCGGGCCCGTATCAGCGTGACCGCGGCCCGAGCCTGTGGCTGCTGCGGATGCTGGCCACTCAAACCGAGCGTGCCGAGCTGGTGCCTTTGCTCGATGCGTTGCGGGAGCGCATGCGAGCCGCAAAGGTGATGGATTTCGGCATGCAGATGGCGTCGGCCGCACGACTGGCAGCCACGTTCCCGCATGTCGGTCAGTTGCTACGAGACCAATACCGGGTGGTATTGCTCGACGAATACCAAGACACCGGCCACTCCCAGCGGCTGGCCCTAGCGTCACTGTTCGGCGGTGGAGTCGATGACGGGCTGGCGTTAACGGCAGTCGGTGACCCGATTCAGTCGATCTACGGCTGGCGCGGCGCCTCGGCGACGAACCTGCCGCGGTTTTCCACCGACTTCCCGCGCTCAGACGGCTCGCCGGCGCCGGTGTTAGAGCTGCGTACCAGTTGGCGTAACCCGCCGCGAGCGCTGCACGTAGCCAACGCCATTTCAGTCGAGGCGCGTCGGCGCTCGGTCGCCGTGCGCGCGTTGCGGTCGCGCTGCGACGCACCACCCGGGACGGTTCGGTGCGCCTTGCTTCCCGACATCCAAGCCGAACGCGAGTGGATCGTTAACCACGTGCAGGAGCACTTCCAGCGCGCCCGGGCGGACGGGGCCAGTCCTCCTACCGCCGCGGTGCTGGTGCGCCGAAACGTTGATGCCGCACCCATCGCCGATGCGTTGCGAGCCCGCGGACTTCCAGTTGAAGTCGTCGGACTGGCGGGGCTCTTGTCCGTTCCGGAGGTCGCAGACGTGGTAGCGATGCTGCGCCTGGTCGCCGACCCAACAGCCGGGGCCGCGGCG
>NZ_VTZN01000193.1 GCF_008370645.1 Mycobacterium simiae
CGATCACGCGGGCGATCAGGCTGTGTTGGAGATCATCGGGGGCTTGTCCGCGCTCTATGCCCATCGATGTCAGCAACACCGCATCAGCGGACACCGGAGCGGTCGGGAACCGATGGGCCCGCGGTACCGCCCGGGGCGGAGCATAGAACACATACCCCAAGCAGGGTGGTTCAGCCCCGATGCGGTCGCCGGAACCCGCCATCGCAACCTGTCCGCACGAACCCCACTCCAGCATGACCATCGACAGCCAGGCTTCTTTTTCGAATTCGGGGTCGGCAAGGTAATGCTCTTTCCCCAGGGTCGCAGGGTCCACTTCCCAGTACACGCAGCGGCGCGCGTGCTTAGGAAGCTGCTCGAAGGCTTCGAGCCGCAGCGCTGTAATACGAGCAGACACTAATCTCCTGGCCTCCGTGCGGTACTGCGGCTATCGGCTCCGCTCCCCGTACCCAATTTGCGGGGCGCGGTGTCGCACAGCGATATCAACAGCCCGGTTCTCCCCCGGGCTGATGTGCACCAGCAACCTCTCTAGGATAGGAGAGTTGGTCGCGATCGGGCCAGTACCGGCGTGCCTGCCGATGCGCGACATCGTGCCGCCGCTTCAGACCACCCTCCAGGCCTGCATATCCTGACCATATTCCGAGATCGCTTGATACACAGGGGCTCTCCATCGAGTCGTGCTGCAGCGGCAACCATTTTTCCGGTCGGTAAACGGGGGCAGTGTCACAGTGACGTAATTTCCCGGTGTTACCGTTCAGGGCGTTGCCTCGGTCATCAACCCGATGATGCGCTGAAGATCGTCCACCGAGCCGAACTCCACCACAATCTTGCCCTTGCGTTTGCCAAGGCTGACCATGACGCGGGTGTCGAACGCATTTGAGAGTCGTTCAGCAACGTCTTGAAGTCCGGGCATCTGGATTGGTTTGCGCCGCGGAGGAGTCGGTGTACCGGCATCTCCTCGGTTGGCCAAGGTGACCGCTTCCTCCGTGGCCCGCACCGACAACCCCTCGGCAACGATGCGACTCGCCAGTTCCTCCTGCGCCTCCGCCCCTGCCTCGAGCGACAGCAGCGCGCGAGCGTGGCCGGCGGACAGCACCCCCGCAGCAACTCGCCGCTGCACGGGAATCGGCAGCTTAAGTAACCGAATCATGTTGGTTATCAACGGCCGCGACCGGCCGATCCGCGCTGCCAGTTCGTCGTGGGTGACACCGAATTCGTCGAGAAGTTGCTGGTAGGCCGCCGCCTCTTCTAAGGGATTCAGTTGGACCCGGTGAATGTTTTCCAGCAGGGCGTCGCGCAGCAGATTGTCGTCGCCCGTCTCACGCACGATGGCGGGGATGGCGGCCAAGCCTGCCTTCTGGGCCGCCCGCCAACGCCGCTCTCCCATCACGATCTGGTAGCGCGCGCCGCTCCGCGTGCCCTCCACCGCCCGCACCACAATCGGCTGCAAGAGCCCGAATTCGCGGATCGAGTGCACCAATTCCTGCAGGGCCTCATCGTCGAATACCTGACGCGGCTGACGGGGATTGGCCTCGATATCCGACGTAGCGACCTCGCGGTACACGGCGCCCATCGCGGTGTTGTCCGGCAGGGGTCCACCGATGACAACATCGGCGGTCGCTGAGCCCATCCGTGGGCCAAACGTAGCCGGCCCGGATTCTCCTTCGGCGGGACCGGTGGGGATCAACGAGGCTAGTCCGCGGCCCAGACCGCCTTTCCGACGTGACGGCTGTGTCATGATCGTCCCCTCCCCGCGGGTGACTGATCACGCTCGGCCAGTTCGCGGCTGGCGTCGAGATAGCTCATCGCACCGCGCGAACCAGGATCGTAATCGATGATTGTCATGCTGTAGCCCGGCGCCTCAGAAACCTTGACGCTACGCGGAATCACGGTTCGCAACACTTTGCTTCCAAAGTAGCGACGGACCTCCTCGGCCACCTGATCGGCAAGTTTCGTCCGTCCGTCGTACATGGTCAGGATGACTGTGGTGACTTCGAGTTCTGGGTTGAGATGCGCCTTCACCATCTCGATGTTTCGCATCAGCTGTGACACCCCTTCCAGGGCGTAGTACTCGCATTGGATAGGAATCATCACTTCCGGAGCAGCCACGAGCGCGTTGATGGTAAGCAATCCCAGTGACGGCGGACAGTCGACGAAGACATAATCGAGATCCAAGGTGTCGAGGTCAGCCAGTGCGTTACGCAATCGATTCTCGCGTGCGACCATGCTGACCAATTCGATCTCTGCTCCGGCCAGATCGATTGTGGCCGGCACACAGAACAATCTCTCGCTGTGCGGGCTACGCCGCACCGCCTGTTGTAACGAGACCTCCCCGATAAGCATCTCGTAGGACGAGGGAGTGCCCGACTGCCGGTCGGTAATACCCAATGCGGTGCTGGCATTGCCCTGCGGATCCAGATCGATGACCAGCGTCTTGAGTCCTTGGACGGAAAGCGCGGCGGCAAGGTTGACTGCAGTGGTGGTTTTGCCAACACCGCCCTTCTGGTTGGCGACGGTGAAGAGACGCCGTTGATGCGGCCGGCGCAACGGCTCGTGGCTGTTGTAGAGGACACGCATGGCACGTTCGGCAGCGGCCCCGATTGGGGTATCGAGTTCGCTCGATGTTTCACGTGAAACATTCACCGTGGGATTGTGCGTGGTTTCAGACGCCAACGCCAAATCGGCTGGCTGCGTAGGCAAAACCTGCATCACCGCGCCCTGCTTCGGCTGGCTCCCGCACACAGCCGCCTCCGCCACTCGGACTACAACCGCTGTGCCTGACGACAGCGCAGCAATAGCAGGCGCCGACGGCGCTGTAACGGCCGTCGAAGGCACAACACGTGCAACCTCCGCCCTATGGATAGCCGCCGAGGTATCCGGCATCGATGAACACACGGGGCTCGGCGTCTTCCCCTGCCCGCGGGCCGCAACAGCCCTCACGTCGACCTTCCTCGTCGCGCCACCACCACGGTAGCGGCCGGTTGCAAATAGTGCGCGCCACATGTGACAACCTTGACATCAACTGCACCCGCTACCGCCATCACACGCCGGAACCTCGCTACTTCCTCTGCAGCACGGTCGCCCTTCATTGCCAGCATCCGACCCTCCCGCTTCAGCAGTGGCATACTCCACTTCGTCAGTTTGTCTAACGTCGCCACCGCTCTCGACACCACCACGTCGCTGCCGCCAAGCCTTTTCCGCACCCAGGATTCCTCTGCTCGTCCCCGCACCACTTCGACGGAGAGCCCGAGATCGGCCACCACCTCGTGGAGGAATTCGCTGCGCCGCAGTAAAGGTTCCAACAGTACGAGCCGAAGATCTGGTCGCGCTATCGCCAAAGGAATTCCGGGAAGCCCGGCGCCGCTGCCAATATCGACTACCCGCTGATTCAAGTCAACAAGGTCCGCAATCGCCGCGCAGTTGAGCAAGTGACGATCCCACACGCGGTGCGCCTCACGCGGCCCCAAGAGGCCGCGCTCCACGCCCGCAGTGCCTAGCCACCACGCGTATCGACGAGCCAGCTGCGCTCGATCGCCGAATGCAGCCACGGCAACACATGAGGTCACCTCATCCGCGGAATAACCGCCCGTCCACCTCGGGTCGTCCGACGTGTCATGTTTCACGTGAAACATTCTCCGCTCTTCACCAGATCACCCCCGCCGTTCCAAGTGATCATGTCGCAGAGAACTACACCTCTGTAACTTGAGCGCCGGAATTACGCCGCGATCACGGTCGGCTCACGGGCTAATCCCGCAGGACGACAACCCGGCGCGACGGCTCCACGCCCTCACTCTCACTGTGCACACCCGGAACCGCCGCCACCGCATCGTGAACGATCTTGCGCTCGAACGGTGTCATCGGCGCGAGTTGCTCGCGTTCACCGGTCTCGGCCACCCGTCGTGCAACTTTGTCTCCTAGCGCCGCCAATTCCTCGCGACGACGACGACGCCAACTTGCGATGTCAAGCATCAACCGGCTCCGCACGCCCGTCTTTTGGTGCACTGCCAACCGGGTCAGCTCCTGTAATGCATCCAGCACCTCTCCCCCGCGGCCCACCAACTTCTTTAGGTCGTCACTGCCGTCGATACTCACGACCGCGCGGCTACCCTCAACGTCTAGATCGATATCACCGTCGAAGTCCAGCAGATCCAACAGCTCCTCGAGATAGTCGCCGGCAATCTCACCCTCGGCAACCAAACGCTCTTCTAGATCGTCCCTCTCATCCACAACGACTTCCCTAGCGGCGTCTTCGGCGCCGTCGTCAACCACTGTCTTGTTGTCGGTGTCCACTTCGGTGGTATCGGCGTCAGTCATGGTCTTTCTCCCTTGTCCAACAGGTCGGTGTTCGCGCTGTTTTCCCGGTGTCTTTCTCGGTGCTCTGCATCGCTACTGTCGGCTAGCTTGGTTGCGCTACGACGCATCTCTAGCTTTTGCGCTTCTTGGGCCGCGCACCCGGGCGCGGAGTACGGTCCGGTGCAGCGCTGTTGCGATCGGCCGCAGTGGGCTTCCCCTGTTGTCTCGGCTCCTTACCGCCCTTGCCTTCGGCTGCCTGGTTGTCGGCCTCCGCCGTCGCACCCGTGCCATCGTCACCCGAGGAATTTTCGGCGGTTGTCTCAGATCCGTTGGCTGTCGACCGCGCCACCTTAGGCGCGCGCTTAGGCTTGGCACCCGGCGCCGGCGCGTTGGCAGCTCGGCGTTGCAAAACCTCCTGCTTCTTGGCCTCTTCCTCTTTTTCGATCGTCCCGAATACGTAGTGCTGCTGACCGAAGGTCCAAATGTTGTTGGAAAACCAGTACAAGATGATCGCGAGCGGAAGAAATGGGCCGCCGACAACGACGCCCAGCGGAAAAATGTAGAGCGCAAGCTTATTCATCATCGCGGTCTGCGGATTGGCCGCTGCTTCCGGACTTTGCCGCGCAATCGATGCCCGACTGTTGAAGTAGGTCGCAATGCCGGCCAGGATCATCACCGGTACCCCGACGGCAATCACGGCGGGCCGGCTGAAGTCAACAAACGCGTCCAACCCACCACGCTGTGTCATCGACGCGCCAATCGGAGCCCCAAACAAGTTGGCGTCCAAGAAGTGACCAACATCGGTCGGAGTAAACACGTAATTGCCGGTCAGTCGATTTTCAACCACGGACAGCTGCGGCTGTCCGAAACCGCCCGTCGTACGGTTGAACGACCGCAACACGTGATATAGACCCAGAAATACCGGGATTTGCGCAAGCATCGGTAAACAACCCAAGATCGGGTTGAACCCGTGTTCACGTTGCAGCTTTTGCATCTCTAGCGCCATGCGCTGCCGATCCTTGCCGTACTTTTTCTGCAGTGCCTTGATCTGCGGCTGCAGTTCTTGCATCTGCCGAGTGGTACGGATCTGACGCACAAATGGCTTGTACAGCAACGCGCGCAGCGTGAAGACCAAGAACATCACCGATAGCGCCCACGCGAAGAAGTTGGACGGCCCCAGCACGAACGCGAACAGCTTGTACCAGACCCACATAATCCACGACACCGGGTAATAGACGAAGTCGAGGCTGAAAAAATCAAACAAAAGACCCACTCTCCCCTTGGTTCGCCGGCACGGCCCAGCTCACGTCTTCGGCTCGACAGCTCAAGCGCTCTGGAATCGGATCCCATCCTCCGTGATGCCAGGGACCACACTTGGCAAGCCTGATCACCGTCAGCCAGCTCCCCCGAGTCAACCCATACTCGGTGAGCGCCGCGACGGCGTATTGACTACAGGTTGGGATGAAACGACAGCATGCGGGCCGCAGCGGAGAGACCAGGTGCCGGTACAGCTCGATCACGTAGATCAGTGCCCGGACCGTCAACTGACTGATGCTTCGGACCACATTGCCGGGGGTCCACGCCGATCGCATCACCGGTCACTACCCGCCAGATCAAGAGCCCGCCGCAAACCACGCCGCACTTGTTGCTCCAGCCACGCCGAAGAAACATGCCGACTACTAGGCAACGCGCGAATCACCACCTGGTCGCACGGATGCAAATCCTTTAGCAGCAGTCGAGTCACATGCCGCAGCCGACGTGCCACACGATGACGTTCGACGGCGGTACCTACCGGCTTAGCGATGATCAATCCCACATGCGGGCCCTCGCATTCGTCGCGTTCGCGACTACGCCGGACATGAACGATGACGTCCGGCTGCACGGTCCGAATGCCATACTTGACCGTCGCGTCAAATTCCAATGACCGCCTCATGCGGTTGCGGGCGGATAGCACCGCTGAGAAACCCGGCTTGACGATCAAGCAGTCAACGCGCGGCGGCCTTTGCGGCGCCGGCCAGACACAATGGCTCGCCCCGCCCGGGTACGCATCCGCAGTCGGAAGCCATGAACGCGGGCTCGACGGCGGTTGTTCGGCTGGAAGGTCCGCTTGCCTTTGGCCACGACATTCTCCTTGATGTCTCCGACACAACCGTCCGGCCGCTCATTCTTTCGCAGTGATCGGTCAGCGGTGGTTTCACTACTGGCCGGCGCGGTCCCTAAACTGAGCATCCAGGTCGCAGCCGTATCGCCGACGTTCGGGCGACTGTTTGAGGGTACTGACGAGCCTTCGCCTGGTCAAACTTCGCCAGTTCCAAGACGCACACGATACCACCGCTCGGCCTGAAAACGAGACGCCGCCAATCACTCTGATCTCCCACCACTATCAATCAGCATGACCAAATCAGGAAGCAACGGTTGGCAGCCGGAGCGAAAACTGTTAGCTTCGGGCAGTGCTGTTTCAGACTGAAACGGCGGCCGACAATGAAGCGAGGATGGCGGATCGACTAGCTGCCCAGACAACCAAGTGGTTGGATGCAGCACGGAGATCGCGAGCCGTTGCCGACAGGCTGCGGCAAGTCATCGACCGTATTTTCCACAGCTGTGGATAATCATGTGGACAATTGCTGTTGTCGCCGACATTGTGGACCTCGACGTCGGACCAGGGAGATGCGTCGTTGACCAATGAACCTGGGTCCGGTTTCGCCACAGTGTGGAGCGCGGTGGTCTCTGAACTCAACGGTGACCACTCTGACGACGTCCTCGACACTCCCGCTAACGGCACCTCTCGCGCCACCCCACTCACCCCGCAGCAACGAGCTTGGTTGAATCTTGTCCAACCACTCACCATCGTCGAGGGGTTTGCTCTGTTGTCGGTACCAAGCAGCTTCGTGCAGAACGAAATCGAACGTCATCTCCGCACTCCAATAACTGACGCGCTCAGCCGCCGACTCGGGCAGCAGATCCAACTCGGTGTCCGCATCGCGCCATCGCCGTCCACTGATGACGTCGACGACGGAGCCTTAACGCCAACAGACGACCCCATCTGCCCCGCGTCAGAGGAAACCTCATACCACGCCGGACACGATGTCGACGACACAGACGAAGACACCGGCAGCACTCAACCGAGTTGGCCCACCTACTTCGCCCGTCGCTCACCTAATACCGACACCGCTGCAGCTGCTAGCGGAACCAGCCTCAACCGCCGCTACACCTTCGACACCTTCGTCATCGGTGCCTCCAATCGGTTTGCGCATGCAGCCGCCCTGGCGATCGCCGAAGCGCCTGCTCGCGCTTACAACCCGCTGTTCATTTGGGGCGAGTCCGGATTGGGCAAGACACACCTGTTGCATGCCGCCGGCAATTACACGCAGCGCCTGTTCCCCGGTATGCGAGTCAAGTATGTCTCCACTGAGGAATTCACCAACGATTTCATCAACTCGTTGCGCGATGACCGCAAAGTCGCCTTCAAGCGCAGCTACCGCGACGTCGACGTGCTACTTGTCGACGACATTCAGTTCATCGAAGGAAAAGAAGGCATCCAAGAGGAGTTCTTTCACACCTTCAACACCCTGCATAACGCGAACAAGCAGATCGTCATCTCCTCAGACCGGCCGCCCAAACAGCTTGCTACCCTCGAAGACCGGCTACGCACCCGGTTCGAGTGGGGCTTGATCACTGATGTGCAGCCCCCGGAGTTGGAAACCCGCATCGCCATCTTACGTAAGAAAGCCCAAATGGAACGACTTGCGGTACCCGACGACGTTTTGGAACTGATCGCCAGCAGCATCGAACGTAACATCCGCGAACTCGAAGGTGCCCTCATCCGGGTCACCGCATTTGCTTCACTGAACAAGACTCTGATCAATAAAGCATTGGCCGAGATCGTGCTCCGCGACCTGATCGCCGATGTCAGCACCATGCAAATCAGCGCGGCGACCATCATGGCTGCCACAGCTGAGTACTTCGACACCACAGTCGAAGAGCTGCGCGGCCCGGGCAAGACTCGGGCGCTCGCTCAGTCGCGCCAGATCGCGATGTACCTGTGCCGCGAGCTCACCGACCTCTCACTTCCCAAGATCGGTCAGGCGTTCGGTCGCGACCACACCACCGTGATGTATGCCGAACGCAAGGTCCGTGGCGAAATGGCGGAGCGCCGCGAGGTGTTCGATAACGTCAAGGAGCTCACCACTCGGATCCGTCAGCGCTCCAAGCGCTGATCCGTGCTTACCTGTCGTACTTTTCTGGCGAAAAACTTCTCTCCCTTTCGTCACACCACCAACACTCTTCCGGGTGTGTGTAGGGATGTGCACAACCCACTCATGAGTACCTGCAGCGTTCCACGTCGCGGTGGACACCGGCGATTGATCCCCAGCGGCCCAACACAGACCACACAGGCGTTGGTGTTGTCGTCCACA
>NZ_VTZN01000194.1 GCF_008370645.1 Mycobacterium simiae
CCAGTTCATGAACCAGGTGATGCGCGACCAACGCAAAAGCTTGTCATTGGTGCAGTCAACACCGTTTCCATTACCAAGAGCAACGGGCACTGTTGAGACACAGCACGCCGCCGACGGCCGTCGCGTCCTCGCCGTGCTCGGTCTGGTGGAGCGCGCTGCCCGCGGCCGAACATCGTAAATCAAGCATATTCGTCAACAGATATCATCAATGTCGGCGCCGGACTATTCAAATCATCGATATACTGGTGGCCTGGTCCTTCGCCATCAATCAATGGCGATAGCTTATCGAGGATTTCTACCAACTTCGTGTCATCGAAGCGCCATACAACGGTTTGCGATCCTAGTTCCATATCGGCAGTTCCGCTTTCTCGCACTATCCGTTGCTGTACACCATCTATGTCGAAAGTTGCCCGACCACTCTCATGGGCCGATCGCACGGCGGACTGGAAAATGCGAAGCCCATCCCGGTCTGCAGCCGCCAGAACTACGTCACCGAAGTAGTTATCCGGCTTGACACGGAAAACGGTCATTCTGGTCCAATCACTTGTGAGTCGGAAGGTCCCCGATGGGAATATTCTGCCATCTAGAGGTCGGCGAATCGTGGGGGTTGTAATCCCAATGCGGATAGCGGTAGTTGTCTCCTGGAAAATATCGCCACTCGCCGCCGTTTTCGTCCCAGAGGCTTTCGCCGCCGCGAGCCTGTTGGCTAGGACGGCTGGGCGGTCCAACCGTTAGGTTGCCTTCGGCGGGCGGGCTAACGCCGGGCGGCGGCAAGCCTTCGTTCGGTTGTGGTCCAGCGGGATCGGGAGCAGGAGGGGGTTCACCTTCGACCGGCACACCCAATTCGCCTAGCCGGGCTTTGATTGCGGCTTGTCTTTCAAGGAGAGAACCTTTGTCCGCAATGCACGCATCGTAGGCTGCCTGCTCGTTGGGCAGAACGAAGGTGCGTCCGCATCGGGCGTTGTACCGAGCGATGTCAGCGTTGACGGCGTCCCAGGCTGCGCGTGCTTGCGCGGCTGTCATGTCTTTCGGGTCGTCCGGCATCGGTGAGGGTGGGTCTTGTTTCCAGCTGCGGTCGACGGCGTGGACTTGAGGTTTGTCGTTATGGGGCACTGGTGTCGGTGGCCGCGGTGCGATTGGCGATTCGTGGAAGCCGATGGTGTTAAGGGGTGCCGTGGCGGTGGTTATTTTGGTGGCTATTTCGTGCTCGAGCCCGACTAATTGTGTTGCGCGTTGGCGGATATCCCCGGCCAATGCTTGTGCTTGGGCCTGGCGAGCTGCCTGTTCGGCGGCGGTGCGGCTGGTTCGGGTGTCGGCGACCGAGAGGTCCTCTTCGACATTGAAGCCCGCGTTATGGGCGTCTTGGACGGCATAGATGACCCTGCGTTGGGCTGCGCCGATGGTTCCGGCGCCAGCACGGGCGATCCTGCTCGCTTGGCGCAAATGCTCGGCTTTGCCACTGACTATCTGTAGGTCAGCGCCGGTTCGCTGTCGCAGCCCGTCACCGCCGACTCCTTCCCAGCCGATGATGTGGGATTGGTTACGCATCTCTAGGAACACGTCTTCCCATTGATCGGCGACCTTCGTCCAGTAGTGGGCGGCCTCGATGAGATGTTCGGTGTCCCAGGCGTGGATATGCGACAGGGTCGGCAGCAACTACACCAGCCTCGTTTGCGGCACGGTCGCCATCTCGGCCGCCGCAACCGCTTCGTTGTTGGCATACTCCGCAGCGCCCGCCTCGACCGCACTGGCCGTGGCCCGTGTCCGGGCGGTAAACGCCGCCGCTGCGAGGCCAACCGCTGCGTGGGCACCGCCCACCGCCACTGTGGTGGGTTGGAACGGCTGCCCCAGCGGCGGCGGTGCAAGGACGCTGAGTTCAGTGCTTCGCGTGCTCCATTGGCTGGCCGTAGCCGCTACCTGTTGGATATTGACCCGCAGCTCACCGGCTTTCATCCTCGGGAAGTCTAATGGCGGGCTACGGGGTGGCAACTCATCGGAGGTCGAGCCATCGACTGCCGGGCCGCTTAGCTCCCGCCATTGGCTGGCCGTGGCTCTTAGAAGGGTCGGCAACTCATCGCAGGTCGAACCATCGCGCGAGCTCAGGGCCATCGCCTCGGCGCATGGGAACCGGCGGCAAAGGAAGTCAGAGGTGTCGGTCGACGTCGCTACGTTGGCGCAGGACGCGCACGACGTCGATGAGGATTGCAGCATCATCCGGTCGGTGGAGGCCTAACTAAGCCTGATTCCACCGATAGGCCCGGCGGTCGGCGGTTGAGCTGTTGGTCTTGATGTCGGCTGTGGTGGGTGCGTGACAGGACCGCTGGTCTGTCCAGCTTTTCCTGTTGGGTCCTGGTTGTCGGGGCGGGTGGATGATGTTCAGGTTGGGTGTGGGTGGCTGATGATGTTGTGCCACAGAGCGTTCCAAGCCGGTGCCCAGGGCCAGTGAGTGGGTAGGTGCAGGATCGGTTTGCGTTGGGGACGGGCCAGGCGGGCTGGGATGTTGACCAGGTGGCGGCGCAGGGTGGTGCCGCGGGCGCGGCGGTGGCGGGTGCCGGGCAGGGTCGCTGCGGCGCGCAGCAGGTTGTGGGCAATCCCCGCGCAGACCGCCCAGGCACTGTTGGCGCCGAAACGCCCGGAGGGGATGTGGGCCAGGGGTCCGTCGATGAGATCGGCGAAGGTGGTTTCGATGATGGCGTGGCGGCGGTGGGTGATATCGGCGTCGGTGGCCGACTCGCAGGAGTTGGTGAAGAACGGGTGGTAGCGCCAGATCGGGAACAAGCCCTCGTGAGGTTGGGTAGCGTCTTTGACGCGGCGCACGATCAGCAGGGCGGTTACCGCCGGGTGGGTGCCGGATTTGGCCAGGGTGTAGGTGGTTTCGGCGACTTCGGCATCATAGATCCAGGCCCCGGTCTCAGGATCGGTCACCGCACCCGGATATTGCACGGGGGTCCACGTGTCCTCGGGAATGCTGTCGATGGCGCGTTGCACGGCGGCGTTGCGGGTCAGCACCAGGGAGAACACCGCCCCGTAGCGGCGGCAGGTCCGCAACACCGCACGCGATCCATAGGCACTATCACCGCGCACGGTGATCGTCCCGGTGACTCCGGCCGCACGCGCAGTCTGCAAGGCCTGGGCGACCATGCGGGCGGCCCCTTTGCCGGAGTTGGCCTTTCCGGCTCGCAGCCGAATGCCGGTGATCACCGGTGGGGCGGTGTCGGTGCTCAGTGTGGTGACCAGCGGCGACAGCCCTTTGCGTAGCACCTGTTTGCCGGCGATCTTGGTGTGCCCGTAGGAGGCGCCCTGTTTGGCGTGTCCGTAGACCGGGCGCACCAGCGAATCGATGTCGACAAAGGCACGTACATCTGAACCGGGCAGCAGACTCACCCGCTCGCACAGGCCCGCCAGATGCTCGGCCAGCACCGAATCCAACTGGCGGGCATGGCCGAAGGTGAACTCGCGCAGCAGGGTTCCCACGGTGGAGGGGGCATACACCGGCCCGAAAAGGGTCTTCATACCGCCGGCGCGGACCAGGTCGACATCGTCGATATAGTCCGCGCCGGCGCACATACCCGCGATCAGGGTGGCCAGTTTCCGGGGCCGGATTGGCCGCCCCCGACTTCACTCGCGTCGAGGCGATGTGAATCTTGTTGTCCAACAACCGTGTCAGGCCTGCCTGCTCGGCCAGGACCATCACCGGGACCAGGCCCGCGCAGGACACAAGATTGTCCTCGTCGAACACAGCAGAATCAGGGCCGAGCGTGTGGGACACTTGCACTGAAAGTGCCTTTCTTGAACCGGTCGGATTGTTGCGTGATGAACACCAATCTTTCCAGCTCAGAGGGCACTTTCACCATTCCGGCACCCCGCCAACCAGCCCTTTTATCGGTGGAATCAGGCTAAGCGAGAACGCCCTGGAGTCACGACTACGCCGCGCGCTCGCCCGGCTACGCGCAGCAGGCACCGAACACCACACAGACCTCACCCACACGATCCTCGCCGCACAATTCAGTCCCCTCACCGACGTACAGGAGCGCACGACGGCGGCGTAAGAAGACACCGTTTTATTCGCCTAGCGCGGCTGTGATGTCGCTGAGCCGCCGCCGCAGCCGCCCCTGGTCGAGGTCGTGGAAGTCGAAGTGCCGGTAGAACTGCGCCGCCCGCTCGTCGATGGCATCGACAACCACGGCTCGAGCGCCGAACTCTCGCGAGCCTCGCACGCACCGGCGAAGCGCATCGACCAGCAGGTAACCACCGAGGCGATGGCCCTGCTCGCTGCGATCAACGGCCAGCCGTGCCAACAGGACGACAGGCACCGGGTCGGGCATGCCCCGGCGCAGTCGCGACGGTGCTGCTGTGTGGGCGACGGCGTTCATCGCCAGCGCGTAGTAGGCGATGACCCGATCACCCCGGCTCAGTATGTAGGTAGCCGCCGTACCAGCCGATCGGGCCACGCGAGCAGAGTTGCGCAACCACCGGTCCAACTCAGGAACCCCGGAGTCGAATTGGGTGAGATCGTGAGCGGTCGACAGTAGCTCGACTGGCCGGAGGTCGTCCCCCGCGGTCATCGGGACGGGATGGGGCTGGGCTCCGTGGCGTAGCGGGTGAGGATCGGCATCGGTTCCGGCTTGGCGTCTAAGGCGGTGACGAACCGCTCAAAGACCGCCGCGCTCACGGCGATCCGCCCCACGCGTTCAAGAACCGCCTCTGCCCGCTCGGTCCCAGCGGCCAGGAGGAACCCGGTGAGGGTCTCCCCGTTGGCCTCGGCGGCAGCACGCAGACGAGCCTCCTGGTCGGGATCGACCCGGAGGTTGATGCGGCTTCGGCGCTTCTGGTCGGCTGAACCCATAACAACCCAGTGTACTCACTCGGTACGTACATTTGGGGTGGTGGTATAGGCGAAACTCAGAGGCTATAGGCCCGACGCCTGCGTACAAGAAGCAGGCGCGGACGCGCTCGGCAACGAGGTAGCGGATGAGAGCCCAATCTTTCGCCTGCTCTTCGCGCTTCTTGTTCAGCCGGTCGACAGTGCCCGACCGCGCGCCCGTGGGACCAGCTCGTGTGCGTGACAACGCGCTGCGACGCGATCGAAAAGCACGCGGAGTCAGTCCCTGATGGCCCGTGGTGGCTATCGGTTCAAAGTTCTCGAACACGGGTGATGCGGTTCGAGCCCGGAAAGGTGGAGCGTTAGCCGCAGGCGAGCGAACCTTGGCGGGTCCGCCGACACGAGGTTGAACTTGACTGAGGGACAGCAGTTTACTGCTCTTGTCGCAATGCCTTCCCTGGTGTCACGTACAAGTCCCAGGTGATTTCGGACGGCGGTGCCTGGTACGCGAGGTACATCATCGGACCTTCGGTCCACGTACGCGCAACCAGCAACACGAAGTACCCCGGCGCCTGCGCGGCCGTTGTCGGCGTTGTTAATCGCGATGTGCCGCAACAGGTTTTGCGGCACATCGGCGGTGAACTGTCGCGGCGATCCGGTGTGCTCAGGTGATGGGCGCATCGTTGTTCCCCCTGGCGATGCAGAGATCCGGTTCGGCCCAGCGCATAAATCGTCCCGTACCAGCGCGGAACCGAGCTCAGCTACGGCCCGCCGAAATACATGCCTGAAGTCGGGTCGCACCGCGGTACGGCGCATGGTGCTGCCCGGATACGACTCTCGTTCAGGGGATATACGTGTAATGCTCATTCACCTGCATCACCGATGACCACTGGGGAAATCCGGCGATTATTTCGGCGTCGGACAACTCGGTCATATCCGGTGGCGCGCCATCTAGGCCTTCGACATGTCCAATGTAGATTCGAGCGGTTAATCCCGATAGGGACAACCAATCGAACCGCAAGGTATACTCTGGCAATTTCTTAGCGCCGGGCAGCGTCGTCGGATAAGCAGCGGTTTCAGAACGATCCGCGTCTTTTGCCCAAACATCCCCATCATTGGGTGTGATCGGCGAAGCAAATTCAGACGTTGTCGGCGTCCAATAGCCACGCGTTGAGTACCACCGATGTTGCCGACTGGCGTCGTTCGACCAAGCGATCATTCCCGCGCCCGTTAACACGACGAGGGCAGCGTTCGACCTCTCGAAATCGCACCACCGGACATCGAAGATAACGCCGACGCGTGATCGCTGTGGAGAAAGGCGCATGTCAATAAATTCGGCTTCATTTAGAGCGCCTTGCTCAATTAAGGGGTTCGGCCGCGACGATGTCGTCAATTCGACGCCCGGAGTGAACTCATAGAGTTCATTGATCGAGTAAGCGCTCATATGAACGATCCTATCTTCAATTAGGCACTGGTATGTGCGCAAAGGGGTCCGTAGGTGGCACAGTCCGACCGGTAAACGGGTCCACTTCTTGACCCGTTGCATTAAGGTAATTCAAATAGCCGTTAGGGTACTGAGTAGTTGGTTCCATGACTCGGATTGCTACGACACGCGGATCAATGGCTGGTTGATTGGGGCTATCGGATATATCCAACCCTGTCCGGACTTCGCCGGGGTGTTTGAGATAAGACCCTGCGAAACGCCCGGAAGATTGACTCCGCCTGGCCCGATCACATTCGCGGGTGGATGCTGCTGCGGTAAAACGTCTAGGTATCGTTGCTTTTCGGCGTTAAGCAGTTGGGTCTCGACATGAAAATCGGCTCTTCGTGGATCATTGGGGGGCAGCGATTCAACAAACGGTCTATCGATATGGTTGTGCTCCCATATCCTTTGGTTGACATCTTTCAAACCGGCCGCGGCTTGCTCACGCGACATTGATGGCTGGGGCGGTGGTGCCGGATCTTCTTTCCAGTGGTGGTCGACGGCCTGGATTTGAGGTTTGTGATTGTCCGGTGTTTCCGGGAAGGTGGTGGTGGCGATTCCGATCGTCGCGGCGGTAATTTTTGCGGACACTTCGTGTTCAAGCCCGATTAGTTGAGTGGCGCGTTGGCGGATGTCGGCGGCGAATACTTGTCCTTGTGCCTGCCGAGAGGCCCGTTCAGCCGCGGTGCGGCCGGTTCGGGTGTCGGCGATCGAGAGGTCTTCTTCGACAATGAAGCCGGCGTTGTGGGCGTCCTGGACGGCATAGATGACCCTGCGCTGTGCGGCGCCGATAGTGCCGGCGCCGTCACGGACAATTCGCGCAGCCTGACGCAATTGGTCGGCCTTGGAACTGACGATTTGCAGATCGGTGCCGGTTCGCTGTCGCAGCCCATCACCGCCAGCGCCCTCCCAGACGACGGCGTGGGATTGGTTGCGCATCTGCAGGAACACGTCTTCCCACTGATCGGCCGTCTTCGTCCAGTACGTGGCCGCCTCGATGAGATGTTCGGTGTCCCATGCGTAGATTTGCGACAGAGTTGGCAGCAACTAGACCACCCTGGTTTGCGGCACCGCCGCCATCTCCGCTGCGGCAGTCGCCTCGTTGCCGACATACCCTGCAGCGCCAGCCTCTACCGCACTGATTGTCACTTGTGCCCGGGCAGAAGACTTCGCCGCGGCGAGGCCAACCGCTGCGTGGACACTGCCCACCGCTGCCGTGGTGGGCTGAAACGGCTGCCCTTGCGACGGCGGTCCCAGGACGTTGAGTTCGGTACATAGCTCCCGCCACTGGCTGCCCGTGGCTCTTAGCTGACTGACATCGATGCGCAGCTGACCGGGTCCCATCCTCGGAAGTTAACTGCCGGAGTAAGGGGCGGCAACTCATCGCAGGTTGGGCCATCGCGCGAGCTCAGGCCCATTGCCTCGGCGCATGCGAACCACCGGCGGCGGCATGGGCAGTCAGAGGTTCCGGTCGGCGTCCATCCGTTGGTGCAGGACTCGCACGACGTCGATGGTGCCTTCGCCGGTCACCCGATAGAACAGCGTGTGTGACCCGGCCGAGAGCTTGCGATAGCCGCGGCGAATCTCGTCGCACGCTCGTCCGATCCGCGGGTTTGCCGCAGCACGGTCAATAGCGTGTTGAAGTTCGCGTAGGTACTCCTCAGCCTGATCGACACCCCAACGGTCATAGGTGTAGTCCCAGATCTCTTCCAGATCTGCCTGCGCGGCAGGCGAGAGAAGGTATCGGCTACTCACCGGCCACGCGAGGCGTCAGCCCGCTTACGGTCGAGGAATCCGTCGAAGTCGAACGGTGTCGAGCTGCCGCTGCGTTCGCCGGCCTCGAGAGCCTCGCGAAGCGCGCGCAGCTGGGTTTCACGGTCCTCGAGCAGTCGCAACGCGGAGCGGATGACTTCACTGGCCGACCGGTAGCGGCCCGCGGCGATCTCGCCGTCGATGAAGGCGCTGTAGTGCTCGTCGAGGACGAAGGACGTGTTCTTACCCACGAACGCACAATACCAATTGTTGGTAGTAGGTTTTAGCCCCTGGGACACTCCAAGCCGCAGCGGCAGAATCTCCTCGGGATCGGCATGGCCGCACCGGGCGCGGCGCGCCCAAACATGTCAGAGGGTGAGGCGACACTGTTGGGATGACCGAGACCACCGATGCGACATATGAGTTGACGTATCAGCCGGACGGCACGTCATTCACCGTCCGGGAGAACCTGGTCGAGATCCTGGAGCGTGAGCTGCTCGGCCCGATCCACGGCCCGCGGGAGGTGTTGCCGTTCAGCCCGCGCTCGCAATACCTGGTTGGGCACATCGCCCCGGTGAG
>NZ_VTZN01000195.1 GCF_008370645.1 Mycobacterium simiae
CGGCACCCCCGGGGAGTCCGATGAGGATCTGGTGCGCTCGGTAGACGCCGCGGTCGAATCCGGCGTCGACCACGTCTCGGCCTATGCCCTCGTCGTTGAGGACGGAACGGCGCTGGCCCGGCGGGTCCGCCGCGGTGAATTGGCTGCTCCCGACAACGACGTGCTCGCACAGCGTTACGAGTTAGCCGACACGCGGCTGACCGAGGCCGGCTTGAGCTGGTACGAGGTGTCCAACTGGTCTCGGCCAGGCGGTGAGTGCCGACACAACCTCGGTTACTGGGACGGTGGCCAGTGGTGGGGGGCCGGCCCCGGTGCGCATGGCTATATCGGCACGACCCGCTGGTGGAACGTCAAGCATCCCAATGCGTATGCAGCGATGATCGCCGACGCAAAGCTGCCTGTCGCGGGGTTCGAGGAACTCGGCACTGACGCGCTGCACACCGAAGACGTGATGCTGAAAATCCGGCTGCGTCAGGGTTTGCCGTTGGCCCGGCTCGATGCCGCCGAACAGGAGCGCGCCCAGGCGGCAATAGCCGACGGGTTGCTGATTGCCGAGGGCGACAGGTTGGTTCTCACGCACCGGGGACGGCTGTTAGCCGACGCCGTGGTACGCACCTTGCTGGGTTAGGTCCCGGGTCAGGTGGTGTTAAACCATTGCCCAACGATGCGGGTGATCTCGATGTAGAGCGGGATCCCGATCGTGACGTTGTAGGAGAACGTCAAACCCAGCGATGCGGCCAGCGGGAGCGTCGGACTTGCCTCCGGGATGGCTAGTCGCTGCACGGCCGGGACGGCGATATAGGACGCGGCGCCGCACAACACCGCGAACAGCACGTAGGTACCTGGCTTGAAGTCGCTGTTGGTGAGGTAGGCATAGCTGTGCGCGACGAAGATACCCAGCGTCGCGAAAAGATTCGGGGCCAGCAATCCGAAAAAGATGAAACCGCGGCCCGCCGTTCTCAGGTCCTTCAATTTGCGGGATGCTGTCATGCCCATCTCTAGCAGGAACAGCGCCAATACCCCCTGGAAGGCGGTGACGAAGAACGTGTCGTCGTCGTGGACGACCTTGTCGCCTTGCAGTCCACTGATGAGGCCGATGATGATGCCGCCGAGGAGCAGAAACAGCCCCGGGTTGAGGAAAACTTCTTGCAGTAGCTCCCGCGAGAACAGGGACGGCTTGTTCGCGCGTTGCCTGGGCTCCTCGCCATCCGAATGTTCCAGCTTTTCCAGCGACAGCTCCAACTCTTGCTCAATGCCGCGTTCGTGCGCGGTTTCGAGGCTCCCGCCGCGGGCAGGCCGTGCGACAGTACCGGGTCCCGACGAGACCTTGTTCGGAGGCGAATATCCCGGCTCGTCCGGCATAAACCCGGCCTCGTCCATCCCGCGGTGCCGCAGCCGCGCCACCAGAGATAGCGCCACCAGGCAGCCGGGAATCTCCATGACAGCCAACATGACTGGCATGTAGGCGTTGAAGGCCATGCCGATGCTGGTGAGCACCGCTACGCAGGTGGCAAAGGTCCCCGCCGAATCGGACCCGTAGTAACCGGCGACGGTGGCACGATCGACTCTCCGCATGGTGCTCATGCGGCTCAGGAGCCAGTAGGCAATACCTCCGATCAGGAAGTTCAGCAGGAACCCCACGAACATGAACCCAACGATCGTGCCGATGCTGGACGGCTTGATCTTGGCTAGCTCTTCACCGCCGTGCCAGCCGATGGCCAACAGGAGGTACATCGTCAGCCCCTGATAAATCACGTAGGGGAACTCGAACCGCACCTTGAGAATGGGGATCAGGAACCCGAAGTAGAAGAACAGCAAGAGTGGCTTGAAAAGGTTGTGGGTGAAATTTTGCCAAAACTCGTGCAGCATTAGCGCCTCCCATGCTTCGTGCCGCGACCCAGGCAACACCCATGTTCTGCGGCGCGACCGGGAACACACCCCAGACAACGCTGAGAATGTAGCCAGGCCGCTGCCAAACCACCACCCACGAAGTGCAACGAATTACCTGGACTTACCAGGTTGGGGAAAATTCAGCGGACACGGTAACCGCCAAGGAACGCTGAATGGTGGTAATTACGCTGGCAACGTGCCGTTTAGGGGCGCATCGACGTGAATCACGTGGGAGTGTAGTGTCAATCTGCTGTGAGATCGACTTCCGGGGTGTCAACGGGCGGAAGAAATCAGTGACGGCCTGACGCCGATGTCGCGCTTGCGGTGGATCACCGATCGCCACGCAATGGGTGAGTAATGCGTCGTCGTTTCCTCAAACCCGTCGACCCGGCAAACCGTAAGCACGCCAGTGTCCTGGTTAATCGAAAGCTCATCGCTTTCGCCGTGGACTTCTTCGCCGTCCGCGAGACGGATAACGAACATGTGGTGGTCCTCCTTCTGCTCGCTTCAGGTAGGGGTGAGCGGCCGCCCGGCGGGCCACGGTGCTCGGCCGGCCAGCCGGAGATGTTAGGTGAGTTGCACGCACATTAGCCGGTGGTTATGGGGTCGGCAACTAAACGGTAGGCAAACGTTTAACCCTCGACAGGTCCGGCTCTGACGCCGGTTCACCCCGGCCGCCTCGCGAAGAAGGTCTCGGCCAGCGTCGGCGAGTGCGCGGCTGGGAGGGGAATGAGTGTGACCGTACATAGGTTAGGCTACATTTACTAACTGTGATAGACGCCAGTGCTGAGACGAGTATTGTCATACCCGCTGAACTGTCGATTCCGATGCCGGCGAATACCGACCCGGCCGATCTCGTCGCCACGTTAGCGGCTGGGCTGTGCGAGCCCGGCGGCGATGAATACCTGCTGTATGAGCAGGACGGCGACTGGATTCTGGCCACGGGAGTGCAGGCGATGGTTGAGCTGGACACCGACGAACTGCGGGTGGTCCGCGACGGAGTAACTCGGCGACAACGGTGGTCGGGGCGGCCGGGGCCGGTTCTGGGGGAAGCCGTCGACCGCTTATTGTTGGAGACCGATCAAGCCTTTGGCTGGATAGCCTTCGAGTTCGGCGTCTATCGCTACGGCCTACAGCAGCGGCTGGCGCCACGTACTCCACTGGCCCGGATCTTTTGGCCCCGTACTCGCATCGTGGTGACGCGGAAAGAGATTCGCCTTATTGGGGAAGAGGCTCAGCACCGGGCGACAGTGGACCGATTAGTGGGGGACGGCGTTCGCGAACTGCCGCGATCCAGGCCAGTAGAGGTGTCCGCCGACCCGTCGGGTTATCGCAATCGGGTCGCTGATGCCATCCGCGAGATCGCAGCCGGACGCTACCACAAGGTGATCCTATCGCGTTGTGTCGAAGTGCCTTTCGAACTCGACTTCCCGTCAACATATCGGTTGGGGCGCCGGCACAACACTCCCGTGCGGTCGTTCTTATTGCGCCTCGGCGGGATTCGGGCACTAGGCTTTAGTCCAGAACTTGTCACTTGCGTTAAGTCCGACGGCGTAGTGGTCACCGAGCCCCTGGCCGGCACCCGTGCGCTGGGCCGCGGCCACGTGTTCGATCGTCAGGCCCGTGACGAGCTGGAGTCTGACCCCAAAGAGATTGTCGAGCACGCTATTTCGGTGCGGACCGCCCTTCAGGAAATCTCGGAAATTGCGAAACCGGGGACTGCGGTCGTCACTGATTTCATGGCGGTACGCGAACGTGGGAGTGTGCAACATCTCGGCTCAACGATCACCGCGAATTTGGATCCGTCGAGCGATCGGATGGCGGCGCTGGAGGCGCTTTTCCCCGCCGTCACGGCGTCGGGAATACCGAAAGCAGTTGGTATTGAGGCCATCTTGCGTCTTGAGGAAGTTCCGCGTGAATTGTATTCGGGTGCGGTAGTCATGTTTTCAGCAGATGGCGGTCTGGATGCCGCATTGACGTTGCGCGCAGCCTACGAACGCGACGGGCGCACCTGGCTGCGGGCCGGTGCGGGCATCATCGAAGCTTCGCAGCCTGAGCGCGAATTCGAGGAGACCTGCGAGAAGCTTTCGACGTTGGCGCCCTACCTCATCGCGCGCTCTTAGCTGCTGGTGGTAGTCAGATCGAGCCCCCCTGGTGATCAATATCACATCTCTCCGAATCTCTCCGAGGGGACTTTAGGCCCTAGCGGGTCCGACGCCGGCCAGCGACCCTAGCGGCAGCCGATGTTGCGGTGACAGGTTGGGAAAGCGGGGTCGCGGGGTCGTGTATGCACCCAAACCGTGGTCGGTACGGGAGTTTCCTGAGGTCAGCGTGCTATCCGGTAGTCAGGTATCGGCCTCCCAGGCCGGGTGCGTGGCGCGAGCGGTGGGCCACGTGTTGGCCCATCATGAGATCTCCGGAGGTGCGCGTGTGCGCCTGTGCGCCTGAAATTGGGCAACTGTGGTCGTGGCCCGATGGTGTTGCAGGTGAACCTGCGCGTGGGGGAGCTACCGGCGCGAGTGCTCGCCGTTACGGCAGGTATCGATGATGTGACGCCGGCGATGCTCAGGCTGGATCGCCACATCGCGCGGATGTCCGCACAGTGGCGACCGCGCCCCTGGCCCGACCCAACCCGCCGGCTGTTGACCATACCGGCCGGGCCGTCTTCATACGTCGCAAACCTGTGGTGCTGCGGCGCGCTACCCCGTTGCAAGCGGTAGCGGTGATGGATGCGATGGACTACGACGCGCATCTGTTCACTGATGCCGAGACGGGAGAGGACGCGATGGTGTACCGGGCCGGCCCATCGGGCCTGCGACTGTCCCGGCAGCGTCAGGTATATCCACCGGGCTGGGCATGGTCGCCGCGAGCCAGCGGACCGCCGGCGCCGCTTACGGTGAATTCGCGCGCGACGCCGGCCCTCACTGAAAGTTCCGCCGTGTTTCGCGCCCGCGAGCATGCATTTCACCTGCTGTTTTACACCGAGGTGGCGACTGGCCGCGGCAACCTGCTGTACCCGCGTTATGACGGGAACCTGGGAATAATCGCTGCGGCCCAGCGTGTCTGACTTGAATGTAACCGAGGTTTACACTTATATTGACTGTTACTCGACGGCACACATAGCTTGGAGACGTTATGTCGAAGGAAATAACCAACCTGCAGCTACTTCATGAACTCGAGCCTGTGGTGGAGGAACTGCTCAACCGCCACCTCTCGATGTTCAAGGAGTGGAATCCGCACGACTACATTCCATGGTCGGATGGCAAGAACTTCTACGCCCTCGACGGCCAGGACTGGGAGCCTGGGCAGAGTCAGCTCTCCGACGTAGCCCAGGTGGCTATGGTGCAAAACCTATTGACAGAAGACAATTTGCCGTCGTATCACCGTGAGATCGCGATGAACTTCAGCATGGATGGCCCGTGGGGGCAATGGGTCAACAGATGGACCGCCGAGGAGAACCGGCACAGTACTGCGTTGCGCGACTACTTGGTGGTGACTCGCGCGGTGGACCCGGTCGAGCTGGAGAAGCTGCGGATGGAGCAAATGACGAGAGGCTTCAGCCCGGGGCAAAACCATCAGGGAGATATGTTTGCTGAGAGCGTGTTCGATTCGGTGATGTACGTTTCGTTTCAGGAGTTGGCTACCCGCGTCTCGCACCGCAACACCGGTAAGGCCAGCAACGACACCATCGCGGAGCAGTTGATGGCCAGGGTGTCACACGACGAAAACCTGCACATGATCTTCTACCGGGACGTGAGCGCAGCCGGCCTGGACATTGCGCCTAACCAAGCGATCAAGTCGGTGCACCGGATCTTGCGTAACTTCAAGATGCCCGGCTTTACCGTGCCGGAGTTCCGCCGTAAGGCCGTGATCATCGCTGTCGGCGGTGTCTATGATCCCCGGATCCACCTCAACGAGGTGGTTATGCCGGTGCTGAAGAAGTGGCGGATCTTCGAACGTGAGGACTTCACCGGCGAAGGGGCATGGATGCGCGACGACCTCGCCGTGCTGATCAAGGAACTCGAGGAGGCCTCCGACAAGTTCGACGAGTCCAAGCAGCGCTATCTCGAGCGCGAGGCACGCAGGGCGGAGAAGATTACGGCTGACCGGGTGCTCAAGACCGCGGGGACGCTGACGTTAAGTGGGCGGTAAGCGGCAGCTCGGCCGCTCACCGTGCCCGCCGTTGCCCGGGCCAGGCCGTCGCTTCGGACGATTGTACTGTTTATGCTTCAGTGGACTTATGCTGGTGGGTACGGGTTTTGCTGGTGTAGGGCCGGTCGGCGGGGTGGACTATCCGCGCACCTATCAGGAGTTTCGGGGGTGATTTCCCGATAACGTGTCATGTGCAGCGTATCTGGGACGTTTGCGCTGGCCAGAGGATTTCCGGTGTCCGGTGCGCAGTGGCGATCGGGTGTGGCAGACCGCCACGGCACATTGGAAGTGCGCCCGCTGCGGGCGCAAGACGTCGGTGACGGTCGGAACGATCTTCACCGCATGCGCACGCCGCTGAGCACGTGGTTCGCCGCGGTCTGGTTGGTGACCTCGCAGAAGAACGGGGCCTCGGCGCAGAATCTGCGCGACATGCTCGGACTAGGCTCCCTTGAGACGGCCCGGGTGTGGCTGCACAAGTTGCGGCGGGCGATGGTGCGCCCGGCGCGTGAGTTGCTCTGTGGCGTGGTCGAGGTCGATGAGTCGTTCGTCGGGGGCCGTACTGCGGGCAAGCAGGGCGCATCCAGTGTCCAGTGAGCGTGCTCATCAGTGTGGGGCCGGTCCGGCGATCAGGGTGGCGGTAGGCGTCGATTATGCGCTGGTAGATGCCCGAGGTCGCCTCGACTTCGGTGTGGGCGTCGACGGCGAAAAGGTTGGTGAGCCGGTCTTTTTGCTTGTCGGTGAGCCAGTCGGCACCGGTGTGCAGGGTGCGTAGCGCCGCATACAGCGGGTCGGTTTTGCGGCCACGGTGCCCACAGGTGTCCAGTCGGGCGCGGCGCCGGCAGGCATCCAGCGCCTCACCGGCCTAGCCGCACGACGTGGAAGGGATCCATCACGGCCACCGCGTCGGGAGCGCGTAGCGCGGTGTCGTTGACCTTGGTATTGCCGTGCCGCGGTGTGACGGTATCGATGATCTGCCCGTCGGTGAAAACATCACCATTCCAATGGAAATGGGACTGCAGATCCCCGGGCGCCTTCGTGACCCGGGAGCCGACGATGAACGACAACTTCAACTCATCGAGAGCTTTGAGGTTGGTCCCGGACAGCATCCCGGCATCAGCAGCGACCACCATCGGCGTGCCCGCCAAGTTGTGGCGCTCCAGGAAGCTGGTGATGATCGGCACGATCGCGGTCGTCTCGGCAGTATTGCCCTCGAAACAACCGACCTCCAAAGGGAACCCGGTCCGGTCGACTAGCAGTCCGACGACAATTTGAGGGTCGACGCGGCGTTCCTTGCTGTACCCGACTTTCCGTAGCTCATCTTCGGATTCGGCCTCGAAATACAGCGTCGTCACGTCATAAAGCAGAAGGCTCAAACCACCGCAATCACTGCTGTAGTCAAAGCATTTGGCCGCGATCGCATCTCGATACTTGCCGGGCCCGACCTGATCGAGGTGACGCGCAATCGTACGGTAGGACACCGTCGTTGCGCCCAGATCGGCCAACACCCGCTCCGCGTCGGCCTTGCTGGTGGGCTCCACGATCCGGGCGATCACCAAATCCCGAAACACGCTGTCAGCGACCACGTCGAACCCGAGCCAGTCATAGACACCTCCCAGCACGTCGTAGAGCAGTCGCGAGCTGGCCCCCATCGTGCGCCCCGGCCCCACCACCGGGGCCACCCCGGGTGCAGCCGACGCAGCGATCAGCGTTTGCTCCCGGAAATCGGGCACATCGGTCATCGACTTGGCACGCGCTGCCACCTCGACATCGAGCGCGGCTTGGCCGCCGACCACCATCGCCCGGGCCTGTTCGAGCAGAATACCCAGTTCAGCATCGGTATGCGCCGAACCCAAATGCGCCAGGATCACCACCCGGCCATGGTCTTTACGCGCGACCTGCACCGCCACCGCCCAATCTTCGGGCTCGACGACCCGGCAGGCCAACACCGCACCGCTCTTGTTCGACACGCTGCCCGTTGTGGAGCGAGCCACTGTTCCGGTGGTCGGTGAGGGCATCATGCCGATGACGAATTAGCCTCCGGGTGGGACGTCGCCTCCGCCGCCGCCCCCGCGGCTTCCGGCGCCGTCTCCGGGCGGGAGGTCGCCTCCGCCGCCGTCTCCGCGGCTTCCGGCGCCGTCTCCGGGTGGGAGGTCGCCTCCGCCGCCGCCTCCGCCGCCGCCGCCGCTGTCTCCGGGTGGGAGGTCGCCTCCGCCGCCGCCCCCGCCGCTTCCGGCGCCGCTGCCATCACTGCCACTGCCTCCGGCGTTACCGGTGGCGCCGGTGCTGCCGCCGGTTCCGCCGGTGCCCGCGGCTCCGCCGATCCCGCCGGCGCCTCCACTCCCGCCGGCGCCACCGATTTCGCCATCGCCACCCTGTCCGCCGGTGCCGCCGGCCCCGCCGGCTCCGCCGGCCCCGTTGGTGCCGCCGGGGCCGCTGTTACCGCCGGCTCCGCCGGCCCCGCCCGCGCCGCCG
>NZ_VTZN01000196.1 GCF_008370645.1 Mycobacterium simiae
CACTGCCGTCAGTCACTTGCGGCGCCGGCCCCTTTTGGTGCTGAGGTCGTCGATCTTTGCTTAATGTGTTTGCGTCGACACTGCACGTCTCACGGGCAGTTACTAAACGATTTCCCGATGACTTGGGGTAACTTGACGCCCGTCCCCCTTGACGCCGGGCCGTAAACGGGTCAATCTGTTGGGCAGAATGTTGTCCGCGGGAGAGTCGAGATGCCAGCCAGCGCCGATCTTCCCTGGATGGGAAGTAGATAGATATAAGTATTTGAGGAATGCGCCGTCCTGCGCTAGTGTTGGACGTTGCGCTGGCTACTTCCTGCCCACCTCACCCGCCACTTGACACCGTGGTCTTAGCCTGAGCCCAGTTTTGTGGCTCAGCTGTTCGGTTGCGCGCGTGAGGCCGGGTAGTTTGTTCGCCGGCCAAACCGACACAACTATCTGCGGCGAACAGGCGAGGTGGGTACCGGCTCACACCGGCTCACACCGGCTCATCAGGGGCACTTGTTGGTCGCACGAGGTGCTGGAAGGACGCATCTTGGCTGATTTGCGCCAACGCAATACTAACCGCCCACAAAGTTCTTCAAACAGCTCCGTTCCTGGAGCGCCTAACCGGGTTTCCTTTGCAAAGCTCCGCGAACCGCTGGAGGTTCCGGGGCTGCTTGATGTGCAGATCGACTCGTTCGAGTGGTTGATCGGCTCGCAGCGCTGGCGCGAAGCCGCCATCGCACGAGGCGATGTCACCCCAGTCGGCGGGCTCGAAGAGGTGCTCTATGAGCTGTCGCCGATCGAGGACTTCTCCGGGTCGATGTCGCTGTCTTTCTCCGACCCCCGCTTCGACGAAGTCAAGGCGCCGGTCGACGAGTGCAAAGACAAAGACATGACGTACGCGGCCCCGCTGTTCGTCACGGCCGAGTTCATCAACAACAACACCGGCGAGATCAAGAGTCAAACGGTGTTCATGGGCGACTTCCCGATGATGACCGAGAAGGGCACCTTCATCATCAACGGGACCGAGCGCGTGGTGGTCAGCCAGCTGGTCCGGTCGCCCGGAGTCTACTTCGACGAGACCATCGACAAGTCCACCGACAAGACGTTGCACAGCGTCAAGGTGATTCCCAGCCGCGGCGCGTGGCTGGAGTTCGACGTCGACAAGCGAGACACCGTGGGTGTGCGCATCGACCGCAAGCGGCGCCAACCGGTCACCGTGCTGCTCAAGGCGCTGGGTTGGACCAGCGAGCAGATCACCCAGCGGTTCGGCTTCTCCGAGATCATGATGTCGACGTTGGAGAAGGACAACACCGCCGGTACCGACGAGGCGCTGCTGGACATCTACCGCAAACTGCGTCCGGGCGAGCCGCCCACCAAGGAGTCCGCGCAGACGCTGTTGGAGAACCTGTTCTTCAAGGAGAAGCGCTACGACTTGGCGCGGGTGGGCCGCTACAAGGTCAACAAGAAGCTCGGACTACCCCCGGTCCAGACGGGCAGCCCCACCGCGACGACGCTGACCGAGGAAGACGTCGTTGCCACCATCGAGTACCTGGTCCGCCTGCACGAGGGCCAGCCGACGATGACGGTTCCTGGCGGTGTCGAGGTTCCGGTGGAGACCGACGACATTGATCACTTCGGCAACCGCCGGTTGCGTACCGTGGGCGAGTTGATCCAGAACCAGATCCGGGTCGGCATGTCCCGGATGGAGCGCGTCGTCCGGGAGCGGATGACCACTCAGGACGTCGAGGCGATCACTCCGCAGACGCTGATCAACATTCGCCCGGTGGTGGCCGCGATCAAGGAGTTCTTCGGCACCAGCCAGCTGTCGCAGTTCATGGACCAAAACAACCCGCTTTCCGGTTTGACCCACAAACGCCGGCTGTCGGCGCTGGGGCCTGGCGGTCTGTCGCGTGAGCGCGCCGGGCTGGAGGTCCGTGACGTGCACCCGTCGCATTACGGTCGGATGTGCCCGATCGAAACTCCGGAAGGTCCGAACATCGGTCTGATCGGCTCGCTGTCGGTGTACGCGCGGGTCAACCCGTTCGGGTTCATTGAGACGCCGTATAGACGCGTCGTCAGCGGAGTTGTTACGGATGAGATCCATTACCTGACCGCCGATGAGGAAGACCGCCACGTCGTGGCTCAGGCCAACTCGCCGACGAAGGACAACGGAGCAGGTGCGCAGGTTTTCGTCGAGCCGCGTGTGTTGGTCCGCCGCAAGGCGGGCGAGGTGGAGTACGTCGCGTCGTCTGAGGTCGACTATATGGACGTCTCGCCACGTCAGATGGTGTCGGTGGCCACGGCCATGATTCCGTTCCTCGAGCACGACGACGCCAACCGTGCCCTGATGGGTGCCAACATGCAACGTCAGGCGGTCCCATTGGTGCGCAGTGAGGCGCCGCTGGTGGGCACCGGTATGGAGTTGCGCGCGGCGATCGACGCCGGTGACGTTGTCGTCGCCGACAAGTCGGGGGTCATCGAAGAGGTGTCCGCCGACTACATCACCGTGATGGCCGACGATGGCACCCGGCACACCTACCGGATGCGTAAGTTCGCCCGTTCCAATCACGGCACCTGCGCTAACCAGTCGCCGATCGTGGATACCGGAGAGCGGGTTGAGGCCGGCCAGGTGATTGCCGATGGTCCGTGCACCGAAAACGGTGAGATGGCGTTGGGTAAGAACCTGTTGGTGGCGATCATGCCGTGGGAGGGGCACAACTACGAAGACGCCATTATCCTGTCCAACCGGCTGGTCGAAGAGGACGTCCTCACTTCGATCCACATCGAGGAGCATGAGATCGATGCCCGCGACACCAAGCTGGGCGCCGAGGAGATCACCCGCGACATCCCCAACGTCTCCGACGAGGTGCTGGCCGACTTGGACGAACGGGGCATCGTGCGGATTGGGGCCGAGGTCCGTGACGGCGACATCCTGGTCGGCAAGGTCACCCCGAAGGGGGAGACGGAGCTGACTCCGGAGGAGCGGCTGTTGCGGGCCATCTTCGGTGAGAAGGCCCGCGAGGTCCGCGATACCTCGCTGAAGGTGCCGCACGGTGAATCCGGCAAGGTGATCGGCATTCGGGTGTTCTCCCGCGAGGACGACGACGAATTGCCCGCCGGCGTCAACGAGCTGGTCCGCGTCTACGTGGCCCAGAAGCGCAAGATCTCCGATGGTGACAAGCTGGCCGGACGGCACGGCAACAAGGGCGTGATCGGCAAGATCCTGCCGGCCGAGGACATGCCGTTCCTGCCGGACGGTACCCCGGTGGACATCATTCTGAACACCCACGGAGTGCCGCGACGGATGAACATCGGCCAGATCCTGGAAACGCACCTGGGCTGGGTGGCCAAGGCCGGCTGGAAGATCGAGGGTTCACCCGACTGGGCGGCCAACGTGCCTGCGGAGTTGCGCAGCGCCGAGCCGAACCAAATCGTGTCGACTCCGGTGTTCGACGGCGCCAGGGAAGAGGAGCTGCAGGGTCTGCTGTCGTCCACACTGGCCAACCGTGACGGTGAGGTGTTGGTCGACGCCGACGGCAAGGCGATGTTGTTCGACGGGCGCAGCGGCGAGCCGTTCCCGTACCCGGTGACGGTTGGCTACATGTACATCATGAAGCTGCACCACCTGGTGGACGACAAGATCCACGCCCGCTCCACCGGCCCCTACTCGATGATCACCCAGCAGCCGCTGGGCGGTAAGGCGCAGTTTGGTGGCCAGCGCTTCGGTGAGATGGAGTGCTGGGCCATGCAGGCCTACGGCGCGGCCTACACGCTGCAGGAGCTGTTGACCATCAAGTCGGACGACACCGTCGGCCGGGTCAAGGTGTACGAGGCGATCGTCAAGGGCGAGAACATCCCCGAGCCGGGCATTCCCGAGTCGTTCAAGGTGCTGCTCAAGGAGCTGCAGTCGCTGTGCCTCAACGTCGAGGTGCTCTCGTCCGATGGTGCGGCGATTGAGCTGCGTGAAGGTGAGGACGAGGATCTGGAGCGAGCCGCGGCCAACCTGGGAATCAACTTGTCGCGCAACGAATCCGCCTCGGTTGAGGACTTGGCTTGAGCCTCTTTGAGCCTTTTTGCAGTTACTAAACCCGCAAGGGGAAAGGGAGTTACGTGTTAGACGTCAACTTCTTCGATGAACTCCGCATCGGCCTGGCCACCGCAGAGGACATCCGGCAGTGGTCCTACGGCGAGGTCAAGAAGCCCGAGACCATAAACTACCGCACGCTCAAGCCGGAGAAGGACGGCTTGTTCTGCGAGAAGATCTTCGGGCCGACTCGCGACTGGGAATGCTATTGCGGCAAGTACAAGCGGGTGCGCTTCAAGGGCATCATCTGTGAGCGCTGTGGCGTCGAGGTGACCCGCGCCAAGGTACGTCGGGAGCGGATGGGCCACATTGAACTGGCCGCACCCGTCACGCACATCTGGTACTTCAAGGGCGTGCCGAGCCGCTTAGGTTACCTGCTGGACCTGGCGCCCAAGGATCTGGAAAAGATCATCTACTTTGCCGCCTACGTCATCACGTCGGTCGACGAGGAGATGCGGCACAACGAGCTGTCCACCCTTGAAGCCGAAATGATGGTGGAGCGCAAGGCCGTTGAGGATCAGCGGGACGCGGATCTGGAGGCACGTGCCCAAAAGCTGGAAGCCGACCTGGCCGAATTGGAGAACGAGGGCGCGAAGGCGGATGCTAAGCGGAAGGTTCGCGACGGCGGCGAGCGCGAGATGCGTCAGCTGCGTGACCGCGCACAGCGGGAGCTGGACCGGCTGGAAGACATTTGGAACACCTTCACCAAGCTGGCTCCCAAACAACTGATCGTGGACGAGAACCTTTACCGTGAGCTGCAGGACCGCTACGGCGAGTACTTCACCGGGGCCATGGGCGCAGAGTCGATCCAGAAGCTGATGCAAAACTTCGACATCGAAGCCGAGGCCGAGGTTTTGCGTGAGGTCATCCGAAGCGGCAAGGGGCAAAAGAAGCTTCGTGCGCTCAAGCGGTTGAAGGTGGTTGCGGCGTTCCAACAGTCCGGCAACTCGCCGATGGGCATGGTGCTCGACGCGGTCCCGGTGATTCCGCCGGAGCTGCGCCCGATGGTGCAGCTGGATGGTGGCCGGTTCGCCACCAGCGACCTCAACGATCTGTACCGCCGGGTGATCAACCGCAACAACCGGCTCAAGAGGCTGATCGACCTCGGTGCCCCCGAGATCATCGTCAACAACGAGAAGCGGATGCTGCAGGAGTCGGTGGATGCGCTGTTCGACAATGGCCGCAGGGGCAGACCTGTTACTGGACCGGGTAACCGTCCGCTGAAGTCGTTGAGCGATCTACTCAAGGGGAAGCAGGGCCGGTTCCGGCAGAACCTGCTGGGCAAGCGCGTCGACTACTCGGGTCGTAGCGTCATCGTGGTGGGACCGCAGCTCAAGTTGCACCAGTGCGGTCTGCCCAAGCTGATGGCGCTGGAGCTGTTCAAGCCGTTCGTCATGAAACGGCTGGTCGACCTCAACCACGCGCAGAACATCAAGAGCGCCAAGCGCATGGTGGAACGCCAGCGTCCGCAGGTGTGGGACGTGCTCGAAGAGGTCATCGCCGAGCACCCGGTGCTGCTGAACCGTGCCCCCACCCTGCACCGCCTCGGAATCCAGGCCTTCGAGCCAATGTTGGTGGAAGGCAAGGCTATTCAGTTGCACCCGTTGGTCTGTGAGGCGTTCAACGCCGACTTCGATGGGGACCAGATGGCTGTGCACCTGCCGCTGAGCGCCGAAGCACAGGCAGAAGCCCGCATCCTCATGCTGTCAAGCAACAACATCCTTTCGCCAGCGTCTGGCCGCCCGTTGGCCATGCCGCGACTGGACATGGTGACCGGGCTGTACTACTTGACCACCGAGGTCGCGGGTGACAAGGGCGAGTACCAGCCGGCCAACGGCGACAGCCCGGAGTCCGGTGTGTATTCCTCGCCGGCCGAGGCGATCATGGCGGCCGACCGCGGTCTGCTTTCGGTGCGGGCCAAGATCAAGGTGCGGTTGGCGCAGTTGCGTCCGCCGGCCGAGATCGAGGCCGAGCTGTTCGGCGCTAACGGCTGGCAGCCGGGGGAGGCCTGGGTGGCCGAAGCCACCCTGGGCCGAGTGATGTTCAACGAGCTGCTGCCGCCAGGGTATCCGTTCGTGAACAAGCAGATGCACAAGAAGGTGCAGGCGTCGATCATCAACGACCTGGCCGAGCGTTACCCGATGATCGTGGTTGCCCAGACGGTGGACAAGCTCAAGGACGCCGGGTTCTACTGGGCCACCCGAAGTGGGGTCACGGTGTCGATGGCCGACGTACTGGTTCCGCCGCGCAAGAAGGAGATTCTGGACGCCTACGAAGAGCGCGCGGAGAAGGTTGAAAAGCAGTTCCAGCGTGGTGCGTTGAACCACGACGAGCGCAACGAGGCCCTGGTCGAGATCTGGAAGGAAGCCACCGACGAGGTGGGGCAGGCGCTGCGGGAACACTACCCCAGCGACAACCCGATCATCACCATCGTCGACTCGGGTGCCACCGGTAACTTCACCCAGACCCGGACGCTGGCCGGCATGAAGGGTCTGGTGACCAACCCCAAGGGTGAGTTCATTCCGCGCCCGGTCAAGTCGTCGTTCCGCGAAGGCCTGACCGTGCTGGAGTACTTCATCAACACCCACGGGGCGCGAAAGGGTTTGGCGGACACCGCATTGCGTACCGCTGACTCCGGTTACCTAACCCGTCGTCTGGTGGACGTCAGCCAGGACGTGATCGTGCGCGAGCACGACTGCCAGACCGAGCGTGGCATCGTCGTCGAACTGGCCGAGCGGCAGGCCCCTGTTGATGGCAAGGCCGCGCTGATCCGTGACCCGTACATCGAAACCTCGGCGTACGCACGCACTTTGGGCACCGACGCGGTGGACGCGACCGGCAACGTGGTTGTCGCCCGCGGCGAGGACCTGGGTGACCCGTCGATCGATGCGTTACTGGCCGCGGGCATCACTCAGATCAAGGTGCGCTCTGTGCTGACCTGCACCACCGGCACCGGCGTCTGCGCGACCTGCTACGGGCGGTCCATGGCCACCGGCAAGCTGGTCGACATCGGCGAGGCCGTCGGTATCGTGGCGGCCCAGTCCATCGGTGAGCCCGGCACGCAGCTGACCATGCGCACCTTCCACCAGGGTGGTGTGGGTGAGGACATCACCGGCGGTCTGCCGCGGGTGCAGGAGCTGTTCGAGGCCCGGGTGCCGCGGGGTAAGGCGCCCATTGCCGATGTCACCGGCCGGGTCCGGCTCGAAGACGGTGAGCGCTTCTACAAGATCACCATCGTTCCCGACGATGGCGGCGAGGAAGTCGTCTACGACAAGCTCTCCAAGCGCCAGCGCCTGCGGGTGTTCAAGCACGAGGACGGTTCTGAGCGGGTGCTCTCCGACGGTGACCACGTGGAGGTGGGCCAGCAGCTGATGGAAGGCTCGGCCGATCCGCACGAGGTGCTGCGGGTGCAGGGCCCCCGCGAGGTGCAGATTCACCTGGTCCGCGAGGTCCAGGAGGTCTACCGCGCCCAGGGTGTGTCAATCCACGACAAGCACATCGAGGTGATCGTGCGCCAGATGCTGCGCCGGGTCACCATCATCGACTCGGGCGCCACGGAGTTCCTGCCCGGTTCGCTGATCGACCGCGCCGAGTTTGAGGCCGAGAACCGCCGGGTGGTGGCCGAGGGCGGCGAGCCCGCCGCCGGCCGTCCGGTGCTGATGGGTATCACCAAGGCGTCGCTGGCCACCGACTCGTGGCTTTCCGCGGCGTCGTTCCAGGAGACCACCCGGGTGCTGACCGACGCGGCGATCAACTGCCGCAGCGACAAGCTCAACGGTCTGAAGGAGAACGTGATCATCGGCAAGCTGATCCCGGCCGGAACCGGGATCAACCGCTACCGCAACATCGCGGTGCAGCCCACCGAGGAAGCCCGGGCCGCGGCGTACACGATCCCGTCCTACGAGGACCAGTACTACAGCCCGGACTTCGGCCAGGCCACCGGAGCCGCCGTACCACTGGACGACTACGGCTACTCGGACTACCGGTAGGTCTACCGCTAACTGCCGCGAGCAGACACAGAATCGCACGCGAGGTGCTTTCGCTGTGCGATTCTGTGTCTGCTCGGCCCATGCTGGCCGCGTGCCGCCGCTGTGAAACTGCTGTGCGGCCATCACATTTCGATGCGCCGCGAGAACTAACTGTCTAACCTGTTTAACACAGCGCGGTGTGAGATTAGCTCAGGTTCATCGCGGGTCGCAGCGAGCGTTCTGCGGAAAGGCGCGGACGCAATGCTGTTCGCGGCAAATCGCTCGGCTGCATCCCAAACAGCGGCCCAGGTGAACTCAGGGGCCAGTACTGCGTGTCTTTCCGACGGCGATACCGCCTACTTTGTGGCAGGCGACCATGGTCCGTGGATGGTCCTCGTGCACGGGCTCTCCAGACCCGGCAGCACGTGGGAGCCACTTGCAAATGCTTTAGC
>NZ_VTZN01000197.1 GCF_008370645.1 Mycobacterium simiae
CGGCGCCGGGGTGCTCTGCTCCCGCAACCCTATTACCGGTGCCAACGAACCATTCGGCGAGTGGCTGCCCGGCGGTCAGGGCGATGACGTCGTCTCGGGTCTGGTGAACGTCGAATCCATCACCGCCCTGCGCGAGCAACTCCCGGCTGTCTACGACCAGCTGATGGAGGCCGCGCACCGGCTCGAACGGCTGGCCGCAGACGTCCAGGAGATCGAGTTCACCGTCGAAGACGGCAAGCTGTGGCTGCTGCAAATGCGGTCCGCCGAGCGGTCGGCGCAGGCCGCGGTGCGCCTGGCGCTGCAACTTCGGCGCGAGAGCCTGATCGACGATGACGAGACGTTGCACCGGGTGACACCCGCGCACGTCGAGGCTGTGTTGCGGCCGGCACTGCAGCCCGAAATCCGACTTGCCGCACAGCTTTTAGCCAAGGGCTTGCCCGCTTGCCCCGGGGTGGCGACCGGCATAGCCTACACCGACGTGGACGCGGCGCTGGACGCAGCCGAGCAAGGCGAGCACGTTATCTTGGTACGCGACCACACCAGGCCCGAAGACGTCCTGGGCATGCTGGCTGCACAGGGAATTGTGACCGAGGTGGGCGGCGCAACCAGCCACGCGGCAGTGGTCAGCCGAGAACTTGGCCGGGTGGCCGTCGTGGGGTGCGGCCACGGGGTTGCGGCAGCGCTGAGCGGTAAACAGATCACCATCGACGGATACGAGGGCGAAGTGCGCGAAGGAGACCTGACGCTCTCCGCGTGGTCGGAGAACGACACCCCCGAGCTATGCGAGCTGACCGATATCGCGCTGCGCATCAGCCCATTGCGCGCACACCGCACTGGCGACTATCCAAGACTGGATGACTGTTCCGAAGCCGCCGTGGACGCGGCCATGACCGCCGGACATGCCGACATCGTCTCGGCCACGCCACTGATCACCATGCTCAACGCACTGCGGGTGCGAGCCAGTTGATGACGGAATTAGCTGTGCTCCAAGCAGTTCGGCTGAAAGGCCGAGTGAGCACCCGCGACCTTGCCGCGACTTTGCGGGTAGCTGCGGCTGACATCATCGAGACGGTGGCGCAGCTTATTGCGGCGGGTCTGCTGATCGACGGTGTCGCCTTGCGGATCAGCCCGGAAGGCCGCGTCAGGCTCAACGTATTGCTTGGGGCGGAGCGCACGCGCGTCGACTCTGCTGAGCTGGTCGCCGCCTACGACGAGTTCCGGACCGTTAATCCCGATTTCAAGGCCCTGGTCACGGACTGGCAGCTCAGGGGCGGCCAGCCCAATACTCACGACGACGCCGACTACGACGCCGCGGTGCTGGCCCGCCTCGACGATGTGCACCGCCGCGTGTCGCCCATTGTTGCCGCTGCCGCAGCGCAGCTGCCACGCCTGGACGCATACGCCGCGAAATTGCAGGCGGCACATGACAGAATCAAGGCCGGTGAAATCATATGGCTGGCAAGGCCACTGATCGACTCGTATCACACCGTGTGGTTCGAACTCCACGAGGAGCTGATCTTGGCCGTGGGGCTGACCAGGGAGGAAGCAGCCCAAGCCGGTGACGCCCAGTAGTCTCACTGCAGAGCTGCGTCGAGCAACACAAGGTAGCCGTCAATATCCGGCACGGCTGACTGAGCCGCATGGACGCTGATCGCGATCGTGTCCCCGATGCCGTGCACACCATGGGTTAGACCCTGCACCGGTGATAGTGCCGGAAACCCCGCCGTCAGCACCACCGGAGCTCCCCCGAAGCTTAGATCGGCAGCTCCTCGGTGCACGCTGGACACCACGGTGTTGCCAGCCACCTGCTCCGGCCGCACGTCGGCATTGAATTGGCTTGTTCCCCAACGTAACACAAACGCCGGCAGGGTAGCGAAGGCTCGGTCAGCTGCGCGCAACGCCGGATGCTGCATGCGTCGGCGCGCATTGGCCAGGTCGGTGGCGATCCGCTGCGTTCGAAGATCGTGCCCCAGTCGCGGGTAAAGCCCGACACCAACATTGTCGAAGTGGTTATGTGCATGCCGCGCAACAGGTTTAGCCATCGGCACTTCGGCTCCCAACGACTCGGCGGACTCGTCGAGCGACTGATACAGGGCGGCGGACACCGCCGCCAATACCCCGACAGTTACGGTGGGACCCGGCATTTGCGAACGATGCCGCACTAAAGTGCGCAGCGCACGGGCACCCTGAGGTCGGGCATTCGTGGACAGCAGCGGCCGCGGTCCCACACCTGCTACCAGTCGCCCCGAACGGGTGTCGTGAAGCAGGCGGCGATGAGCGCGAGCCGCCGCCACAGCACGCCAGGGTAAGACGCCTCGCCGTGGCACGGGCACCGAGGGCACCGGAGCCGCACGCCCGAACAGCCAGGCCGCCAATGCCGACGCGCGCGCCCCGTCACCGAGCGCATGTGGGACTTGCACGACGGCTACGACGCCCGCATGGTTGACCCCCGGAATGCCGACCACCGGGCTGAACACATGGACCCGCCAAGGTATCTGGCGAATGTCCAGCTGGTCGTCGGCCAGGCCGGCAACTGCCGCCAGGCAGCCCTGCCAGCTGCTATCGGCGAGGTCATGGCGGACCGCCTGATCGGGCTGGACACCCGTGACGACCCAGTGCGGATAGGTCAGGGCAGATTCGTCGTGAACGCGTATCTGCAGCTCCGGGCACGCGCGGGCACGCAGCATGATTTGCGCGAGCGCGCCCTCGATATCCGTCGGTGCATCATCGAACGCATACAGCAGGAACTGATCGTTGGGTATCTTGGCCGACATCCAGTAGAACTGAGCGTCGACGGCCGCCATCCGGTGTACTGGCACCGCGTTAGCCAGGTGCGCCAATGAACGCCAGTATCAGCTCGGCCACCACCTCCGGCTGTTCGAGCTGCAGGAAATGCCCGGCGTGGTCGACGATCGCCACGTTACTGCCGGCAGGCAGCACCTGCTGGGTCCAGTGCGCGTACGCCGATGTGGCACAACCATCGTCGCGCCCATGCAGGTATAGGCTGGGCAACTGCGGCGCTGCGGCCCACCACCGGTTCAGTTCGGCATAGGGGGCCGGCGGACGGGTGTTGCGGATGGTCGCCCGGTAGGGGCCCAGCGCCGCTCGCCAGCTCTCCGGTGTCCCGATCGCGGCGTCGACGTGGCGTAGATCCTCCTCGGCGTAGTAACCCGGCGACCACCGTCGCCACAGCAGCGGTGGCAGCCACGAGGCGGACCGTTCGGGTAGCCATGGCAATTGGAAATAGATGATGTACCAGCTGCGCAGGAGCTGATGCGGTAGTTCGCGGGCTAACCGGGACCGGTCCGGCACCCGGCCGAGCGGGTGAAATGCCGCCGCGGGCGGCACCGACATGATGACCGCTTTGGCGAACGGGCTGTCGGGCATGGCGGCCAGCCCGGTGGCGGCGATCGCGCCCCAGTCGTGTCCGATCACCACGTCGTCCACGGAGCCACCGGCCGCAGAGCGCACCCGCATCGCGTCGTGCATCAGCGCACCAACGTGATAACTGCCGTCGGCGGGAATCGACGACGGCGCATACCCCCGCATGAACGGTGCAACGACCCGCCATCCCGACTCAGCCAGACGGGGCGCTACCTTGCGCCACCCATAGGGGGTATCGGGAAAGCCGTGTAGACACAACGCGATTGGAGCTTCAGCCGAGCCCCAGGTTAAGGCTTTGAGATCCCCACCGGGTCCGGGCACGTCGATCCAGCGCGGTTCAGACATCGCGGACTTCCTGGCCTGCGCCGGCCCGTTCAGCCGCGGTGTTGCTCATGCTGCCGGGCCTCGGTCCCGGCCGAGCTGCTTGGTCCTTCATATTGACTCCTGTTCACCACGTTCAGCCCGCTGGCTCCAACGTAACCGGCGCGCAGGTGGACACAAAGACCGTCGATCGGCGGACACAGCCTCCATACCTCGGTGTGGCCGCTCGGTCGACAGACTTCCCACCCTAGCCACGGCACTCTAATTGCAGCGCCGTCGCTGGAGGACAAGGGACAATGATGTTCGCGCGTTACCCCCAGTAGTCAATTCGGGGTCTCTTGCGGTGGCCGCCGCCGTTGCCAGCGATGTCGCGACGTCGATGGCACCTGCCGTCACCAGCGCGCCGACCTCGAAGAGCATGACCGGCGCGGTCTCGGCCGGCCTGGGCAAGGCGGCGACGGTCGGTGCGCTGTCGGGCCACCGACCTGGGCCAGCGCGGCCCCGGCGGTCACCGCTGGCACTGCGCCGAACAACACGCCGATACTCAACACGAGCACGCATGTGTTGGTCGAGTGCATCAGCTCGGCATGCCCACGACCGTCCAGGTCCAGCAGTGCCCACGAACCCCGGACCGCCTGACGCATCGGTTCGAATCGGGCGAGCCAGTCCAAGAACCGCGGCGAGGCTTCCAACGGGATGGTGGCTCCCTAGGTCGCACGAGCCGCAGGCTCCTCGAATGCGGACACCAGCTAGCGCTTGGACTGGCCAGTCAATTCGGGGAAGTAATCATGCGGTTCGGCGCCGGCGCCCAACCCCGATGTCGACGACCTCGGCGACCACGACTTCGGTCGGTTCGGCAGCATGCTGGCGGGACAGAAACGCCGGGTGGCGCTGCATAGCCTCGCGCCGCCGACGTGCACGCTGTTGCGCGGCCGCCCAAGCCGAAGTCGCCGCCGAAGATGGACTTGTCTCTTCCAAACCTCCCGTTACCATCGCTAGCCACCTTCCGTCCACACCAGGCCCAATAGCTCATGTTTGTCAACTGACAATGACATATAGAGCTTGGCGTCACTGGGGGTGTAGCCGTGAAGTAGCTGTGAGAACGAGCCACTCACGCTGCCAAGCCCTAGCGCCGCCACCCGCAGCAGGCGGAAGTTACCCAACGCAAAGCTGTAGTGGTTGAAACTAAGTCCACCCCGCCGATCCGCGGAAAGCCGTTGCAGTGAGCTGAGGACAGCGGGTGGGCGTAACTACTGCAACGCAACTGCGGGCACGGCGCAGTCGTTCCAGCACACCTGGTCGAAGTCCGCGTCGGTCCAGATCGCCTTAACCGGCGGATGGGCGGCGATCACGCACGGTTTACTATGGCGCGGGCGGGCGCTCAGTTGGCAGGTTTCTCGGCGTGCCCGCCGAACTGCTTACGCATCGCCGACAGCGTCTTGTTGGCAAAGTCATCGAGGTGACGCGAGGCAAAGCGGGACTGCAGAGCGGTGGTCAGCACCGGAGCCGGAACGCCCTCGTCGATTGCCGCAATGGAAGTCCAGCGGCCTTCACCGGAGTCGGAAACCCGCCCGGAAAACTCTTTCAGGTCAGGCGATTCGTGCAGAGCGATGGCAGTCAGATCCAGCAGCCAGGAGCCGATCACGCTGCCCCGGCGCCACACCTCGGCAACCTCCGGAATATTGAGGTCGTACTGGTAATACTCCGGGTTCGACAGCGGCGCTGTTTCGGCGTCACCCTCTTGCACCCGGGTGCCGATGTCGGCATTGCGCAGGATGTTCAGCCCCTCGGCCAGCGAGGCCATCATGCCGTACTCGATACCGTTGTGCACCATCTTGACGAAGTGCCCGGCCCCGGTTGGCCCACAGCGGAGATAGCCCTTCTCGGACTGCGCGACCTCGCCGTCCCGGCCCGGTGTGCGCGGCGCGGCGTCGAAACCGGGCGCCACGGTGGCAAAGATTGGCTCGGCGTGCGCAACTGCGTCCGCGTCCCCGCCGATCATGAGACTGAAGCCACGCTCGAGGCCCCACACGCCACCGCTGGTGCCGACATCTAGTAAGCGAATTCCCTTGTCTGCCAATGTCTTTGCGTGCTTGAGGTCATCGCGATAGTAGGTGTTGCCGCCGTCGATCACGATGTCTCCGGCGGCGAGTGTATTGGCCAGCTCGTCGATCACCCCGGAGGTGATGTTGCCTGCGGGCACCATGACCCAGATGACCCGCGGAGCCGAGAGCGTGTCGGCCAACTCACGAAGCGAATACGCCCCGGTGATGTTGTCCTCTGCCAGCATCGCTTTGACCGCGTCGGGGTTGTGATCGTACACCACGCACTCGTGTCCGCCTCTGACCAATCGGCGAACAATGTTGGCGCCCATCCGGCCCAGACCGATCATCCCTAGCTGCATATGCTTTCGCCTCCTTATTGTCCTGTTGCGGCGCTTCGGGGCAGCCACGGCTGCTGCCAGCCGCGGTGACCACGCAACAGCGTCTGCGCGGCCTCGGGCCCCCAGGAACCGCGGTCGTATTGATGGATGTCGCTCGGGTTGTCGAGCACCGGCTGCACGATCCGCCAGGTCTCTTCAATGCTGTCCTGGCGGGCGAAAAGTTGGCGATCACCCGACAATCCGGCATGCAGCAACCGCTCATAGGGCCGGATCGGCGCACCAAGGTCCTCGGCAAACGAGGAGTCCAGGTGGATGTCTTGCCAGGAGTTGTGGGCGTGCGCCGAGATTTGCAGCCTTAGGCCCGGATCGGGGTCGATGCGCAACACGATCTGGTTGGGTTCTGCCGGCCTGCGATGCGGCAGGAAAGCCAGCCCGGGAACATGGCGGAGAAACATCCGCACCTCAGTGACCTTCTCCGGCAGCGCTTTTCCAGCCCGCATAAAGATCGGCACGCCAGCCCACCGCCAGTTGTCGATCTCGGCTCTCAGCGCAACATAGGTCTCGGTCTGTGAGTCCTTGGCCACCCCGGCAATATCGCGGTAGCCCCGGTATTGGCCGCGCACGTAGTGCGCAGGCGCCAGGGCGGGCATCGCGCGGAAGATTTCGGCCTTCTTGTCATTGAGGTCATCGGCGCTGGCGCCCACCGGGGGTTCCATCGTCACCAAGGCCAGTACCTGCAGCAGGTGGTTTTGCACCACGTCGCGTAAGGTGCCCACCGCGTCGTAGAACGAGCCGCGGTCCTCGACGCCGAAGTTCTCCGCCATGGTGACGTGGATCTCGGAAATGCTATTGCTATCCCATAATTCGGCCAGACCGCGGTTGGCGAAGCGCAGGTACTGCAGCTCGACGACGGGCTGCTTGCCTAAGAAATGGTCGACACGCAGGATCTGGTCTTCGTCTAGCACCGCATGCAGTCTGGAGTTGAGTTCGCGAGCCGATTCCAGGTCGTGGCCGAACGGTTTCTCGACCGCGACCCGTGCGCCTTTGAGCAGGTCGACCTTGGCCAGATTCTCGGCAATGGGGGCGAACAGGAAAGGCGGCATCTCCAGGTAATACAGGACGCGACGGCCGGTGCCGATCTGCTCTGCCAGCGATGTGTACAGCGCGCCATCGGTGACATCACCGGGCAGGTAGGACAACCGGCTCGCCAACCGGTTGAACACCGCGTCGTCGAATTCCTCGCCGGCCTGCCTGATGGATTCCCGGGCCCGCTCGACTAGTTTCGCGATAGGCATGGGGTCACTGGCCACACCCAGGACCGGACAGTTTAGCAACTGGCGGCGCTCCAGCCGGTACAACGCGCGAAACGTCATCTTGCGGGCCAGATCACCGGTAATTCCGAAGATTACCAACAGGTCTGAGGCGCTACCTCCGCCGTTGGCCAATGCCCCACCTCCAGAACGTCATCCGAATGAGTCACCTAACTGTTCGGGTAAATCTGCTGGCCCGCGACGGCCGAAGTCAACCCTAGACATCACCCACTGGCCCCACAAGGTTTTCCGCCGAAGCCCTGAAAAGATCAGCCATATCTCGGGCCTGGGCGACACGCTATACATCACGCTGTACGTAGTGGCCGGGATCGTCGTGGCCAAAGCCGTCCGGCTGGCGGGGTGCTCTGGCAGCTGCTGATCTTCAGTCGGTCGTGATCCAAGGGTTCCGAGAGCGAGTCGATGCCCGCAATTGGCTGCTGTCGGGCGAACGAGAGGCCGTGCAGACGCTGTGGCAGACCGCAAACCTGATGCGCACTGAGGGCTTCGGCGCGGCCGTGCCCAGCTCGATCGAAGACCTCGCCGGCTGGGCCGCGGTCGAACGGGTGATACTGTCCTCAGACATTGTGGAGTCCACTGCCCTCAGCGAGCGGATCGGCGCTCGGGCGCAGGTCAAACTAATTGGCGCGCATGCCAATTTGATTCATGAACTCGTTCGACGCTAGTCCGGGCAGGTGGTGAGATGTCAGGGCGACGGATTCCTGGTTGCCTGTTCGCGCGCTGAGCAAGCAGTGCGGTGCGCCATCGACCTCCGGCGCGCGCTGCACAAGAACGCGAAATGCAAGAGAAACAACAGAATTCGGGTTCATATCGGCATCCACATGAGGCGCTCGCAGCGCCACGGCGACTTGTTCGGCCGCAACGTCGCCCTAGCAGCCCGGGTTGCCGGACAGGCTGTCGGCGGCCAGATCCAGGTGAGCGAGCCGGTTCTCGACGCCGTCGGCGATTGCCACGGCATTGGTTTCGACCAGGGCCGCGCGGTGGCAGCAAAGGGGTGCTGAGCAGTTACTGTCTGTTCACGGTCGACGCTGCGCCC
>NZ_VTZN01000198.1 GCF_008370645.1 Mycobacterium simiae
CCTACAGGTCGCCGTCGAATACGACGGTGATCACCATCGCACTGATCGATTCCAATACAACTGGGACATCAGGAGGTTGGAGAAAGTGCAGCGGCTCGGCTGGATCGTCATCCGAGTGGTCGCCGGGGACCGGCCTGCCGAGATAACTCGCCGGGTGCGTGCGGCTTTGTCACAGCGAGTCGGCGCCACGTTGGCCCGACGAACGTGAAGCCAGTTTCACCGTCGAGCGGGAACGTGAAGTTAGCTTCACGGTGGGAGGCGCTGGGGAGGCGCTGGGGAGGCGCTGGGAGGCGGCTAGACCGGGGCCAGCTCGACGCTGCTGAGGACGATAGCGTTATCGCGCGCCGGCGCGACAACGCTGGCCACCACACGGCCAGCGTCTTTCCATATGTTGACCGTGAGCGTTTCGCCCGGATACGCCACACCCGCAAAACGGGCCCCGTAGCCGGCGACGGCCGCGGCATCGGAGTCCAGCAGCGCGTCGGTGATCGCTTTACAGGTCATGCCATAAGTGCATAAGCCATGCAGGATGGGCCGGGGAAACCCTGCGGCAGCGGCGAATTCAGGGTCGGCGTGCAGGGGGTTGCGATCGCCGCACAGCCGGTACAGCAACGCCTGCTGCGGCAAAATCGGCATTGGCACCTCGAGATCGGGAGCTCGGTCCGGTACCGCGTCCGATGTGGACGGTCCGCGCTCGCCGCCGAATCCGCCTTCGCCGCGGGCAAATATTGACCGCTTTTGCCTCCACAGCAGCGTGCCGTCAGGCGCGGTGACCGTCGTCTGGCTCCAGATCACCGCGGCTTTGCCCTTGTCCCAGATATCTGTGAAACGAGTGACAGCCCGTGCCGAGCCCGATGGTGGCAGCGGTGCAGGCACTTCCACTTGTTCACTGGCGTGCAACACCTTGCTCAATTCGATTTCGATGCCGGGAAACTGCACGGTAGGTGGCTTGGTGGCATGGAAGGTGGCGGCCACGGTCGCGAAAGTCGGCAACACCTGCGGGGTGTCGTCGGCCAGATAGCTTAGCTCACGCGGTGACATCGGGTCGGAGCCAGCGCCCAGGGCCAGCTGGTACAGCTGGACATCACTACTGGCCCAAGAGAATTCGACAGGGTCCAACTCGGCGTTCAAAGCGACGTCGACGTCGATTGGCATGCTAGCGCTCACCGGCGATGTGCAGGGCCGCCAGGTAGCCGAACGTCATCGCGGGCCCGATGGTGCCGCCCGGACCTGGATACGTGTGTCCCATCACTGGAGCGCTGACATTGCCTGCGGCATAAAGACCTTCGATGACGCTGCCGTCATCGCGCAGGGCGCGCGCGTGCACATCGGTGCGGATACCGCCCTTGGTGCCCAAATCTCCGGGCACCAACTTGGCCGCGTAGTAGGGCGCATGCCTGACCTCCCCCAGGTTGGGATTGGGCTTGTTGGTCGGGTCACCGTAGTAGCGGTCGTAGGCGCTTTCGCCGCGGTGATAGTCCTTATCAACGCCGGCGCGCGCAAAACCGTTGAAACGCTCTACCGTTGAGAGGAACTGATCAACCGGAAGGCCGGCATTGGTTGCCAGCTCCTCGAGTGTGTCGGCCTGGATGATGACCCCGGAATCCAACCATTTACGCGGAATACGTTGTCCCGGTTGCAGTCCAGCAAAGATGTAGCGGTCCCGGTACTGTTGATCGAACACCAGCCACGCCGGGATGTGCTCACCAGGACCCGAGCCTTGACCATATTGACCGCCATACATGTGATGACAGGCTTCGACGTACGGCATCGATTCGTTCATGAAGCGCTGACCGGACATGTTGACAATGATCGACCCAGGCGAATTGCGCTCCGACAGCGCGAACCACGGCGCGCCGACCAGCGGGACGGTCGGGCCCCACCACGCGTCTTCCATGAGATCCAAAGCAGCTCCGAGTTTTTCACCGGCGATGATGCCATCACCAGTGTTCGCTTTGGCGCCCACTGTCCAATCGGTGGTGATGGGTGCGCGCTGGTACTTTACCCGCATCTGCTCGTTGTGTTCGAAACCGCCGGTGGCCAGGATGACGCCGCGGCGGGCTCGAATCAGCTGCGGCTCGGATGATTCCGAGGCGTTGGTCTCGCGGGCATAGATGCCCCGTACCGCGCCGTCCTCGTCGACGTACAGATCCGTCAGCGCGGTGTTCAATAACACCGGAACGCCGGCCCTTTGCAAACCGATCCGCAGCGGCCCGATTAGGGCGCGTCCCATGCCGACCAGGTGCTTGCCAGTCGCCTTGGCCCACGTGGTGCGGGCCCCGACCCGCAGGCTGCGCAGCACACCGCGGGGGTGCCGCTTGAGCTGATTGAGACGCACGTAGTCCTGTTGCATCACAACCACATTGAGCGGAACTTTACCGTATGGCGGCTCCAGCCCCGCCTGGTCGGCACCCAGCTTGCGGGCGTCGAACGGCTTCGGTTCGATAGAACGACCGTCGGCGCGGCCGCCTGGCGCCTCGGGGTAGTAGTCGGAGTAGCGCGGCACCCAGCACATCTGCAAGGGTGTGTGTTTCAGCACGAATGACAGCATCTCCGGTCCGCGATTGAGGTACGTGTCGATGCGGTCCGGCTCGACCCCGCTGGTCGACATGTCGCCGACGATGCCGTGCAGGTACGTGCGAGCCGCCTCGGGGGTGTCCCGCACGCCGGCGCGCTTGAGCACCGCGTTGTTGGGAATCCAGACCCCGCCGCCGGAACGTGCTGTAGAGCCGCCGTAATGCGCAGCCTTCTCGACGACGATCGTCGAGAGACCCCGGTGTGCGGCGGTGAGGGCAGCCACCATGCCGGCGCCGCCGCTCCCGACCACGACGACGTCGTAGTCCTGTGCTGTCATGTAGAACACGTTATAGAATTGCCCGGGTCGGGCGCTACTGACCCGGTCACCATGATGCCGGAAAGACGAGGGGACTTCGGTAAATGCTCCCTGCTGCGACCCGCGACCAGATCGCTGCCAACTTGGCAGCAGCTCGGCGGAGCCGTGCGCCGATAGCGCCGTTGACGCCGTCATATCCCGATCTCGACGTCGTTGATGCCTACGAGATCCAGCTGATCAATATTCGCCGCCGCGTCGCCGCGGGGGCCCGGGTAGTGGGTCACAAAGTCGGGTTGTCGTCTCCGGTCATGCAGCAGATGATGGGCGTCAACGAGCCCGATTACGGGCATCTGCTCGACGACATGCGGGTGTTCGAAGACGCCCCGGTCAAAACGGCGAACTACCTGTATCCGCGGGTTGAAGTTGAGGTCGGCTTCATCCTCGCCGACGATTTGCCCGGCGCGGACTGTACGGAAGACGACGTGTTGGCGGCGACGGAGGCGCTGGTCCCGTCGATCGAGCTGATAGACACCAGGATCAAAGATTGGCAGGTCAAGATCTGCGACACCATCGCCGACAATGCCTCGTCGGCGGGTTTTGTCCTGGGTCCGGCGAGGGTGTCGCCGGCCGATATCGACGTCAAGGCGATTGACGCGGTACTCACTCGCAACGGAGAAGTAGCTGCTGAAGGCCGCAGTGACGCGGTGCTGGGTAACCCGGTCACCGCGGTGGCGTGGTTGGCCCGCAAGGTGGACGGGTTCGGGGTGCGGTTGCGTCAAGGCGACATCGTGTTACCCGGATCATGCACGTTGGCGGTCGATGCACGCGCGGGTGACGAGTTTGTCGCCGACTTCGCCGGGCTCGGCTCGGTCCGGTTGTCGTTCGAATGAGGAGCGATCGCGAGCCCGGGCAAGGCCGGGCGCAGCGGGTCGCGAGCATAGGGATAGGAGCATCATGCCGTCTAAGGCGAGTGTGGCCTTGCAAGTAGCCATTGTCGGGTCGGGAAATATCAGCACCGACCTGCTTTACAAGTTGCTGCGGTCGGATTGGTTGGAGCCGCGCTGGATGGTGGGCATCGACCCGGACAGCGAAGGCTTGGCCCGGGCCCGCAAGCTGGGTCTTGAGACCAGTCACAAAGGGGTCGACTGGCTGTTGGAACAACCCGACAAACCCGACCTGGTGTTCGAGGCGACCAGTGCCTACGTACACAAGGACGCGGCGCCACGATATGCGGACGCCGGGATCCGGGCCATCGACCTGACGCCGGCCGCTGTGGGCCCGGCGGTGATCCCGCCGGCGAACCTGCACGAGCACTTGGGCTCGCCGAACGTCAACATGATCACCTGCGGGGGACAGGCAACCATTCCCATCGTGTACGCGGTGTCGCGCGTGGTGCCGGTGCCCTACGCCGAGATCGTGGCGTCGGTGGCGTCGGTGTCGGCAGGCCCGGGTACGCGGGCCAATATCGACGAGTTCACCAAGACCACGTCCCGGGGTGTGCAGACCATCGGCGGGGCCGCGCGCGGCAAGGCGATCATCATCTTGAACCCGGCCGACCCGCCAATGATCATGCGCGACACCATCTTCTGCGCCATACCTGAGGACGCCGACCGTGACGCGATCGCCAAGTCCATCCACGACGTGGTGGCCGAGGTGCAGGCCTATGTGCCGGGCTACCGGTTGCTCAACGAGCCGCAGTTCGACGAGCCGTCACTTAACTCGGGTGGCCAGGCCGTCGTCACCACCTTCATCGAGGTCGAGGGCGCCGGAGATTACCTGCCGCCGTATGCGGGCAACCTGGACATCATGACCGCCGCGGCGACCAAGGTCGGCGAGGAGATCGCCAAAGAGACGCTGTCTTTAGCGGGAGGCGCGCGATGACCGGTATTTGGGACGTCCGGATCACGGACACCTCGCTGCGCGACGGGTCGCACCACAAACAGCACCAGTTCACCAAAGACGAGGTCCGTGCCATCGTGGCGGCGCTGGATGCCGCGGGGGTGCCGGTGATCGAGGTGACGCACGGCGACGGCCTGGGTGGGTCGTCGTTCAATTACGGCTTCTCGAAAACCCCCGAGCAGGAACTGATCACGCTCGCCGCGCAGACGGCCAAAGACGCCAAGATCGCGTTCTTGATGCTTCCCGGGGTGGGCACCAAAGAGGACATCAAAGAAGCACAGGACAATGGCGGCTCGATCTGCCGGATCGCCACCCATTGCACCGAGGCCGACGTATCCATTCAGCATTTCGGGCTGGCTCGGGAGCTGGGGCTGGAAACCGTCGGGTTCTTGATGATGGCCCACACCATTTCGCCGGAGAGGCTGGCGGCCCAGGCGCGCATTATGGCCGACGCCGGGTGCCAGTGCGTCTATGTCGTCGACTCCGCCGGCGCTTTGGTGCTCGACGGGGTAGCGGACCGGGTGTCGGCGTTGGTGGCGGAATTGGGGTCGGATGCTGAGGTTGGTTTTCATGGGCACGAGAACCTGGGGCTGGGGGTGGCCAACTCGGTGGAGGCGGTGCGTGCTGGTGCCAAGCAGATCGACGGCAGCGTGCGGCGCTTCGGGGCGGGTGCGGGCAACGCGCCGGTGGAAGCGCTGATTGGGGTGTTCGACAAGATCGGCGTCAAAACTGGTATCGATTTCTTCGACATCGCCGATGCCGCCGAGGACGTGGTGCGCCCGGCCATGCCCGCCGAATGCGTGTTGGATCGCAACGCATTGATCATGGGCTACTCGGGGGTCTACTCGAGCTTCCTCAAGCATGCGGTTCGCCAGTCCGAACGCTACGGTGTGCCGGCGCACCAATTACTGCACCGGGCCGGGCAGCGCAAGCTCATCGGCGGCCAGGAAGACCAGCTCATCGACATCGCTTTGGAAATCAAGCGGGAACTAGAGAGCGGCGCCGCGGTAACGCCTTGACGACGTCGTCAATTGGTCGTTGATTGGCTCTGATTTGGCGGAAGTCGAGTTATTCCGTAGGGGCTTGTCCTAGCGTTTTCTGGTGGGTAGTCACGCTGGGAAGGACGGGGTCTCATGAACTACGCGGTGTTGCCGCCGGAGATTAATTCGTTGCGGATGTTCACGGGTGCGGGTTCGGCGCCGATGCTTCAGGCCGCCGCAGCCTGGGATGGGTTGGCTTCGGAGTTGGGGTTGGCGTCGTCGTCGTTTTCGTCGGTGATCTCGGGGTTGGCGGGTCAGTGGTGGCAGGGCGCGGCGGCGGCGGCGATGACCGCGGCGGCGGGTCCGTATGCCGGGTTTTTGAGGGCGGTGACGGCCCAAGCCGTGGGGGCGGCTGGGCAGGCGAGGGCGGTAGCCAGTGTGTTTGAGGCGGCGCGGGCGGCGATCGTGCCTCCGCTCGAGGTGGCGGCCAACCGCAGCACATTCGTCCAGTTGGTTCGGTCGAATTGGTTGGGGCTCAATGCGCCCGCGATTGCGGCTGCTGAAGGGCTGTATGAGCCGATGTGGGCTGCCGATGTGGCCGCGATGGTGGGCTATCACGCCGGGGCATCAGCGGCGGCCGAGGCGTTGACGCCGCTAGCGCAGCTGCAGCAGGCATTGCAGACGCTGCCTAATCTGGGCATCGGCAATATCGGCAACGCCAACCTGGGTAGCGGCAACAAGGGCAACCTCAACCTCGGCAGCGGCAACATCGGCGATCAAAACCTGGGTGGCGGCAACATCGGCGATCAAAACTTGGGCGGCGGCAACATCGGCAATCACAACGGGGGCAACGGCAACCTCGGCAACGGCAACTGGGGCAGCGGCAACGGAAGTTTCTTTGGTGGACCTGTCAGCGGAAACGTCGGCGACGGAAACCGCGGTAACAATAACTTCGGTAGCGGAAACACCGGCAATTCCAACGTCGGCTTCGGTAACACCGGCAACAACAACGTCGGCAACGGAAACAACGGCAGTGGCAACACCGGAGCTGGAAATACCGGCAGCGGCAACTGGGGCTTCGGCAATAACGGGATGGGGAATATCGGCCTCGGGAATACTGGCAGTAATAATATCGGCTTTGGCCTGACGGGAAACAATCAGGTGGGCATCAACTTTGCGGGCGGGCTGAACTCTGGCACCAACAATATTGGCTTGTTCAACTCCGGCACCGGGAACATCGGTTTTTTCAACTCCGGTGACCACAATGTGGGCATCGGCAACTCGAGCAGCGCAAATGTCGGCATCGGAAATTCGGGCAGCACCGCGGGCCTGTTCCCGGCGGGCCATAACACCGGCTTTGGGAACTCGACTAGCCTCAACACGGGCTTCGGAAATGGCGGCATCGCGAACACCGGCGCCGGAAATGCTGGCTCAATAAACTTCGGCTTTGGAAACTCGGGCTCCGCAAACGCGGGTAGCTTCAACTCGGGCCAGATCAACACGGGTAGCTTCAACTCGGGCGTTTTCAATACCGGCGACTTTAACTCGGGCTTGTTAAACACTGGCTGGGCGAACTCGGGCAACACAAACACCGGGGCCTTCAACGCTGGCATTCTCAACACTGGCTTCGGAGCTATCGGCAACGGACCCGGCCCGAACTCGGGCTTCGGCAACACCGGGACCACAACCTCAGGCTTCTTCAACACCGCAAACGGTAGCTCGGGCATCCAAAATGCGGGCATGCAGGTCTCGGGACTGCAGCACGCCGCCAGTGCGGCATTCTCGGCGGGCATCGGGAACCGGGGAATCGACGAGGCGGGTATTGGAAACTCTGGCTTGGTCAGTTCCGGCTTCTTCAACTCCGGCGCAAACACCTCGGGTGGCTTCAACACGACTGCCGACCAGTCAGGTTTCGGGCATTAGCACGGAGTATGCGGATGGACCGGGTCAGGTAGACGACCTGATCAATATCGCGCTGGCGTTCAAACGCGATCAATAGTCTGCAAGGTTTTTCCGCCTTGACTATGCCGTTAATTACTCGGCGGCGATGCTCGCCGATTTTGTTGTCCGGATTTGGCGGAAATCGAGTTATTCCGCAGGGCTTGTCCTAGCGTTTTCTGGTGGGTAGTCACGCTGGGAAGGATGGGGTCTCATGAACTACGCGGTGTTGCCGCCGGAGATTAATTCGTTGCGGATGTTTACGGGTGCGGGTTCGGCGCCGATGGTGGAGGCGGCGGCGGCTTGGGAGGGTTGGCCTCGGAGTTGGGGTTGGCGTCGTCGTCGTTTTCGTCGGTGACCTCGGGGTTGGCGGGTCAGTGGTGGCAGGGTGCGGCGTCGGCGGCGATGACCGCGGCGGCCGGCCCGTATGCGGAGTTTTTGAGCGCGGCCTCGGCCCAAGCGCAGCGGGCGGCGGTCCAGGCGAAAGCGGTGGCCAGTGCGTTCGAGGCGGCGCGGGCGGCGATGGTGCATCCGGTGTTGGTGGCGGCCAACCGTAGCGCGTTGGTGCAATTGGTGGTCTCGAACATTTTTGGGTTTAATGCGCCGGCGATTGCGGCGGTGGAGGGTTTGTACGAGCAGATGTGGGCGGCGGATGTGGCGGCGATGGTGGGGTATCACGGGGGTGCGGGTTCGGCGGCGGCGCAGTTGCCGTTGCCG
>NZ_VTZN01000199.1 GCF_008370645.1 Mycobacterium simiae
ACGCGCTGCGGAGTGCATCATCGCCGAGATCGGCGTTGACATGCCACTATTCGGCAGTTGGGCTCGTCTGGCTAGCTGGGCGGGACCCTGCCTGGGGCATCATGAGTCGGCCGACAAACACCAATCGGGTAGGTCGCGTCCGGGTGCGATGTGGTTGGCCGCCACCTTGGCCCAGGGCAGCGACGCTGCCGGGCGTTCCAAGGGCAGCTATTGAGGTGCCCAGGGATTGACGAGCGCGCGAGACGCGATGGCGGCCGCGCCCAGGATGCCCGTTCGCAAACGCTGCCCAATTCGCGTGCTTAGCCATCGCTGCCATGGGGTACGCGGCGTGCGAACGCGGGCGCGTGCTCGGGCCGAACTCCAACACCCACAAAATAGGCGGGCACCAGCGAAAGCCACGGCAGTTTCTCCAGCACACCGGCTAGCGCCGTCGGCGGCGTAGGGTCCGCACCGCGAAGTATCCGGCCGACCAGCAATCGTTGCACTATCCGTTGCACTGTTTGGGTCACCATGGTGGGGAATATGCGGCGGCGGCGCACGGCGGCGAGGTCGCGAACGGTGATGTGATGTCGCCGCAGGGGCTCGGCCAAGATGGTCGCAGCGGCGACGGCATCCTGCACGGCCAGGTTAATTCCTACGCCGGCCAGTGGCGACATCGCGTGCGCGGCGTCGCCGATGCACAGCAACCCCTCAGTGTGCCAACGACCTAGCCGATTCACCCTGACGTCGAGGTGCTTGACGTCATCCATGGACGTCAGCGCCGCCACCGATTCGGCCGCCTCTGGAAGTAACGCCCTGACATCGCCACGGAATGCCTCGATGCCGCGCGCGCGCAATTGGGAGTCTCCACCCTTGGGTCCGAGGTATGCGATCTGGAAGTAGCCTTTGCGGGGAATCACCACCAAGGCCTTGCCCGGCCCGAACCGCGGCAGCAACGAAAATTCAGTGGTGTCCTCGTGCGGAAGCTTGAACCACCACACGTCGAAGGCCACCGGGAACTCGCGTGCTTTTAGCCCGGCCTCGTGACGAGCTGTCGACCCACGGCCATCGCACGCCACGGTCAGCTCCGCTCTGAGTTGTCCGGGCCCCTCAGGTCCCTGGTAGCGCACTCCGACAACGCGGTCGCCCTCACGCAGCAGACCGGTCGCCTCAGTCTTCATGCGCAAAGTGAAAGACGGCTCGGCCTGAGCCGCCTCAGCGAGCAGGTTCAGCAGGTCCCATTGCGGCACCATTGCGATATAGGGATGGGGTTGCCGCAGGCGCCCGAAGTCCACATAAGTCACCGAACGCCCACCCAGATCGAAGGTCGCCTTGCGGACCTCGCTGAACGGCAACGCCGCGAAACGCTCCCACAATCCCAGCTCGTCGAGGAGACGCAGAGTCGTCGGATGCACGGTATCGCCACGAAAATCCCGCAAGAAGTCGCCGTGCTTCTCCAGCAGGGTGACCTCGACGCCTGCCCGAGCCAGCAGCAGCCCGAGGACCATTCCGGCTGGACCGCCGCCAATAATTGCGCACGTGGTTGTCTCGACCATCAGCGCAGCATAAGGGGCCGGCAAGACAGCCAGGGTTGACGGCCCCGGTAGGCCGGTCCACGAGTGCCGCGCTTTTGTCAGCGAGTATTCGAAACCTCGGTATGGTGTGGTTGGTCGCTGTGAAATACCGCGATCTGCAGTGGACGCGGAACCAATATCCGGCGGGATCAGCCGCACGTGCCAGTTAATAACCGACGGGGCCGCCATCGGTAAGGGCGAGACGCTGTGGCTGCGCGAACCGCGCGGTAGCCCCTATCAGATCGGGTCTGGCGACGAAATCTGGTCCAGGGCACTCGCCGCAGCACGCTTCGGTGCGCCCAAGTCCTATCCGGCGATCTCACCGGCGATTCCACGTTCGATCCCGGCGCGGGTGTTACCCGGCAATACGATCAGGCCGTCCAGTTCGTTGCGCGCCAAACCATATGCGTGCTCACGCTCCTGCGGCGTTGCCGCGGTGTCTGACGCCACCCGCAGCAGGCTTTGAGCGCGGGCGATGCGCTGCCGTTCCGGTCCGGAAAAGTCGCTTGTACGTCTGCGCAAAGCCTCCAATTCTGCGGCGGTGAATGCGGTCACATAGCTTTCGACCGCATCGAGATAGCGCCACTGGGCTTCCCGGTCGTCGAGTAGATCCTCGGCGCGCAGCGGCTTGTGGAAATCGGCTCGCAGTTTGGCCTTGTGAAAGGCCATAGTCAGCGGATCGCGCATATCGGTTATGAGTGGGAAGTCGAGGAGCTTGCCGACGTCGAGTTCGTACTCCAACCATCGTGCATCGGTTCGCTCGTGCGCGTCGATCGCGCGTCGGATCGCCCGCCACTGTGCCGCTCGGCTGCCGAGCGTGTCGTCGCGAGACTCCCCTGCTGTGACTGCTGGGCCATCGTTCCGCACCGGATCATTAGGCGCTACGGTTGGCCGCCTGCTCATCGACGAGATCGCTTTGATGCCGGCGAAGACCACCCCGATGACCGGCACGATCACCAGCAGCAACTCCACCAACCGAATGAGCAGACCCACAAAGCCAGGATGCCAGTTCTGTTACCGCTTGTGGGTCTGGCCGGCGGCCACCTGTTCGGCTGCCTTAGCTGCCATCCCACCCGCTAGCTGCGAGAACATTTCCGGTGCGTTGGCCGCGAGCCGAGCCAGCATCCGCTGCCGCAATGGGGCCACGGTGACCTCGCCGCGATTTCGCTCGATGGCACTGACGACGGCGGCTCCGACCTGTTCGGGCGTGCCGGTGCCGATCAGCGGGGGCGCCGGGGCTCCTGAGTCGGCGTACATCCCGGCGCCGCTAATCGCGCCTGGACTGACCACCGAAACGCCGACCCCAGCGGGCCGCAGGTCATCGCGCAGACACAGCGCGAAGCCGCGGATGCCAAACTTTGTCGCTGCATAAAGCGAAGCGCGCGGTGTTGCCGTCTTGCCGGATATCGACGAGACGTAGACGAAGTGCCCCGATCCCCGTCTGGTGAACACCGGGATGAGTTCTCGAGTCATTTGCACAGGCACCTCGAGGTTGACTCGCAGCGCTCGGTCCACCTGCTCAGCTGTGAAGCTGTCTAGTTGGCCCGAGGCCGGCAGCGCGGCGTTGGCGACCAGAACGTCGATGTCCGCCGCCTGTTCGAGCACGGCGAGGGCAGCGCCCGGTTCGGCGAGATCGCTGATGATTGTTCGGTGGTTCCGTCCCGGGAGCGACGCCGCAAGCTGGTCAAGCTCGGCGGGTTTGCGAGAGCTGAGCACCAGGCGTGCGCCTCGATCGGCGAGCGCCAGGGCGATCGCTCGTCCGAGGCCGCCGGTGGCGCCGGTGAGCAGGACATTTCTGCCGGTTAGTTGCATGGGGATGACGCTAGCCGACCCACTCGGTACTCGAAGCGGTTGGACACGTTCCCACTGCCGAATGGCGTCGCACCGATCTTCTTGTAGGCGGCCAGTGACTCCTTTTGGGTCAAAACTAACTCTACATAGTCGGATCGGTCGGTAAGGCGCGTAAGCAAACGCCGAACGTCGCTTTCCGTGAGGTACATCATCAGGCCCTCGGCGGTCACCAGCGTGGAACGCTCGGTGGGAGTATGAGAGTTGGACCATTACACCTATGACTACACCTACGACCGGGGATCGGGAGCGTCAATGCCAAACCGGCTGAACGGCAAAGTCGCACTCGTTAGCGGTGGTGCCCGCGGAATGGGCGCCTCGCACGTGCGCGCACTGGCGACCGAAGGCGCGAAAGTCGTGCTCGGCGACATCCTTGACGACGAGGGTTTCGCCGTGGCCGCCGAAATCGGCGACGCGGCTCACTACGTCCACCTTGATGTCACCCAACCGGAGCAATGGGACGCCGCAGTCGAGGCGGCCGTGAGTAAGTTCGGCGGCCTTGACATTCTGGTGAACAACGCCGGCATCCTCAACATCGGAACCATCGAGGACTACGCGCTATCGGAATGGCATCGGATTCTCGACGTCAACCTCACCGGCGTGTTCCTGGGCATCCGCGCAGTTGTCAAACCCATGAAAGCGGCCGGCCACGGGTCCATCATCAATATCTCCTCGATTGAAGGGCTGGCCGGCACCATGGCCTCCCACGGCTATACCGCCACCAAGTTCGGTGTGCGAGGCCTCACCAAGTCGGCAGCAGTAGAGTTGGGAGTCAACGGAATTCGCGTCAACTCTATTCACCCTGGACTTGTCAAGACACCGATGACTCAGTGGGTGCCCGAGGACCTGTTTCAGACTGCGCTCGGCCGCGCCGCCGAACCCCAGGAGGTTTCCAACTTGGTCGTATATCTCGCCAGCGACGAATCGAGCTACTCCACGGGCTCAGAATTCGTGGTCGACGGCGGCACAGTCGCGGGCCTCGCCCACAAAGACTTCTCTGCCGTCGACGTTACCCAGCAACCTGACTGGGTTACCTAGGCCGGCGTGCGGTGCGGTAACTCATTGATTGCTCGGGGCTTGGCAAACGAACTCACGCCGACTCCGCAATCTTCCTTCGCTGCAAACGTTTAACCGCCTCGGCAGGTGCTTATCAACCCGGGAAGGCGACCGCCGCGGAACCGGTAACTAAGGACATCTGAACTGAGGACTCAAGTCACTAGAAAGCGTAGACGGGTGGAGTGAGCATGGTGACGTGAATACCCTTCCTTCTGCCGGATCGCTCCCTATATCCACCGTTACCGGCGACCCAGTGGCGCGTGTTGTCGCGGACGCTACTATCGCCGACGTCGCCAATGCGATGGTCTCCGATAACGTCGGCGCAATCGTCGTTGGCGACGACGAACGGCCCACCGCGCTAGTCAGTGAGCGCGACATTGTTCGGGTCGTGGCCGCGGGAAAAGACCCGAACGCTATGCCAGCCCTCGACGTTGCCAGCACAAAACTGGTGTGGTGCGACGCTGACGCCACAGTCGATGAAGTGGCGAACCGGATGATGGAGCACTACATCCGCCACGTTTTGGTAGAGCGCGACGGCACCCCGGCCGGAATCGTCTCGGCTCGCGACCTGCTGGGCGTCTACTGTTCGGAGGCCGACCTAGACCAAGATTAGCGACGGCCCAGTCGCCAAGCTTGCGGTAACATGGTTATGGATTCTGCGGTGCGTCATGCGGCACCGGATGGCGAAACAAGCGGGACCCGCTCGGCGGGCATCAGAAGTGTTCATCGCCAGCGTTCTGTCCTGGCGAAAATATCTTCGCGCAGTTAGCCTTTGGCGATCTTTCCGCCAGATGACCTAGGTAGCTTGTCGACGATGATAAATCGTTCGGACATTCTTTGAAAGCTCCCTTTCCCAAACGAGGATTGAGTTCGGCCAGATTGATGGTGCGAAAGTCAGCGAGTTCGGTTTAATAACAGACTCTTTCGCCGAATACCGGATCGAGCATCGCGACCGCGTGCGGTACCGGCGATCTCCTGCGGTCGGTACGTGCGCCCATACCGACAACTACGGGCCGTAGCGCTCGAGAGCGACGAACAGCACATGGATGCCGGCAAAATCGCCTTCCTCATCGCAATCCGATCAGCTAGGGCCACGCCAATGCCGACCAACTGTCCAGCCTAAAAAGCTTGCAGTGCAATAAGTGTCACGCTATGTTAGCGAACTCCCCGCATGCTCGGCGTAGGCCAGACGGTTAGATGAGTGGTCGGCGTTGCGGCGCACCGCGTCTGACAGCGTCGAGTCCGACTATCGGCCGACCGCATGGAACCGGGCCGAGTCGTCGGCACTGAACGCCGGAGATCCCGCCGTGCACCGCCCAACGGTGGCACATATCCACATGAGAAGACTCCGGGCGTCGTCGCCTACCAGAACGCCCCGGACGTTGTCTGCGCTACTCTCCCCCTACCCGTGACACACGGTGGGACCACGGAATCGAGGCTTGGCGGGAGCAGGTGTGACGGAGATGCCCGATGGTGTCTTGATCCGGCAGGCCGGGCCGGCGGACTACGAGAATGTTGCGAAGATGCACTACCCGAGTTGGCGCCTGTCCTACCGGGGAATCATGACGCCTCAGATGTTGGACCTGTTCGACTGGCAGAAGTGGATCGATGAGGAATACCCCCGCAGGCTATGTAGGGCCGGGTGGGCTATGTGGCTTGCCGAGTCCGGGGACCAGATCCTCGGCATGAGCATCTTCGGACCGGAGCCGGAGCATTCTGACCACCTCGAAATCGACTCGCTCTATGTCGCTGCGGGAAAGGATCGTCGGGGTATCGGCGGGCTCCTGCTCGACCACGCGCTCAACTCGGCGCCTGGACATGACGTCGTTGTGTGGTGCGCTGAGAAAAACTTTCGGGCCCGACGCTTCTACGAGAAAAAGGGCTTTCGGCGTGATGGACGATCCTTTGTATGGACCCTGATGCCGGGCGTCCTCGCGATACCCCAATTAGGTTTCACCTTGCACCGGTCAGAAAGCCAGGGTTGAACCACCGTGTCCGCGACGGACATTCGGGCGCGCCAAGGAACTACGGAGAAACCGCCAAGACTGGCCTCGGCGCCTCGATTCGACCGGTATCGATCGACAACGTAGAGAAGCCCGAGGACAGCGGTGGCCATCGTGGAATCGCCGACAACCCACCACCCGCATCTGCACGCCTGCTGCGGCGCGCTACCTGGACCTGGGGGCTACCCGAAGCGCCCCAGACACCATCCGTGGGAGATCGGGCTGCCGGTGCTGGTCATCGCGTCCAGCGCGGCGCTGTTTTTTGCTGGCGGGTTCGCTGTTCTTCCGTCCGAGGCAACTGGCACCGGTCGCGCCGCCGGTGTCGGCCTACATCGGGTGGGGTTCAATGCCTTCTGCGCCGCCTAGCCGCGCGGAAGGCGAATCTTCCACCGCACAAAGCCGACGTAGCAGATGCTGATCACTACCAGCATGCCCACGTCAAACCACCAGGCGCCCGGCGTGTGGTGCCAGTGCCGGTCCTTGGGGGTAAGCGGGCCGGGCACTAGTTTGATCAGGTCGACCGTGGAGGCTGAGGCCGCAAAACCCCAGCGCGCCGGTGTGGCCCAAGACATCTGGTCGAGCCCAACACGGTCGGTGACCGGAATCATGCCGCCGGAGAACACCAGCTGCGACATGACCGCGACCACGAGCAACGGCATGATTTGTTCGTTGGATTTAGCGATAGCCGACAACGCCAGCCCAAGCATCGCGGACGCGACGCAGGTCAAAGCCACGTCGGCGAATAGCTCCAGACCAGGCTTACCCAACGCCACGGCGCCTTGCGTCGGGCCGCCCTTGCCGATGAGCACGATGATCGCGACGATCGCCGACTGAACGACCGCAAATACGGTGTACACGCACACCTTCGCCAACAGGTACGCGCTGGTGGACAGACCGACAGCCTGTTCGCGCCGGAAGATGGCCCGCTCGCCGATGAGGTCGCGGATGGTGAGCGCAGTACCCATGAAGACGGCACCGACGTTGAGCAACACCAAGATTTGCCCCGGCTCATTGGGCGCATTGCCCATTGGGTTGGGGAAGCCGAAGCCGACGTCGCCAGGTACCGACATCGACAGCGAACCCATGATGAACGGCAACAGCGCCAGGAAGATGAAGTAGCCACGATCGGAGACGATCAATCGCATCTGACGCCTGGCTATCGTGGAGAACTGCCGGAACAGGCTGGTGTGGGCCGGATCGCCCAGCTCGGCGGGTTGCTGCACGGGTGGCGCCGGTGGAGGCGGGCCCGTGCGCGCCAAGTACCGCGATTGGGCGCCGTCCGGGTCGTCGGCGACCGTACTGAAGATGTCAGCCCAGTTGGTAGTGCCCATGGCCGGGCCGATCTGGCTGGGCGGCCCGCAGAACGCCGTCTTGCCGCCGGGCGCCAGCAGCAGCACTTGATCGCAGACGTCGAGGTAGGTCAGCGAGTGAGTGACCACCAGCACCACCCGGCCGGCGTCGGCCAGTTGCCGCAGCATGGTCATGACCTGGCGGTCCAGAGCAGGGTCCAGACCTGACGTCGGTTCATCGAGGATCAACAACGAGGGTCCCGTCAGCAGCTCCAGCGCCACCGAAGCCCGCTTACGCTGACCACCCGACAGTTTGTCGACCCGCGTCTCAAGGTGCTTGGACATCTCGAGTTCCTCGAGCACCCTGGCAACTACTTGCTCGCGGTCGTCCTTAGTGGTATCCGGCGGCAGTCGCAGTTCGGCGGCATACATCAAGGCTTGCTTGACGGTCAGCTGACCGTGCACCACGTCGTCTTGCGGCACCATGCCGATCCTGCTGCGCAGCGAGGCGTATTCGGCGTGCACGTTGTGGCCTTCGAACGTCACCGTGCCGCTGCTGG
>NZ_VTZN01000002.1 GCF_008370645.1 Mycobacterium simiae
GGGCTTTGAGGCCGAATAGGTGCCGGGCTAAACTGGTGGCCTCGCACGAGATGCCGGGCTCGTTACCGCGTGACGTCGGCCCTGGTGCACCCGGTCAGCCTCAAGGGCACACAGAGTCGGCTGGACTTCGGTACGCTCGCCGATACTGCGCTGCCGCGCGAAGTCAAGCCCGTTCGAACCGGTTTCTTTGTCGGTATGCCGATCAGCAACCCCCGATCAAACGCTGGGGGTCAGCACACGAGCAGTTTAGCCCGGTTTGGTCGGCGTTTCGGCTGCGGCGTAGTCAGATTGCCGGTGCGTGGTGTAGTGCCGTGATAGCGACCGCCCTGCGGTATCGGCGCACCTTCATAACCGGGCGGGGTCAACCCCCGACCGTGAGAAACTCGCTCGCGTCATCGGGGAACAATGGCTTGGCACGACTCTTGGCGAAAAAAATCGCTTTCTGCGCAGCGGTCGGTGCGGTATAGCTACTCGAATTCGTCACCTCAACGCACACCGCCGAACCACGTTGGCGCACACCAACACCGAAGCTTAGACGCGGACAATCTGATGGTAGGAGTGCACGAAGATGGTTGAGCGACAGGCAGTATCGGACTTTCTGGCATGAAACGGAGTGAAATCGCGCGAACAGCTTCGTATCACTCCCGCGCTGGGCGCTACGTTACGTACCTGCGTTGCGATTGACGATGAGCACCATGCTGTCATGACGCCACGACATTTGCAGAGGCAGGATGCGCTGGGCGGTCTCCGGCGTGGCGCTGGCACCCTGAATGCAATGACTGTGCATCGCGATAAAACGAATCCATATCGGCGTATTGCAATCCGACACACGCTGCCCATATCCCGTCGGCACTGGCCGACATACCGCACTCGCGACCAAGCAGCGCGGAATACGTGAGTCTTGCGGTCCCTGCAGTCCCCGCCCGCATGCGCCGTCGTCGTGGCCTGGGTCGGTGCAGTGACCGTAACGGCTTGCTGCTCTCAGAGCTGCCACCGCACAGCCGTTGGTAGGCCCGGCGAACTGGCAAACCGATCCGAAGTCTTGATAGCTGCTCCGGATCGCACCTCGTAACAAGATAGCAGGATGGCCCGACCAAAACCCGGGCCTGACCTGCTAAAACCCGTGGTGGCAGGTACAGGATTCGAACCTGTGAAGCTTTCGCGACGGATTTACAGTCCGCTCCCATTGGCCGCTCGGGCAACCTGCCGCCTAGCAGGTTACAACGACCGGGTAGACAAAGCACAAACGGCTATCAAAGAAGGGACGGGCCCAATGGCGGACTCATCGTTCGACATCGTCAGCAAGGTCGACCGGCAAGAAGTCGACAACGCGCTCAACCAAGCCGCCAAGGAGCTGGCCACACGATTCGACTTCCGGGGCACCGACACCAAGATCACCTGGAAGGGCGAGGAGGCCGTCGAGCTCACCTCTTCCACCGAAGAGCGCGTCAAGGCCGCCGTCGACGTTTTCAAAGAAAAGCTGATTCGGCGCGACATCTCGATGAAGGCGTTCGAGGCCGGCGAGCCGCAGGCCTCCGGGAAGACCTACAAGGTGACTGGCGCCATCAAGCAGGGCATCAGCAGCGAGCACGCCAAGAAGATCACCAAGCTGATCCGCGACGAGGGGCCCAAGACTGTCAAGACCCAGATTCAAGGCGACGAAATCCGGGTGACCAGCAAGAAACGCGACGACCTGCAGGCCGTCATCGCGATGCTGAAGAACGCCGACCTCGACGTTGCCCTGCAGTTCGTCAACTACCGGTAACGTCCCTTGGAGGCGAGCGTAACGTTACTGCGAATCCTGGGTCGGTTTCTCGCAGTGCCGTCACGCTCGACGATGATGGGGCTAGTCAAGGCATCCAGAATCAAGCGAGGTTTGGCATGACCGTGAGCCCTTACTTCGACGTCGTCATCGTCGGCGCCGGCATCTCCGGCCTGGGGGCGGCCTACCGCATAAAGCAACGTAACCCCGGGCTGGCCTTCACCATCCTGGAACGACGCGAACGGATCGGCGGCACCTGGGACCTGTTCCGCTACCCGGGCGTGCGCTCCGACAGCAGCATCTTCACGCTGAGCTTCCCCTACGAGCCGTGGACCCGCGAGGAAGGCGTCGCCGACGGCGAGCACATCCGCGAGTACCTGACCGCCACCGCCCACAAACGCGGCATCGACCGCCACATCCAGTTCAACAGCTACGTCCGGGCGGCGGACTGGGATTCGGCCACCGACACCTGGACCGTCACCTTCGAGCAGGACGGCGTCGCGAAGCAGTGCCGCAGCCGCTTCGTGTTCTTCGGCAGCGGCTACTACGACTACGACGAGGGCTACACCCCCGACCTTCCCGGCATCGAACAGTTCGGCGGCACCGTCGTGCATCCCCAGCACTGGCCGGAGGACCTGGACTACGCCGGCAAGAAGGTGGTGGTGATCGGCAGCGGGGCCACTGCGGTTACCCTGATCCCGTCGATGGCAGAACGCGCCGGCAAGGTCACCATGCTGCAGCGCTCGCCGACCTACCTGATCTCGGCGTCCAAGTACAGCAGGGTCGCCACGCTCGCCCGTAAAGTGTTGCCCCGCAGCGCTGCTCATCTGACCATCCGGATGTACAACGCATTGACTGAGGCCGTGCTCTGGTTTCTGTCCCGCAAGCTGCCGGGACTCATGAAGTGGCTGCTGCGGCGCACGGCGATCAAGAACCTGCCCGCCGGCTACGACGTCGACACCCACTTCAAGCCGCACTACGACCCGTGGGACCAGCGGCTGTGCCTAATCCCCGACGCCGACCTCTACGCCGCCATCGGGGACGGCCGCGCCGACGTGGTCACCGACCACATCGACCATGTCGACGCCACCGGCATTGCGCTAAAGTCCGGCCGCCACCTCGACGCCGACATCATCGTCACTGCCACCGGCCTACAGCTGCAGGCGTTAGGCGGTGTCACGATCAGTCTGGACGGCGTCGAGATCAACCCCCGTGACCGCTTCGTCTACAAGGCGCACATGCTAGAAGACGTGCCCAACCTGTTCTGGTGCGTGGGCTACACGAATGCGTCCTGGACATTGCGCGCCGACATCACCGCGCGGGCGACGGCGAAGTTGTTGGCGCATATGGCCGCTCACGGCTACACCCATGCCTACCCGCACCTGGGCGACTTGCCGATGCCCGAGAAGCCCTCGTGGGATATTCAAGCCGGCTATGTGCGACGGGCCCTGCACGCGTTGCCCAAATCCGGCACCAAACGGCCGTGGAATGTGCGGCAGAACTACTTTGCCGACGCCATTGACTACCGCTTCGACCGCATCGCAGAGGCGATGGTGTTCGGCCGCGCCGCCGACCGGGCGGCCATAGCCGGCTAAAGCCGGTTTGAGGGCGGGCTGAACCGGATTACGCGGATTCCCCCAGGGAAATTTTCTTGCCGCAGTGCGGGCAGAACTTTTCGTCCGGTTGATGCGCTGCGCCGCAGTTGGCGCAGTAATGCGGTTCATCCGGCTGCGGCACCGGAACCACGCTGAGAGATCGGACGGCGCCGGATTCGGCATCCAAGCCCTCTTCTGGTAGGGGCTCGGCGACATCGGACTCAGCGGTTTGGGCGGCGGCAAGACGTTGCCGACGGTTTCTCACCACCATGAGGATCACCCAGCCGCCGACGATGAGCACCAACAACACACCGCTTACGAGGTACCACAACAGTTTTGAGCGAACAAACTCCGACGCATCACCGTACTGCTGCCGCAGATTGGCCGCGCTCGTCTTCAGCTCGAGCAACCCGGGATAGTCGGGTGACAGCGCCAAGGCCTCGTCAAAATCCTTGATCGCCTCGGTGTACTGGCCGGAATAGTAATGGCTGAGCCCTTTGCGGTAGTACAGATCGGCGGGTCCGAGCGTCGGCTTGACGGCCTTGGCCGCCAGTATCGCGGCGAGACTATCTGCGGGCGAGATGAAGTTGAACGCCCGGGGTTCGCCTACCGGGCCAAAGCTGTTCACGCCGATCACCTTGCCGTTGAGGTCGACAGTCGGGCCGCCGCTCATCCCATCGGTGACCGCGGCATCGATCTCGTACACCGGACTGGATTCCACGGCCGACTTCTTGCTCACCTTGCCGCTCTTGTTCGTCGGATCTAGGGACGGACCGGTGACCCGTTGCGTGGTTTCCGGGAAGCCGACCGCAAGAACCGGCGTACCGATGCTGACGTTGGCGTCGGTACCTAGCTCGGAGGAGGGCAGATTGTGCTTGTCCACCTTGAGTACAGCGACATCACCTTTGCCCAGCGGCCGAAAATCCACCACGCTGGCGGGCATTTTGTTGGCGACCTTGGTCCCGGTGCCATACGTCAGCACGAGGCTCACTTCGGGCCCCCGGTCGGGGGTCTGGCCCTCGACTCGCGCGTTCTTTACCAACCAGTCCAGCACTGCAGCGGGAATCTGGCCGGCGGGCGAGTCCGGGAATTGAGTGAGGTATTCGCTGACGGCGCGTTTGAGGATCAGCTGCTTGGCGGTCTCGGGATCAACGCAGTGACCCGCAGTCGCCACCCAGCCATCGGGATTGACTACAAAGCCGGTGCAGCTCCATGTTGCGATGAATGGGATATTCGAACCTTCGCCAAACAGCGACAGCATCTGGCCGCTGGGAAGCCTGACCTGGCCGTAAGCTTGGGCTCCGAGCTGCACAACAGCCGGCCGTATCATGGCCGCCGCTTTTTCCTCGGGGTTGGCCTGCGGACGACCGCCATCAGCAGATGCGATGGCCGCCGACCCCACCCACGACAAAGCCGCCGCAGACAGCAAAGCGAACACGCGGTCGACTCGTCGCGACATCATTCCTCATTCCTCCTCGAATGGGGCAGCAAACTTCACGATCCGGCCTCACCACCTCAGCGGGTAGGGGACGAAGTCCCCTACTGAGAGGTCGTTTGCCGGCAGTTCCTCAACCGCTATCCAAATGTTTGGCTGCCGCAATAGGCTGAGCGCCATGGCAGCTGCTATGCGCGAACCCAAAGTCGTTGTCCTCGGTGGCGGTTCCTGGGGAACCACGGTGGCGTCTATTTGTGCGCGGCGCGGACCGACGTTGCAATGGGTGCGCTCTGCGGCCACCGAAAAGGACATCAACGACAATCACCGCAATAGCCGCTACCTCGGCAATGACGTCGTGCTCAGCGAGACCCTGCGCGCCACCACCGATTTCTCCGAGGCCGCCAACTGCGCCGACGTCGTGGTCATGGGCGTCCCCTCCCATGGCTTCCGCGGCGTGCTTACCGAGCTGAGCAAGAAGCTGCGGCCCTGGGTGCCGGTGGTGTCGCTGGTCAAAGGGCTCGAGCAGGGCACCAACATGCGGATGTCGCAAATCATCGAAGAGATCCTGCCGGGTCATCCGGCCGGTATCCTGGCCGGCCCGAACATCGCCCGGGAGGTCGCCGAGGGCTACGCGGCCGCCGCGGTGCTGGCCATGCCCGATCAGCATCTGGCAACCCGGCTGGCTGCGTTATTCCGCACTCGGCGGTTTCGTGTCTACACCACCGACGACGTCGTCGGGGTCGAGATGGCGGGCGCACTCAAGAACGTCTTCGCCATCGCCGCCGGGATGGGCTACTCGCTAGGCATCGGCGAGAACACCCGCGCCATGGTGATCGCCCGCTCGCTGCGCGAGATGACCAAGCTGGGCGTAGCAGTCGGCGGGCAGACCGAAACGTTCCCCGGCCTGGCCGGGCTCGGCGATCTGATCGTCACCTGCACCAGCCAGCGCAGCCGCAACCGACACGTCGGCGAACAACTGGGCGCCGGCAAGCCCATCGACGAGATCATCGCCTCGATGAACCAGGTCGCCGAGGGCGTCAAGGCCGCCAGCGTCGTCATGGAGTTCGCCAACGAGTTCGGCCTGAACATGCCGATCGCCCGCGAGGTCGACGCGGTGATCAACCACGGATCAAGTGTCGAGCAGGCTTACCACGGCCTAATCGCCGAGGTGCCCGGACACGAGGTGCACGGGTCAGGATTCTAGTGCTAGCCTGGCGTACTGCATGGTCAGCGCCTATCGAACCGGAAATCTGCGTTCGGTATGTGCGCTGCATGTCAGCTTGACCCCTGTTTCGCCGCCCGCTTACTGTCGAGGCAGCAGCAACCGCCGGTCGATAACTCTCAAGCCGATTGTATTTATTGGTGCGCCAACAATTTACGAGTAGGTACCAAGGTGTTACGGGGCGGATAAATGGACCGTCCCCCGCTATAACTGACGAGGAATATTGATGCAGCCCATCGAACGACACGGCAGCGACGCCAGTGACCAGGGGCCGCCAGTGTCGCGAAGTGAGCGAGTGCGATCAGTCATCCGCCACGACCTGCCTGCCTCGATTGTGGTTTTTTTGATCGCACTTCCGCTCTCGGTGGGCATCGCGATCGCTTCGGACGCACCGGTGCTTTCGGGCCTGATTTCGGCAGTCGTCGGAGGACTCATCCTCGGATTCATAGGTGGGTCGCCGTTGTCGGTGAGTGGTCCCGCGAATGGGTTGATGGTCGTTACCGCCGGTCTCGTCGCCCAGTTCGGTTGGCGGGTGACGTGTTTGATCACCGTGGCCGCGGGTGTCCTGCAACTCATTTTGGGGCTCAGCCGGATTGCGCGAGCGGTGCTGGCGATCTCCCCGGTCGTCGTGCACGCGATGCTTGCCGGCATCGGAATCACGATCGCCCTTCAACAAACGCACGTCCTGCTGGGCGGGGCGTCGCACAGCACATCGTGGGAAAACGTCGTTGAGCTGCCGGCACAAATTCTTGGCGCGCACAAGCCCGGAATGTTCCTGGGCGTGTTGGTGATCGCCATCATGATCGCCTGGCGCTGGGCACCGGCCAAACTGGCTCCCATTCCAGGTCCACTGGTCGCCATTGTGATAGCCACCACCATCTCGGTGGTCTTCCCGTTCGACTTGGCCCGGATAACGCTCACCGGTTCGCCGCTCGACGCGTTCGCGCTGCCGGGCCTTCCCGACGGCAAGTGGGGCGCCTTCGCGGTCAGCGTCCTCACCGTTGCCTTTATTGCGACCGTCGAGAGCCTGCTGGCATCGGTGTCAATCGACAGAATGCACCACGGGGCGCCCACCAACTTCAACCGCGAGTTGGCCGGACAGGGTGTTGCGAACATCACCTCCGGGATGATCGGCGGACTTCCCATCGCTGCCGCCATCGTCCGCAGCTCCGCCAATGTTCAGGCCGGAGCCAGAAGCCGTGCTTCGACGATCATGCACAGCGTCTGGATCCTGGTCTTCACGCTGTTCTTCGCCGGGTTGATCCAACAGATCCCTACCGCCGCTCTTGCCGGCCTGCTTGTTTTCGTCGGGATCAGGCTGCTGCAGCCCGCCCATATCGAAACCGCCATGCGAAACGGGGACCTAGCCGTCTATCTGGTGACCGTCGTCGGTGTCGTGTTCCTCAATCTTATGCAGGGCGTGCTGATCGGACTGGTGCTGGCCATCGCGCTGACCGCCTGGCGGGTGATGTGGTTCCGGATCCACGCTCAGCCCGCCGGTGACGAATGGCGCGTGGTCGTCGAAGGGGCAGCCACCTTCCTCTCCCTGCCTCGGCTGACCCAGGTGCTGGCGTCCATTCCCGCGGGCAAAACGGTCAACGTCACCATGTCGGTTATCTACCTCGATCACGCCGCGCATCAGGCGATCGCCGATTGGCAGCGACGGCATCAGACGACTGGTGGGGTGGCTCACATCCACGGCGGAGTCCATACCGGCCACCGTGCTCGCCGGGCGATGGACGACCTCATCGAACCCGAAGGACCCCAAACGGTTGCCTAGCGACGGTCTGGCTGCTCGCTCACCGTCGCATAAAAATTTGCGTTCGCTATGCAGCGAGCGCGTCCGGTTGACCAGTACACGGCCCGCAAATACCGTCAGACTCCGTAGCTAGCCAGGGCGTTACAGCCTCGGACATTGGCGTTTGGGAATCGTAACCGACTGTGCACCAAACATTTACGGCTATGTTGCGTGCTAGGGGGCGAGAATATCGGAACTTCCCCCACGGAAACGAGGAAGCGACCGATGCAACATGCACACCAGCGCGGCGCGCCGGAGCTTGACCGCGGCGATCAGGTCGAACCTGACCAAACCACCGATCCTCGGTCACGAAAAAATCGAGTTCAATCAGTCATCCGCCACGACCTGCCGTCTTCGCTTGTTGTTTTCCTGGTTGCGCTGCCCTTGTCTTTGGGCATCGCCATCGCATCCGATGCACCGGTACTCGCAGGTCTGATTGCCGCGATCGTCGGCGGCATCGTCGGCGGAGCTATCGGCGGATCACCGCTGCAGGTTAGTGGGCCCGCAGCCGGGCTGACTGTTGTAGTAGCCGATCTTATCTCCGAGTTCGGCTGGGGATTAACTTGTTTCATCACCGTGATCGCAGGCGCCACGCAAGTACTGTTGGGGTTCTGTCGGGTTGCACGGGCCGCCCTTGCGATCTCGCCGGTGGTCGTGCATGCGATGCTGGCCGGCATCGGAATCACTATCGCCCTTCAACAAACACACGTGTTGCTCGGTGGCGAGTCCCATAGCTCAGCCTGGGCGAACGTGACCGCGCTACCAGCCCAAGTTCTCGGGGCGCACAAGCCTGGAGTGATCCTGGGTCTGCTGGTGATCGCCATCATGGTGGCCTGGCGCTGGGCACCCGCCAAGTTGGCTGCCGTTCCCGGTCCCTTGGTGGCCGTCGTGGTGGTCACCGTTGCATCAGTGGTATTTCCGTTTCACGTGTCGCGGATCGCGCTCGAGGGTTCACTGCCCGATGCATTGCAGCTTCCTGCAATTCCGCACGGAAACTGGGGCGCCGTCGCGATCGGCGTCATCACAGTCACACTGATCACCAGTGTCCAAAGTCTGCTGACGGCGGTCGCGACGGACAAGATGCACAGTGGTCCTCGTTCCGAGTTGGACCGAGAGCTGATCGGACAGGGTGCCTCGAACATGGTGTCGGGAGCAATCGGGGGTCTTCCCATCGCTGGCGTCATCGTCCGCACCTCCGCAAATATCAAGGCAGGCGCCAAGACTCGCGCTTCGACCATCTTGCACGGGTTCTGGGTAATGCTATTTGCGCTTCCGTTCGCCGGGCTCATCGAACTGATTCCCAGTGCCGCGCTCGCCGGTCTGCTCATCGTCATCGGCATTCAGCTACTGCAGCCGGCCCACATCGAAACCGCGGTTAAAACTGGCGATTTCGCTATCTACCTGGTGACAATCGTCGCCGTCGTATTCCTCAATCTCCTCCATGGGGTGATGATCGGACTCGTTTTGGCCATCGCCGTGACCGGATGGCGGGTGATACAGGCCAGGATTGACGCGCACCCGATCGACGACGAATGGCGGGTGGTAGTGGAGGGGACATGCACCTTCTTGGCGCTGCCCCGGCTTACGCAGGTGCTGGCTTCGATCCCCGAACGCACTACGGTGACTTTGCTGATCGCGGTCAACTACCTCGATCACGCTGCGCACCAAGCGATTACCGACTGGCAGCGTCAGCACCACGACACCGGCGGCAAAGTACACGTACGGGGCGCCCTCAAGAGGGGCCATTCGGCGCGCAGAGAACACCTCATCGAAGGGGAATCGTCGGAAGCTGCCGCCTGATTGGCGATCCGCCAGCTTCTGAGCGTGCTTCGCCAGCCGCAATGGCTAGCCGCGCGCCATGGCTTCCAAGCGGCGGATGCGGTCTTCGATCGGCGGGTGCGTCGCGAACAACGACCCGATCCGCTCCCCCGCACGAAACGGGTTGGCGATCATCAGGTGAGCCTGGCTAGCCAGCTGCGGCTCCGGTGGTAGCGGTGCCATTTGCACGCCGCCGGAGATCTTGCGCAAGGCCGACGCCAACGCCAGCGGGTCGCCGGTCAACACCGCGCCCGATTCGTCGGCCTGGTATTCACGCGATCGCGACACCGCCAGCCGCACTACCGTCGCGGCGATCGGGCCCAGCAGCGACACGAGCAGCAGCGCAAAAGGGTTGCTGTTTTCCCGATTGCCGCCAAACATCCCCATCCACATGGCCATGTTGGCCAGGGCGGTGATCACCGACGCCAGCGCGCCCGCAATACAGGAGATCAGGATGTCGCGGTTGTAAACGTGGGATAGCTCGTGTCCCAGCACGGCGCGCAATTCACGCTCGTTGAGGATCTGCAGGATGCCCGTCGTGCAGCACACGGCGGCGTTGCGGGGATTGCGGCCGGTGGCGAAGGCATTGGGCGCAGCGGTGTCGCTGATGTACAGCCGCGGCATCGGCTGGTGGGCACTGGTGGCCAACTCGCGCACGATCCGATACATCGCCGGCGCCTGCAGCTCCGAAACCGGCTGCGCGTGCATCGCCCGCAGGGCCAGCTTGTCGCTGTTGAAGTAGACATAGACATTCATCCCAACGGCAAACAGCGTGGCCAGGATCAACGCCGTCCGGCCGAACAGCGCGCCGACCAGCACGATCAGGGCGGACATACCGACCAACAGCAAAAATGTCTTCAGCCGGTTGGCATGCGGATGCCAGGTCATCAGTGTGTGTCCTCCTACGAACACCTCGGGTTGGGCGATTACTGCTGAGTCAACGCCCGAAACCGCCCACGGGTTCCGCAGCGGCCGCTAGCCGTGCCGGCTGACGGTGTATTCGACCAGTGCGGCCAGGGCCTGGCGGCCCGGCACATCAGGCAGCAGATCCAGCTCATGACGCGCCGCAGCCGCGTATTGCCCCAGCACTTGCTTTGCTTTGGCCATCCCCGACGACGCCCGCAACAGCAACAGCGCCTCGAGCACCGCGTCGTCATCGTGGATGGGTCCGGCGAGCAAGGTACGCAGCCGCGCGCCATCGGGTCCGCGCTCCTGCAGCGCGTAGAGCATCGGCAAGGTGCGCACCCCTTCACGCAGATCGGTGCCAGGTAGCTTGCCGGACTCCTCCGACGCGCTGTCGATGTCGATGATGTCGTCGGCGATCTGGAACGCGGTGCCCACGATGCCGCCGAGCCGGCTCAGCCGCTCCACCTGCTCCCCGGCTGCGCCGGAGAACATGCCACCGAACCGCCCCGCGGCTCCGATCAGACACCCGGTCTTCTCATCGACAACCTTCAAGTACTGCTCGATCAGGTTCACCCCCTCGGAGGCACCGCGGGTCTCGCGCATCTGCCCGGTAACCAGCTGAGCGAAGGTGTCGGCGACGATGCGCACCGCCTCCGGCCCCAGCCGCGATACCAGACGCGAGGCCGTCGCCAGCAGGTAGTCGCCGGCCAGTATGGCGACGTTGTTGCCCCAGCGGGCGTTGGCGCTGGGGGCACCGCGGCGGACCTTCGCCTCGTCCATCACATCGTCGTGGTACAGCGTCGCCAGGTGGATCAGTTCGACCACCGCGCCGGCAACGACCACGTCCTCGGTGTCCGGGTTGGGCCCGACCTGGGCGGACAGCACGGTAAACAGCGGTCGGAAGCGCTTGCCGCCAGCCTTGAACAGGTGCAGTAGGGAGTCGGTCATCACCTCGTCGGCGCCGCGCAACTCGGTATCCATGAGCTGCTCGATCCGGGCAACACCGTCACGCACAGCTGTGGCGAATTGGGCGTCACCCAAATCGACGCCTGCCACCACCGTCGCCGGAGTTCTCATTCGACCAACATACTGGTGGGCGTGAAGACCAGTGCTGACCTGGTAGTGGTGGGCGCCGGACCGGCCGGGTCGGCGGCGGCCGCCTGGGCTGCCCGCGCCGGCCTGGATGTGCTCGTCATCGATTCCGCCAGCTTCCCCCGCGACAAGGCCTGCGGCGACGGCCTGACCCCGCGTGCGATCGGCGAACTGGAACGGCTGGGGCTCGGCGAGTGGCTGGCCGGCCACATCCGCCATCGCGGCCTGCGTCTGAGCGGATTCGGCGGCGAGCTGGAAGTCGCCTGGCCCGGCCCGTCGTTTCCGCGCTACAGCACTGCGGTGGCCCGCACCGAACTGGACGAACGCATCCGCAAGGTCGCCGAGGATCGCGGAGCGCGCATGTTGCTTGGCATCAAAGCCATTGGCGTACACCATGACTCGTCGAGACGCGTGGTATCGGTAACCTTGGCTGACCGTGCCGAGGTGCCCTGCCGGCAGTTGATCGTCGCCGACGGGGCCCGGTCGTCGCTGAGCCGCAAGCTGGGCCGGCGCTGGCATCAGGAGACGGTGTATGGCATCGCTGCTCGGGGATACTTGGGCTCGGCGCGCGCGAATGAGCCGTGGCTGACGTCGCATCTGGAACTGCGCTCCCCCGACGGCGCGGTGCAGCCGGGCTACGGCTGGATTTTCCCGCTGGGCAACGGCGAAGTGAACATCGGCGTCGGAGCACTCTCCACCACGAAGCGGCCCGCCCAGTTGGCGCTGCGGCCGCTGATGTCGTATTACACCGATCTGCGCCGCGACGAGTGGGGCTTCACCGGCGAGCCCCGGGCCGTGGCTTCGGCGTTGCTGCCGATGGGCGGCGCGGTGTCCGGGGTAGCCGGACCAAATTGGATGCTGATCGGTGATGCCGCGGCCTGCGTCAACCCGCTCAACGGCGAAGGCATCGATTACGGGCTGGAGACGGGTCGCCTGGCCGCCGAGGTACTGGGCTCGGGTGACCTGTCGCGGCTGTGGCCTTCGTTGCTGCGTAACCACTACGCTCGGGGATTCTCAGTGGCGCGCCGGCTGGCGTTATTGCTGACGTTCCAACGGTTCCTGCCCGCGATCGGGCCCGTCGTGATCCGCTCCAGCGCTTTGATGACGATCGCGGTGCGGGTGATGGCCAATCTGGTTACCGAGGAAGACGACGATTGGGTGGCGCGAGTGTGGCATGGCTCGGGTCGGGCGTCGCGGCTGATCGATCGCCGGCCACCGTTCAGCTGAGCCCACCCGCCACCGGCGACGAGGAGTATAGTCCGGCTAATGAAGGCAACGGGGCTGGCTCTCATTACCTCGGTGGCCGCGCTCGCCATCGGACTGGCTGCGCCCGCACGGGCCGACGACTACGACTACACCTTCAAGCAAACCGTCAACCGCTTCGGCGTTTACGGCCCGCAGGACCAGCTCGCGTGGCTGGGCAAGATCAGCTGCGAGCGGCTGGAGAGGGGCGTCGACGGCGATGCCTACAAGTCGGCCGCCTTCTTGCAGCGCAACCTGCCGCGCGGCACCACTCAAGGGCAGGCGTTGCAGTTCCTGGGTGCCGCGATCGACCACTACTGCCCCGAGCAGATCGGGGTGCTGCAGCGGGTCGGCACTAGCTAATCAGGTTGCGCGGCTTATGCCCGGCATGCAAGGCCACGATTCCGCCGCTCAGGTTGCGCCACCGCACCCCTGACCACCCGGCCCGCGAAATCTGCTGCGCCAGCGCCGCCTGGTCCGGCCAGGCCCGGATCGACTCGGCAAGGTACACGTAGGCCTCGGGGTTGCTGGACACCGCTCGCGCCACTCGCGGCAACGCCTGCATCAGGTATTCCTTGTAGACAGTGGCGAACAATGCGCTTGTGGGCGTAGAGAATTCGCACACCACCAACCGGCCACCGGGGCGGGTGACGCGCGCCATCTCGCGCAGCGCGATGGGAAAGTCGGCGACGTTGCGCAGCCCGAAGCTGATGGTGACCGCGTCGAATACCGCGTCGGCGAACGGCAGGCGGGTGGCGTCAGCGGCGACCTTGGGCACCTTGCGGGCGCTGCCGGCCGCAAGCATCCCGACGGAAAAGTCGGCGGCCACGCACCACGCGCCAGACTTTGCGAGCTCCACCGTGGAGACGGCCGTACCCGCGGCCAGATCCAGCACGTTGTCGCCGGGACCGATCCGCAACGCCGACCGGGTGGCCCGCCGCCAGTACCGGTCCTGGCCCAGCGACAGCACAGTGTTGGTCAGGTCGTAGCGACGGGCGACCCCGTCGAACATCGACGCGACGTCCCGGGGGTCCTTGTCTAGCGCCGCGCGACTCACGCCTGAGACGCTACCCTGCGGTACTGCCGGTATCGGCGCTGGACGTGTTCCTGCCGGACTCTGATCTGCTGGCGCCGTTCCCTCCGCAGCGACGGTGCAGGTTGGCGCACGCCCGCGACGGCACCTTTACGACAGCGGCTTTCGGTAGTTCGGGCGCCGGTATGGAAGAGGTCCAGCGCAAAGCCAGGAAACCGCTGAGGCGACCGGCTCAAAACCGGTAGCGACTACAGATGTGGTTGGCTAGTCGAGGGATTCGGCCCCACAGATTGGACAGATGGAAGCCCAGGTATCGGTGCCACACCACCAGATTTATTTGACTATGTCAAATAAATGCGGTTATTCTCGCGCACATGAAAGTCTTCGCTGCGATGGCTCCGGAGCTGCCCTTGGCCGAGGTCCCTGGATACGCGCGCCGGGTGGAACGGCTGGGATTCGACGGCGTGCATGTCGCGGAGACAATCCACGATTCGATGGCGACGGCGTTGCTGGCCGTGGAGCACACCACACGCATCACGGTGCGTACCGCGGTGACGTTGGCGTTCGTGCGCAGCCCGACGCTGGTGGCTTATGCTGCCTGGGATTTGGCGGTGCTGTCCGGCGGGCGATTTGAACTGGGGCTGGGAACGCAGATCAGGCAGAACATCCAGGACCGCTTCGGCATGCCCTGGACTGAGCCGCGCGCCCGGATGGCCGAGTATGTCGCTGTCTTGACGGCCCTGTTCGAGGCGTTCCGGACTGGGGAAAGTGTGCATTACGAAGGCGATTGCTACCGGGTTACCCGTCTGCAGCCGTATTTCAATCCGGGACCGAAGGACATTGCAGCGCCACATATCTGGTTGGGCGCGGTCAACGCTGGCATGTGCGAGCTGGCCGGTGCAACCGCGCACGGCGTGGTAACCCATTCCACCAACTCCGACCCGGACTATCTGCGTGCAGTGGTACGCCCGGCACTTGAGGGTGGCGCCCGCGGACGCGACAGGCAGCCATTACTTATCGCGTCGACCGCGATAGCAACCGGCAGCACCGACGCGGCGGTCGCCCGGGAACGCGAGCGCCAACGCCGCATGCTGGCCTTCTTGTTGTCCACGCCAGCGTATGCGCCGGCGCTGCAGCGGCGCGGCTGGACCGAATTGGCCGGCCGGCTGCGTACCCTGACGCACCAGCGGCGCTGGGACGAATTGCCCACGGTGCTCAACGATGTCGCTCTGGATGAACTTCTGACTTGCGGTCGCTACGATGAGCTGCCGCAGCTCCTGCACACCAAGTACGCCAGTGTCGCGGACGGGGTGGTGCTGCCCCCGTTGGGTGATGACGACGATCGGCCGATCCGGCAGTGCGTCGAAAGCCTCAAGACCATGGGGACGAAGCGAACGTGACAGCCTCCCGCAAGCTGGATACGGTGGCCGCCATTAGTGCCACCCTCGCCCAAATCGTGCGGCTCAGCGTGAGTCGTTCGGCGTTCGCCGGCCAGGCTTCGGCCGCCGATACCGAGTTGTCGCAGCCCTCCTATGTGCTGCTTCGCGTCTTGATTGATGCGGGGCCGCTACCGCAGAGTCGCTTGGCCCGGTTGGCGCACATGGATGCCGGAATGGCGACTCGCCGGGTGCGGGCCCTGGTTGACGCCGGGCTGGTCACGCGATGCGCTGATCCACATGACGGGCGGATTTGGGTGATCGAGGCGACCGCGGAGGGCCAACACGCCGCCGCGGCCTTGCACGAGGTGCGTAGAGATCACTTGGCGCGGGCACTCTCGGGGTGGTCGGCGGCCGAGCTTCGGGAGTTCAACCGACTCCTGACAAAGTTTCTCAACGACACCAAAAAGACTCCGATCGTCGAAACCTGATGCAGTCCTTAGGCGTGTCGCCGGCGCCGCCACGGGTCGCGCGCGGACGGCAACAGCACCTGCTCGTAGTGGCCGAGCAGCTCGTCGCAGAGCACCGGCCAACCCCGACCAAGTACGCTGCGCCGCGCAGCCAGCGCGTAGCGGTGGCGTTCCTGGACCAGGTGGGCGACCGCGGCCGGCAACCGGGCCTCGAATTCGGCGACCGGAAGCAGCAGCCCGGTACGTTGCGGAGTGACCAGATCGCGTGGGCCGCCGGCGTCGGGGGCAATTACCGGCAGCCCCGACGCCAGCGCTTCCTGCACGACTTGGCAAAACGTCTCGTGCTCGCCGGTATGCACCAAGACGTCCATGCTGGCATATGCCCTCGCGAGCTCGGCGCCATACAGCGCACCGGTGAAAACCGCTGTCGGCATGCGGCTTTGCAGCTTGGCCCGGTCGACTCCAGCGCCAACGACGACCAGTTGCACCGCGCCCCCGGTCGACAGGTCCACGAGCCGCTCGACATGCTTTTCCGGGGCCAGCCGGCCGACAAAACCGACGATAGGCCTGCCGTCCGGTGACCATCGTCGCCGCAGCCTGTCGTCTCGCTGGGACGGCGCGAACCGGTAGATGTCGACCCCCCGTGCCCACCGGTAAACCCGGGGAAATCGTTGAACGGCAAGGGTTTCCATCGTAGCGGTGGATGGCGCCAGAGTGCGGTCGGCCAAGCTGTGCAGATGGCGAAACCAGGCCCACGCGGCACGAGACGTCAGCGGAATGCCGTAACTGGACGCGAAACCTGGCACGTCGGTCTGATACACCGCAACCGTGGGCACGCCGAGCCGGCGGGCCGCGCGCAGCCCGCCGTAACCCAGCAAGGCCGGTGACGCCAGATGCACCACGTCGGGGCCGAAGCCGCGCAGCACCCCAAGGATTCGCGGAGTGGGCACACCCAGCGGCAGCGTGGTCACCTTAGGGAACATCCGCGCCGGCACCCGGTGCACCCGAATGCCGTCGTGCAGCCGGTCGGCGCGCGGCTTACCGGGAGGGTTATCCGGAGCGATCACCAGGGTTTCGTGACCGGTCCGGCGCAGCTGCGCGAGGATGTGCAGCACCGAGTTGCTGACACCGTTGACGTTCGGGAGGAACGATTCGGCAACGATCGCAACGCGCACGCGACCACAGTCTCAGCGTCGACTGTCGGCAAGGTTGCCTGGTGGCATACACGGCGCGAAATCTAACCGGCCTGCCTGTTCAGCCGCCGGTCCAGCAATGCCAGAGCGACCAGTGCGACCACCGCGGCCAGCCAGGCCACTACCGCGATCGACCCGGCAGGAATGATGGCCAGCCCGGCGTCACGGTGCTGCACCCGGACCAGGTTGGGATCTCGCTTGTTGTATTCGACGTAGATCCGCATACCGGTGGCCAGTTCGGACGGATAGAGCACCCCGAGCTCGGGCCGGTAGGTGACCCGGTCGGGGGTGACGAATTCGATGGTCGAACGTCGCGGTCCCGCGCTGAGTACCTCGGCCTGGGCAACCCCCATGTTGTGATCGATGGCCAGGTCGTTGCGCCAGGCACCGGCCACCAGCAGCATCGACTGCAGGGTCACGAGCGTGGTAGCGATCAGGACAGCGATCCGCGCCCAGCGCACCGCTCTCCTGACCGGAGTGTCCGTCATAGCTTCGCTAGTGCCATGAATCATGATGCGCAGCAATAGTTTCGGCGATCTCACAAGGCGGCCTTAATCGCAGCATGCAATCCTCGCAGCGACGAGCGATCGGCTTTGACCTCGAGCACGCGCGGGCCCGCGTTGGGTTCACCCAGCGCAGCTGACAACTGGCCGGCCTCGATCTGCCGGCTTTCCACGTGGTACGCACGGCACAGCGCGCCCACGTCGACGTCATGCGGGGTGCCGAAGATCCGTGACGACACGTCGGAAAATCGCGGGTCGCCCTGCTCGAGCAGTTCAAAGATGCCGCCGCCGTTGTCGTTCGACACCACGATCGTGAGCCGCCGCGGTATCGGTTCGGTGGGGCCGATGAGCAACCCGGAACTGTCGTGGACGAAGGTCAGGTCGCCGATCAGGGCGATAGTGCGTCCCTGATAGGCCTTCTCATAAGCCAGGGCCGCCCCGATGGCCGTGGACACCGTGCCGTCGATACCAGCGACGCCGCGGTTGGACCGTACCTGGATGCCCTCGGTGTTCAGGCCGACCAGGGCGGCGTCGCGCACCGGGTTGGATGCTCCAAGCACGAGCTGGTCGCCAGGCCGCAGCGCGTCTGCCACCGCCGCCGCGACGTGCAGACCCGTGATCAGCGGATGCGCCGCAAGTTGCGCGCGCACCGCGGCGACCGCGTGGCGGTTCAACTCCGCACAGCGATACAGCCACTTCGGGTTGGGCGTGCCGGTGACGAGCGCGCGGGTGCCGGTGGCCTGCGAGTTGCCTGAGACATCGGGCCAGCGCGGTCCGGTGGTCAGCGCATACACCGGCACTCCTGCGTCGGCCAGCAGCGCTGATACCGGGCGATGCAGTGTCGGGCGACCCAGCATGATCACCTGCTGGGGCCGCAGCAGCCGCAGGGCCAGCGGGTGCAGCGGGTTGGGCGCATACGGGGCCGTCGGCTCGGCGACTGTGGGCAGATCCGCGAGGTTGGGGTGCATGCCGGCTCCATGCCCGGAGATGACGACGGTATCTGCCGATATGTCGACTTGCAGCGGCTGGTCAAAGGTGACCGGCGGCATGTAGGTCCACGACTTGCCATCCGGCCGGCCCGGCGGGACCACGGCGCCGTCCGGTTGCGGGTCGGGCACCAGCGGTTCACGCAGCGGGATGTCGAAATGCACCGGTCCCGCGTTCGCGGTGCGCGAACCGTTGGCGGCCGCCAATACTCGGCAGGTGGCCGATCGCCATGTCGCGTTCAGGGCAGGCAGCCGTTCGGGCGCGTCCTCAGCCAGGCCCAGACTGATAGTCGCGCGGACTTGACTGCCGAAGTAGCCCAGCTGCTCCATGGTCTGGTTGGCGCCGGTGCCCAGCAATTCGTAGGGCCGGTTGGCCGAAAGCACGATCAGCGGTACCCGCGCGTAGTTGGCCTCCACCACAGCCGGGCCGAGGTTGGCGACCGCGGTACCCGACGTCATTGCGACGCACACCGGCGCGCCTACCCCGATCGCCAGCCCGATGGCCAGGTAGCCGGCGGTGCGTTCGTCGATGCGGACGTGCAACCGGACGCGGCCGGCCCGGTCGGCGTCATGCAGCGCGAATGCCAGCGGTGCGTTTCGTGATCCCGGGCATAGCACCACATCACGGACCCCACCGCGAATGAGCTCGTCGACGACGACACGAGCCTGGGTCGTCGACGGGTTCACCAGTACAGGGTGTCACAACCCGACGCTCAGGCGCTCAGACAGCGCTCACACCTCGACACCGGCGAAGAACTTCAGCATCGCCGCATTGACCGCCTCCGGCCGCTCAAAAAAGCCGAGATGGCCGGCATCGGGAATCTGGATGTAGCGGCCGTTCGGCAGGGCGTCAGCCACCTCTCGACCCAGGTGCGGCGGGGTCACGATGTCGTCGGCGAATCCGATCACCAGCACCGGCGCAGCGATGTTGCGATAGGCGGAGAGCCGGTTGGTCTGCGGCGAGCAGTCCGATTGGCAGCGCAGACCAGGGGTCTGCTTGATCGGCCACATCGAAAACATCGCAATCCAATCGGCGACGGCCGTGTCGTCGTTGAGTGTCTTCCGGGAAAAATTCTCTAGCAGGCGATTCCGTGCATCGTAGGCGGGCGGCAACTGGGTGCCAGAGTCGTACAGCTCGGTCTCGGCGCTGAGAAAGAACTGGCGGGCGCGGTCCAAGCGGCCGCGGGTGGCCATCAGCACGGCCGAGCCGACCAGCTCGGGCCGCACCACCATCAGTTCCTGGGCAATGAACGAGCCCATCGACACCCCGACGATGCGCACCGGCGCGATATCGAGGGATGCGATGAGCGACGCGGTGTCGTTGACCATGGTCTGGGTAGTGAAACCCTCGGCGTTTTCGGTGGCCCCGATCCCGCGATTGTCAAAGGTGATGCAGCGATATCCGGCCGCCACAAGGGCCGGGACTTGATGTGGATGCCAGGTGCGTCCGGCACCGCCGCGACCGGCGATAAAAAGGACCGGCTCACCGGTCCCTTTGTCGTCGTAAGCCAGGTTGATCACCCGATCGACGGTACAGCAGCGGATAACAGGCCCTGATCCGATCGATCCACCACTGCCGCCGGTCCGCGCGCGCGGCCAGTGCTTGCAGCCTTTCCGGGTCGGGCGTTACCGGCCCAACAGCCAAGGTGCCGTCGACGGGCACCGCCGGCTCCGCGACGTCTTCGACGAACAATCCGCCGGTTCCCAATCCGCAGGCGTAGTGAAGTTCCGGTAGGGCCGCCGCAGCGGTGAGGCCATGGCTAATGCCGACGGCCGAGTCCAGCGCGCTGGAGATCACGACCGGGATGTCGATCTGCGCGGCGATGTCCAACAATGCCGAAACTCCGCCTAGCGGAGCGACTTTGAGCACGGCGATATCGGCAGCGCCGGCACGGACCACTACTAGGGGGTCGTCGGCCTTGCGGATGGCTTCGTCGGCCGCAATCGGCACGTCGATCCGCCGGCGCAATGCGGCGAGTTCGGCGACGGTGGCGCAGGGTTGTTCCAGGTACTCCAGCGGACCGTCGGCCGTCAAGGCAGCAGCCGCCGCGGCGGCCTGGGCGACGGTCCAGCCGCCATTGGCGTCCACCCGGACTGTCGGGACCAGCGCGCGCACCGCGTTGACCCGGGCGAGGTCGTCAGCCAGGCTCTGCCCCGGCTCGGCGACCTTTACCTTGGCGGTCCTGGCGCCGGGAAACCGGGCCAGCAGCTCGGGCACCTGGGCGGCGGACACGGCTGGCACCGTGGCGTTGATGGGGACACGGTCACGTCGCGCCCCGGGCGACTCGCGGTAGGCCGCCTCGATGGCCGACGCCAGCCACGCCGACGCCTCCGGTGGCGGGTACTCGACGAAAGGGCCGAACTCGCCCCAACCGGCCGGGCCTTCGATTAACGCCACTTCGCGGGTGGTGATGCCGCGGAAGCGCACCCGCATCGACAGCGTCACCACGTGCAGCCGGTCCAGCAGGTCCTGCAACGTCGCAGTCACTGCTGGTACACCTGGCAGCCGGCCAGCACGGTCGCGCGCACCTGCAGCGCGGCGATTTCTTCCGGCGGCACTGTCGGCAGATCGGCCGACACCATCACCATGTCCACGCATGCTGCGCGTGACGCCGGTCCGACAGCGGGCTGGAATTGGTCGAGCAGGGGTCCGGTAATGACAAGATCTGCGGCGGCCATGGGGAGGAATCCTAGTGATTGGTGCGGCAGCTAAGGGTGGGGCGGAGTCAAACTGCAACACGTTCTAGTCTTGCCACATGAGTGACGATCAATTGCGCAACCCGGTGCATAACGGCCAGCTACTGGTGGGCGCCCTCAACCGCCACAAGAACAAGCCGCTGTTGTTCCTCGGCGCGACAACCCTGACCGGCGGTCAGCTGGCCGACCGGATCAGCCAGTACACCCAGGCCTTCGAGGCACTGGGCGCCGGCACTGGTGCCGCCGTCGGTTTGCTCTCGCTCAACCGGCCCGAAGTGCTGATGATCATCGGCGCTGGGCAGACCCGTGGTTACCGGCGCACCGCGCTGCACCCGCTCGGGTCGCTGGAGGACCACGCCTATGTGCTGTCCGACGCCGAGATCAGCTCGCTGATCATCGACCCCAACCCGATGTTCGTCGAGCGCGCGCTGGGCTTGCTGGAGCGGGTCGACTCGCTGCAGCAAATCCTGACCATCGGGCCGGTGCCTGCGGCCTTGCAGCACGTGGGGGTGGATCTGGCGGCCGCGGCGGCCAAGTATGAGCCGCAGCCGCTGGTGGCCGCCGACCTACCGCCGGATCAGGTGGTCGGGCTGACCTATACCGGGGGCACCACCGGAAAGCCCAAAGGCGTAATGGGTACCGCACAGTCGATTTCCACTATGACGTCGATCCAGCTCGCCGAATGGGAGTGGCCGGAAAGCCCCCGGTTCTTGATGTGCACGCCGTTATCACACGCCGGCGCAGCATTTTTCACGCCGACGGTGATCAAGGGCGGCGAAATGATCGTGCTGGCCAAGTTCGACCCGGCGCAAGTGCTCAAAGTCATCGAGGAACAACGCATTACGGCCACCATGCTGGTGCCGTCGATGCTGTACGCGCTGCTGGACCACCCGGACTCGCGCACCCGAGACCTGTCGTCGCTGCAGACCGTCTATTACGGCGCTTCGGCAATCAACCCGGTACGGCTGGCCGAGGCGATTGCTCGGTTCGGCCCTATCTTCGCCCAGTACTACGGCCAATCCGAGGCGCCGATGGTGATCACCTACCTGGCCAAGGGTGACCACGACGAGAAGCGGCTGACCTCGTGCGGACGTCCCACGTTGTTCGCGCGGGTAGCGCTGCTGGGCGAGGACGGCCAGCCGGTGCCGCAAGGTGAGCCGGGCGAAATCTGTGTCAGCGGGCCGCTGTTGGCCGGGGGGTACTGGAAACTGCCGGCGGCGACTGCCGACGCTTTTCGGGACGGCTGGCTGCACACCGGCGACATGGCCCGCGAAGACGAAGATGGCTTCTACTACATCGTCGACCGGGTCAAGGACATGATCGTCACCGGCGGCTTCAATGTCTTTCCCCGCGAGGTCGAAGACGTGGTCGCCGAGCACCCGGCCGTCGCGCAGGTGTGCGTGGTGGGGGCGCCGGACGAGATATGGGGCGAGGCCGTCACCGCGGTAGTGGTGCTGCGCGCCGACGCCCCCCGCGACGACGCCGCGATCCAAGCGATGACCGTCGAGATCCAGGCCGCGGTCAAGGAACGCAAGGGCTCGGTGCAATCGCCCAAACGGGTGGTGGTGGTCGACTCACTGCCGTTGACCGGGCTGGGCAAGCCGGACAAGAAGGCGGTGCGGGCGCGGTTCTGGGAAGGGACCGGTCGCGCCGTCGGGTGATAGTGACCTTCGCGTCGCCGGAAACCGCCCCGAGTAGCGTCGGTGCCGTGTCACACACGCAGCGCATTGGCCCGCCGTGGTGTCCGTCGACGGTGACCGGCCGCATATCCGGCCGGCCGTGTTGACCGTCGCAGGGACGTCGGGCCGCTGCGCCGTCTTCCGTTTCAAGAATCGGTGTAGATCGGAGTCCAGATACCTTGACTGACAACCCCTTTGACGCTTCGGTGTGGCAGCTCGTCGACGGCTTCGACAACCTGACCGACATCACCTATCACCGCCACGTCACCGACGCCACGGTCCGGGTGGCGTTCAACCGTCCCGAGGTGCGTAACGCGTTTCGGCCGCACACCGTCGACGAGCTGTACCGCACGCTTGATCACGCCCGGATGTCTTCCGACGTGGGCGTGGTGCTGTTGACCGGCAACGGGCCGTCGCCCAAAGACGGCGGCTGGGCGTTTTGCTCCGGCGGTGACCAACGCATCCGCGGGCGCAGCGGCTATCAGTACGCCTCTGGCGAGACCGCGGACACCGTGGACGTGGCGCGCGCCGGCAGGTTGCACATCCTCGAGGTGCAACGGCTGATCCGGTTCATGCCCAAGGTGGTGATCTGCCTGGTCAATGGGTGGGCCGCTGGCGGCGGGCACAGCCTGCACGTGGTCTGCGACCTCACCCTGGCCAGCCGCGAACACGCCCGCTTCAAGCAGACCGACGCCGACGTCGGCAGCTTCGACGGCGGCTACGGCAGCGCGTACCTGGCCCGCCAGGTCGGCCAGAAGTTCGCCCGCGAGATCTTCTTCCTGGGCCGGCCGTATACCGCCGAGCAGATGCACGGCATGGGCGCGGTGAACGAGGTCGTAGACCACGCCGAGCTGGAGACCGTGGCGCTGCAGTGGGCAGCGGCAATTAACGCCAAATCGCCGCAGGCGCAACGGATGCTGAAGTTTGCGTTCAACCTGCTTGACGACGGCCTGGTGGGCCAGCAGCTGTTTGCCGGTGAGGCCACCCGCTTGGCCTACATGACCGACGAGGCGGTGGAGGGCCGCGACGCGTTCCTACAAAAGCGCCCTGCGGACTGGACTCCGTTCCCGCGGTACTTCTAGGTGATAGGCGATCAGTGACCTCTTGCGGCAAGAGCCACATCCTGCACAAGCCGACCCGCCGAGCGTGCAGCCACTGCGGCGCCTCCCGGTCGTCGCAGCCAGTGCACCCTCGGCGCAGCCGGCGCACCCTCGGCGAGCGGTTGGGAACTACTCATCCAGGCGGCGGGCTGCGCCGCGGAGACCCCACGCTGACGTCGATCTCGGCGATCCCGCGCGCCCCCTTACACTCCGCACGTGAGCAAGAGTCCGCTGCGCCGGTTGACCGAGCAGATCACGCTGGCCGGCATGCGGCCACCGGCGTCACCGCAACTACTTATCAACCGGCCCGCGATCAAACCGATCAGCCTCGACGGCAAGCGCATAATGATCACCGGCGCATCCTCGGGGATCGGCGAAGCCGCCGCCGAGCAGTTCGCCCGGCACGGCGCCACCGTCGCGGTGGTGGCGCGCCGCAAGGACTTGCTGGACGCCGTGGCAGACCGCATCACGACGTCGGGTGCAGCGGCGCTGTCGATGCCATGCGACCTCGCGGACTTGGACGCCATCGACGCGCTGGTCGCCGATGTGCAGCGGCGCATCGGCGGTGTCGACATCCTGATCAACAACGCCGGGCGATCGATCCGAAGGCCGCTGACCGAGTCGCTGGAACGCTGGCACGACGTCGAGCGCACCATGGTGCTGAACTACTACGCCCCGCTGCGGCTGATCCGAGGCCTGGCGCCGGGGATGATCGAGCGCGGCGACGGCCACATCATCAACGTCACGACCTGGGGTGTGCTGACGGAGGCCTCGCCCCTGTTCGCGGTGTACAACGCATCCAAAGCCGCACTGTCAGCGATCAGCCGGACCATTGAAACCGAGTGGGGCGCAAAGGGAGTGCATTCGACCACCCTGTACTACCCGCTGGTGTCCACCCCGATGATCGCACCCACCAAGGCCTATGACGGAATGCCGGCATTGACCGCACAAGAAGCCGCCCAGTGGATGGTCACCGCGGCGCGCACTCGGCCGGTTCGAATCGCCCCGCGCATCGCTCTTGCGGCGAAGGCGCTCAATACTCTTGGCCCCCGTTGGGTCAACGTCCTCATGCAACGGCGCCAAAACCACCTCGATGAAACGCACTAGGGAGATTGCTATGGCCGACATCTGGACCACCATCGCGGCCGAGCGCGGCGCACTCGCCGCTGACCTCGCCGAGCTGTCGTCGGCGCAGTGGGATACCCCGTCGCTGCGCACCGGCTGGACGGTGCGCGACGTCATCGCCCACCTGTCGGCGACCGCGTCGATGAATCCGGCGAACTTCTTCCTCGGCATGATCAAGGCAGGATTCAACTTCGACAAGTTCACCAACGGCCAACTCGCCAACCATCGCGGCCCCGATGCGCACGCCACCCTCAACGAATTCCGTAGCGCCCAGAACTCCACCTCCGCACCGCCCGGGCCGAAGACCTCCTGGCTGGGTGAGGTAATAGTGCACGGCGAGGACATCCGTCGCCCGCTGGGCATCTCGCGCACCTATCCTCCTGACGCGGTTCGCCAGGTGATCGACTTCTATAAGGGTTCGAATATGCTCATCGGCTCCAAGAGCCGCATTGCTGGCCTCGCCTTGCACGCCACCGATCACAACTGGCAACACGGGCACGGCGAGTCGGTGCAAGGCCCGCTGCTGTCGCTGCTGCTCGCCATGACCGGCCGGGCGGCCGGCTGTGACGACCTGAGCGGCCCCGGGGTGCAAACCCTGCGCAGCCGATGCGCCGGGACGTGATAGACACGACACCATGGAGATTCTGGCCAGCCGGATGCTGCTCCGGCCGGTGGACTATCAGCAGTCGTTGACCTTCTACCGCGATCAGATCGGGCTGGCAATCGCACGTGAATACCCTTCGGGCACAGTGTTTTTCGCTGGCCAGTCGCTGCTCGAGCTGGCCGGATACGGCGCCCCGGACCACTCCCGCGGGCCCTTTCCCGGCGCGCTGTGGCTGCAGGTGCGCGACGTGCAGGCGACCCAGGCCGAGCTGCAGGGCCGGGGGGTCGCGATTGCCCGTGCAGCGCGGCGCGAGCCATGGGGCCTCGATGAGATGCACGTCACCGATCCGGACGGGGTCACACTGATTTTCCTGGAGATTCCCCCGAACCATCCGTTGCGTAGAGACACCCGAAGTGAACGCCGCAGGACCCAAGGTTAATGTCCAGGTAACATCTGGCGACGAGTCGCGATACAACCGCGTTTCGCGTACTTGTTTGTTCGACAACCGATTAGCCCAACCAGCAGAATCAGGTTCCGTGACCATCGACTTGTTCCTCTTGATCATCGTCGTGATCACGGCGTTGGCGTTCGATTTCACCAACGGCTTCCACGACACGGGCAACGCCATGGCCACCTCCATCGCCAGCGGGGCACTGGCGCCCAAGACCGCCGTTATTCTGTCGGCCGTGCTCAACCTGGTCGGCGCATTTTTGTCCACCGCCGTCGCGGCCACCATCGCCAAGGGCCTCATCGACGCCAACCTGGTGACTCTCGAGTTGGTGTTCGCCGGCCTGGTCGGCGGAATCGTGTGGAACCTGCTCACCTGGCTGCTGGGCATCCCGTCAAGCTCCTCCCACGCGCTGATCGGCGGCATCGTCGGCGCCACGATCGCTGCTGTCGGCGGCCGCGGCGTCATCTGGAGCGGCGTGGTATCCAAAGTGATCGTGCCGGCCGTGGTGGCCGCGTTGCTGGCCACGCTCGTGGGAACGATCGGCACCTGGTTGGTGTACCGAATTGTGCGCGCCGTCCCGGCCAAGCGCACCGAGGGCGGATTTCGACATGGTCAGATCGGCTCGGCGTCGCTGGTCTCGCTGGCCCACGGCACCAATGACGCGCAAAAGACGATGGGCGTGATCTTTCTGGCCCTGATGTCCTACGGCGCGGTCAGCAAGACCGCCGCCATTCCGCCGCTGTGGGTGATCGTGTCCTGCGCGGTGGCGATGGCCGCTGGTACCTACCTGGGCGGCTGGCGCATCATCCGCACCCTGGGCAAGGGACTGGTCGAGATCAACCCGCCACAAGGCATGGCCGCCGAGGCGTCGTCGGCGGCAGTCATTCTGCTGTCGGCCCACTTCGGCTACGCGTTGTCGACGACCCAGGTCGCCACCGGGTCCGTGCTGGGCAGCGGCGTGGGCAAGCCCGGCGCTGAGGTGCGGTGGGGAGTCGCCGGGCGGATGGCAGCAGCGTGGGTCATCACACTTCCACTGGCCGGCCTGGTTGGGGCCGTCACCTACGCGCTGGTGCATGTCATCGGCGGATACCCGGGCGCAGTCGTCGGGTTCACCCTGCTGTGCCTGACCGCTACCGCGATTTGGCTGCGGGCGCGCCGGGCGCAGGTCGACCACACCAACGTCAACGCCGAGTGGGAGGGCAGCCTGACGGCCGGGCTCGACGGGGCAGCCAAGCCCGTCCAGCCGCTGCTCCCAGATCGCACCTCACCGTCGGCGCCGCCAACCCCCGGATCCAGCGGCCACCTGCCGGAGTTCGGCGCCGACGACGCGCTCACGGCGGGTAGCTCGTCATGAGTCACTGGTTTAACTACGAGGCCACAACGAAAATTCTGGTCTTCAGCCTGCTGGTGGGCGCCGGGCTGCCTGCCTTGTTCGCGCTCGGGGTGCGCATGCAGGCCGCCGGAGTAGGCGACATCGGCGCGAACCCCCCCTCGCTGCGGCGCACGATCTTGGTAGCACTGGGCTGGGCTATTTTTGCGCTGGTGCTTGCGGTAGTCGTCATCGGGGTGCTGTACATCGCCCGAGACTTCATCGCCCACCACACTGGTTGGGCCTTCCTTGGAGCTAAACCCAAGTAACGTTGCGTTGGTTATCCAGGGTGATCGACATCGGGTTTGTCGACGCCCCCGAGGGGAAGTAACAGTAGCGTGAACGGATTCCTCGCTTCGATAGTCTCGTGGTTGCGCGCCGGCTACCCCGACGGAGTGCCACCCACCGACTCCTTCGCGGTATTGGCGTTGTTGTGCCGCCGACTGACGAATGAGGACGTTAAGGCCGTCGCCAATGAATTGATGCAGCGGGGTGATTTCGACGAGATCGACATCGGGGTGGTGATCACCCAGTTCACCGATGAGCTGCCGTCGCCGGAGGATGTCGAGCGGGTGCGGGCCAGGTTGGCCGCTCATGGCTGGCCATTCGATGATGCCGCGGAGGACCGGGCATAGCCGTGCTGCGGGCACTGAGCGTGCCACCCGGTTCCGCTGTCTCGTCGCTGTTGCCGGCGCTGCAACGGGTTCTCGACGGCCGCGATCCGGCGCTGGTCGCGGTGCCGGCTGAACATGAATCCGGGCTGCACGCCTTGCGCGTCGGCCAAGAAATCGACGACGACGTGGCCCTGGTGGTGACGACGTCGGGAACCACCGGAGCACCCAAGGGCGCGTTGCTGACCGCCGCCGCTCTGATCGCCAGCGCCACAGCAACTCATCGGCGTCTCGGCGGGCCGGGCAGCTGGCTGCTAGCGGTGCCGCCCCACCACATCGCCGGGCTGCAAGTGTTGGTGCGCAGCCTGGTCGCCGGCTGCACACCCGTCCAGCTTGATGTCTCCGCGGGCTTCGACATCGCCGAATTGCCGGGTGCGGTAAGGAGATTGGGCCCGGGGCGGCGATACACGGCGCTGGTGGCCGCGCAGCTGGCCAAGGCGCTCACCGATCCGGCCGCCACCGCAGCGCTGGCCGAGCTGGACGCCGTGCTGATCGGGGGTGGGCCGGCTCCGCGGCCGGTCCTGGACGCCGCGGCGGATGCTGGCATTGCGGTGGTACGCACCTACGGGATGAGCGAGACCGCTGGCGGTTGCGTGTACGACGGCGTCCCACTCGACGGCGTCCGGTTGCGGATCCGCGCCGATGGCCGCATCGCCGTGGGTGGTGCGATGCTGGCCAAGGGATACCGCAACCCGGTCGATCCCGATCCATTCGCTGAGCCCGGTTGGTTTCACACCGATGACCTTGGTGCCGTGGACGATTCGGCTGTGCTGACGGTGCTGGGACGAATCGACGACGCGATCAGCACCGGCGGTTTGACGGTGTTGCCGGGGCCGGTCGAAGCGGCGCTGGCCACCCACCCCGCAGTGCACGACTGCGCAGTCTTCGGGCTGGCCGATGACCGGCTAGGCCAACGGGTGGTAGCCGCGATCGTGGTCGGCCATGATTGCGCCGCCCCCACGCTAGAGGCAGTGCGCGCACACGTCGCTCGCACCCTGGATGTCACTGCCGCGCCTCGTGAAGTGCACGTTGTCGAGGAGCTACCGCGACGCGGCATCGGAAAGATCGACCGTCCGGCGTTGGTGCGCCGGTTCGCTGCACCCGGTCAATAGGCTAACCGATCGTGAGGATTGCCCGCCGGGAAGCAGCAGCCGTTGTTAGCGGGGTCGTTTTGGTGGCGGCCGCGTTTGTGCTGCCGCGGCTGGATCTGGGTGTCAAGCCGCGCAGCGATATCGGCCTGGAGCGCTTTGCCTCGCGGGCCGGCGCGGCACCCATATTTGGCTACTGGGATCTGCACGCCAGCTGGGGCACCGGACCGGCGATTGTGATTGCCCTGGCCGTCGTGGCGTGGGGACCCATTGTGGCGCAGAGGCTTTCGTGGCGGCTGCTGACGGTTAGCAGTTGGGCCACCGCCTGCGCGTGGGCTTTTTCCCTGGCCATGATCGACGGCTGGCAGCGCGGCTTTGTCGGCCGATTGACCACCAGGGACGAGTATCTATATGAGGTTCCGGGTGTCAGAGACATCCCGACCACGTTGCGCACCTTCGCCAGCCGGATTGTCGACTTCCAGCCGAACTCCTGGACCACCCACGTCTCCGGGCATCCGCCGGGTGCGCTGCTGACCTTCGTGTGGCTGGATCGGCTTGGCCTGCACGGCGGCGCCTGGGCCGGCCTGCTGTGCTTGTTGGCCGGTTCCAGCGCCGCAGCCGCGGTAGTCATCGCCGTGCGTGCGCTGGCCGGTGAGCAGACCGCGCGGCGCGCCGCTCCTTTTGTCGCCTTGGCGCCGACGGCGATCTGGGTCGCGGTTTCGGCCGACGGATATTTTGCTGGCGTCGCGGCGTGGGGCATTGCACTGCTGGCGGTTGCGGTGCACGGCGCGGCTCGGTTTCCCGGGTGGGTGGCCGCGGGGTCGGGGCTACTGCTCGGCTGGGCGGTGTTTCTCAGCTACGGCCTGCTGCTGGTGGGGCTACTCGCCTTGGCGGTACTGGTGTCCGCGCAGAGCTGGCGGGCCGCGCCGCGAGCGCTGGGACCGGTCGTCGTGGCCGCGGTAGCCGTGGCGGTGGCCTTCGCCGTCGCCGGGTTCTGCTGGTTCGACGGCTATACCCTTGTCCAGCAAAGGTATTGGCAGGGCATCGCGAAGGACCGTCCGTTTCAGTACTGGTCTTGGGCCAACCTGGCTTGTGTGGTGTGCGCCATCGGGCTGGGCAGCGTCGCCGGGATCAGCCGGGTATTCGACTGGGACGCCAGCTGTCGCCGGTCAGGTTTTCCCCTGCTGTTGCTGGCAGCGCTGGGCGCCATCCTCTGCGCCGACCTGAGCATGCTCAGCAAAGCCGAGACCGAACGGATATGGTTGCCGTTCACCATCTGGCTAACCGCGGCGCCCGCATTGCTGCCGGTGCAATCTCATCGGGCATGGCTGGCGATCAACGCCGCGGGTGCCCTGCTGCTGAACAGCATCATCGTCACGAATTGGTAGGCGGACATGGAACAACCGGCACTAGCCCGTCGGCTCGGCACCACCGACGCCGTGGTGATTGGGCTGGGATCGATGATCGGCGCCGGGGTCTTCGCGGCATTCGGCCCAGCCGCCCGGGCTGCCGGCGCTGGGCTGCTCATCGGGTTGGTGCTCGCCGCGGCGGTCGCGTACTGCAATGCCACCGCGTCGGCGCAGCTGGCCGCTCAGTATCCGACGTCGGGCGGCACCTACATCTACGGGCGGGAACGACTAGGACCGTGGTGGGGATTTCTGGCCGGCTGGGGCTTCGTCATCGGCAAGACCGCCTCGTGCGCGGCCATGGCTCTGACGGTCGCGTCCTACACCGTTGCCGGCCCCGAAACACCACAATGGCTGCAGCGGGCCGTGGCCATTGCCGCCGTGCTGGTGCTGGCCGCCCTGAACTATCGCGGCATCACCAAGACCGCCATGCTGGCCCGAATCCTGGTGGCGTGCACGTTGATCGCGCTGGCTGTGGTGGTGCTCGCCATTGCCGTGACTAAGCCCGGGTCCGACCAGCTACGCGGCGCCTGGTCTGTCATCACGCCCTACGGGGTACTGCAGTCGGCGGGCCTGCTGTTTTTCGCGTTCGCCGGTTATGCACGCATCGCGACAATGGGCGAAGAAGTCCGTGACCCGGCCCGCACCATCCCTAAGGCAATAGGTCTGGCGCTGGCGATCACGGTGGCCACCTATCTGACCGTGGGGGTGGCGGTGCTGCTGGCCGCCGGTCCGGACCGGCTCGCCGCCGCTACAGCTCCGCTGGCCGAAGCGGTCCGAGCCGCTGGCGCTGCGCCTTTGGTACCAGTGGTCGCCGTTGGCGGCGCGCTGGCGAGCCTCGGCGCGCTGCTGGCGCTGATCGCCGGGGTGGGGCGCACCGCGCTGGCGATGGCGCGCCATCGCGACTTGCCCGGCTGGCTGGCCGCGGTTCACCCGCGCCACCGGGTGCCGCACCACGCTGAGCTGGCGCTCGCGGCGGTGGTTAGCGTGTTGGTGGCTACCGTCGACCTGCGCGGCGTGATCGGCTTCTCCTCGTTTGGCGTGTTGATCTATTACGCGATCGCCAACGCCGCCGCATACACCCTGCCGAGCCGCAGTTGGCTGCGGATCGTGGCCGTCGGCGGCCTGATCGGTTGCTTGGTGCTGGTCGTCACGTTGCCGTGGGAATCGATCGGTGCCGGGCTGGGCATGTTCGCTCTTGGGGTCGGCGGACGCTGGTTAGTGCTGCGCCGCCGAACCCGCCCCGATGGCCAGAGCCCCAACCCGAGGTGACCGTCTCCGGGGCCAAAGCCGGTTTAGCACGCATTACCGAACTAGCCCGGGCTATGGGCGTTCACAAGTCGGAATCGCTTCCGCGCGACTGCTACTGCACCAAGCCGCAACCTGACCTGCGGGCCGGCGCGGGTTCGTGCTGCGGGCCTGTTGCTGGCGGTCAAGCTGCCGGGCAAGACTGCCGAACAGCCTCATTTACCCCAACTGATGGGCGACCCCAGGCTCGACTGGCACTAACGGAGCAACCGCCACGCCAAGACCTCTAGGGCTATCGGGCGCATCCGGCTAACACCAGAAGTACTCGACCGCCTGCCTCACCACCCGGCCGCTCGGACGACCCGCGCGAAGCGACTGTCCGGGCCGCACGCCTCGCGTACCACCGCGAGGTCGCCGACCACGTCGACGTCGGCCAGGAGCGGCACCGAAGCCACGTCAATACCATTGTTGCGCAACGCCTTCAGGGTGAGTTTCCCGGTATCAGGCTGCGACATCGGGACACTGCGCAGGCACTCGGCCGCAGCAGGGCTATGGACACCGAGCACCCACCAACCGCCGTCGAGTGCCAATCCAAGCACTGCTGGCGTCTCGAGTAAGCGTTGTGCGCAATCGCCCAGCAGCCCGGCGGAAACCTGGGGAGTGTCCATGCCGATTTGCAGCACGGGGTATCGGGTCGCGGCGTCGGCGTGTGCATTGGCGAGGCGGTCGGCGAAGTCGTCGCCACGTTGCTCGATGACGGTGAACGATCGCAGTCGCTGCCGGATCTCGGCGGCGTCGGCCGCGCTGTCCAGATCACCGGTAAGCGCCACCACGCGGGTGGCCACCGGCGCCGCGGCTACCGCATCCAGTGTGTCAAGCAACGCGGCGGCGGCAATCTCCGCCGCAATCCGGTCACCCACCACCACCGCCAGCCGCGTCTTGGCCAAGCCGGGCACCGGTGCTTTGGCCACGACCAGCACCGTGACCGGCAGGCCGCTCACGAGATCACCTTCCAGAAATCCAGGATCGCCACGATGCTGCCCCGCAGCGAACCACTGACCTTCGACTCGCCGCCGGTCCGGGGACCGTAGCTGACGTCGAGTTCGACCACGCGCCAGCCGGCGGCTGCGGCGCGAACCAAAAGCTCCAGCGGATACCCGGACCGTCGATCGGCGACACCCAGATGCAGCAGCGCCTCCCGCCTGGCCACCCGCATGGGCGCGATGTCGTGTACCGACAACCCGTGGCGGGTACGCAGCCGCCAGCTCATCACTACCGTGCCCACCCGCGCCACCCAGGGCCAATGCAATCCGGGCACCGGGCGCCGGCGGCCCGTCACCAGGTCCGCGCCCCGCCCCAGTTCGGCGACCAGCCTAGGCAGGTCACCAGGATCCATCGAACCGTCGGCGTCGATGACGGCGACGATGGGCGTGGTCGCGGCGACCACGCCGGCATGCACTGCCGCGCCGTAACCGGCGCGCGGTTCGGTGACCACGTCAGCGCCGTGCCCGGCAGCCACCGCAGCGGTGTTGTCGGTGCTGTTGTTGTCCACCACCAACACCCGATAGCCGGCCGGAATAGCGGCCAGCACCGCCGGCAGCGACTCTTCCTCGTTGAGACAGGGCAGCACCACAGTCACCAGATCACCGGGCATGCCCACCGACCTTAGGCGAAGCCGCGACCTGGATCAGTGCCCGGAGTGGCCGCCGCCGCTGCTACCACCACTGCTACCGCTGCCTCCGCTGCTGCCGCTGCCTCCCCCGCTGCCACCGCCGCTGCTGCCGCCGCCGCTGCCACTGCCGCTGCTGCCACCGCCGCTGCCGCCGCCGCCACTGCCACCGCCGCTGCCACCGCCACTGCCGAGTTGCGGCTGCGGAGCCGGGGCCACCGTCTGCGGCGCCTGCGGGGCCACCGTCTGCTGCTGGGTTGGTACCTGTTGGGTTGGTACTTGCGTCGGCTCCTGGGTCGGCTGCCGCGTCGGCTGTGGAGCGACGGTGGTCGGAGCGACCGTGGTCGGAGGAACGGTCGTCGGAGCGACAGTCGTGGTCACTGGGGCCATCGTGGTGGGCGGCGTGGTGGGCGGCGTGGTCGCCGGCGTAGTCGGCGGCGTGGTCGCCGGCGTAGTCGGCGGGGTGGTCGGCGGCGTGGTCGGAGGCGTGGTCGGCGGCGTGGTCGGAGGCGTGGTCGGCGGCGTGGTCGGCGGCGTCGTCGGCGGCGTGGTCGGCGGGGTCGTGGGCGGGGTGGTCACCGGCGTCGTCGGCAGCGTCGTCACCCCCGGCGACCACCCCGGCCACGGCGGAATGATGACCGGAACCGGAACCGGGACCGGGATCGGTGCCGGCACGACGCCGGGGGCGGCCGGGGCTGGCGGCACCCCACCCGTTCCAGGCGACGTTTCCTGCCGAGGAACAACGCCCTGGACGGCCGGAATGGTCCCGCCCTGGAACCCTGCGGTGGGATTGTCAGCAGGCGGCAGCGGCACCGGCGCCTGCTGTTGCGTCGGCAACAGCGGCATGAACTTGCCCGGCTGGGCGTTCTGGTATCCCTCGACCGGCTCTGCGGCCGCCGTGGGCCGGACCGCGACCGCCACCGCAACCGCCAGCGACGCGAATCCGATGACCGCGAACGCCACGACAGCGTTGCCGATCAGCAACGACCGCGAGCTGAGCGGCGCACGACCCGCCGCAAGCGCTTCGTCGTCCTCGTCATCGGATACGTCGTACTCGTAGTCGTCATAACCCTCGACGGGCAGCAGCTCAGCGTCACCGGCCTGTGAGTACGCCAGCTGCTCATCCTCCTGCTGAGCCGGCGGGAGATGGCCGGTCGCGTCGGCGGCTCCAGCGGGCTGAACCGGCTGGGCCGGCTGGGCCGGCTGGGCCATTGCCAGACCCGAAGCGCCTGCGGCCCCCGCAGCCAACGCCGCGCCCCGGGCCAGGGCAAAAGTGGGATCATCGACAACCTGTACCTGCATCGTCGAAGCAGCCCGAAACTGGTCGGCCAGCATCGAGGTCTGCTCGGCAGACGCACCCACCAGCAACACCTCACCTGGAGCGCCAGGCTGGTCGCCAAGTCGCGCCATCAGCGTGTCAAACGTCACCGTCGCGTCGCCCTCAATGGGCGCGGCAGCCAGCAGCGTCGGCGGCGCGTCCCCGGCACCAGCGACCGCCAAACTCGCCGTCTCATCACCCACCAGCACCACAGCCGAGCCGGAACCATTCGCCCCCAGCAGAGCGGTGGCGGCTTCCGACTGCGACACCACCACGACATCGTGGACTCCGGAATCAACCAGCGCCTGACGCAGCTCATCGGCTCTGCCCTGATCCGACCAGCACAGCCGGGTGGCAACCAGCCGATGGCCCTCGTCGGCCAGCAGTCGGTTGGTCCCGACCACCGTTTCGGTCAAGACCGGAATCACCTGATCGGCCACCTCGAGCGAGGACTGGTCGATCACAGCACCACCAGCGGCCGCCGACCCGACGAGCGCCAAGCGCGCGACCGGACCCGCGACCGCCACCCCCAACACGACGTCCATTTGCGGTTCTCCTTCGGCCGGCCACTCAGCAACCAGCACTGTCCGGCATCATTAGACTGCGATACGTCGGCAATATTCGTCTTTTCGGGCGACAGCATTCCCCGATGAGCGCAGCGTAACTGGATACCACAGCATTACACCCCGCACTGCCGCGTCGTCCGAACGGAGAACATGTTCGCAATCCAGCAACGCATCGGGCCGGGCGGGTGGTTCCCTTGCCACCGGGACCGATCCGATCTCGATACCTAGGGGAAATCGTGAGCCCGAGCCGCGACGACACGCCTACCGGCCCCATCTTGGCTGCGCGACCGCAGCAGGACCCACCCGGTCAAGGCCCAAACTCGGTGAGACGATGGGGCGTCGTGCAAGACCTTGCGGCAGGCGCGCTGCTGGTCAGCGCGCTGTTCCTACCGTGGAACCTGTACTTCGGATTACGGATCCCTGGCAGCAGCCAATACTTGTTCGCTGTCCTACTGCTGGTGACGCTGCTGTCGCTGATCGCTGCTGCGCTGCCCCATGCGGCTAGACCCAATCCAACGCTGGCCGGCCGACTACGTCTGGGGCTTAACATCCCTTACCTGCTGCTGATATCGGCACTCGTTGTCTACGACATGGTCCAAACCATCCGGCTGGGTGGCACCATCCAGGTCCCGGGTGGCATCGGTCCAGGCGGCTGGCTGGGAATCGCCGGCGCGCTGCTCAGCGCACAGCCACTGATCACCGGCGCCATCGCAGCCGACGACCGATACCGCGGATGGTTCTTAGCCGCCCGAATCATCGGCTACGCCTCAATGTTCGGCGCCGCGCTGAGCGCCGGTTTCACGCTGTCCTGGCGGGTACGGTACGCGTTACAGCCGTCGGGTTCCGGGTTCGGCAAGCAGAACATCGCGGTGATCGACACAGCAGTGGTCTACGGCGTCGTCGCCCTCGTCGCTGTCCTCGTCGCGTCGCGGTGGATCCTCAAAGGCACCGAAGAATCCCGACTATCCACGATTGGCCTGGGAGCCTCGACACTGGTGGCGGGAATCGTCGTGTGGAGCTTGCCCGTCGGCCGCGAGATCGACGCCTTCCACGGCATCGCCCAGAACACGTCGACCGCCGGAGTCGGATTCGAAGGGTATCTGGCGTGGGCGGCGGCGGCCGCGATTTTCGCGCCACTGACATTGTTGCGCTCGTCCAGCACCCGGTTGACCGACCGGGACCGGTGGCGGGCGGCGGCGCGAAACGGATTGCTGCTCATCGTCGTGTGGTGTCTGGGCTCGGTGCTGATGAGGCTCACCGACCTACTGACCGCGGTGCTGTTGAACTACCCGTTTTCGCGCTATGACACCATGACCCTGGCCGCGTTCGACCTGGTCACCGGTGTGCTGGCGATCTGGCTGCGCATCAACCTGTCCAACGATGCGCTGCCCGGCCGGCTGATCTGGTCGCTCTGCGGACTTGTCTTCACGCTCACTATCGCTCGCGTGATCGTAGGTGTGGTACTTGCTCCCCGCTTCGAGGAATCCCCCGGCGTTACAGCCAACCCGGTCTACGGGAACAACCTGGCCCAGCAGATCACCAGCACTTTCGACGTGACGCTGTGCGGCCTGGCGCTGAGCATCCTTGCCGCCGTCATCGTCAGCCGGCGGCTGCGCCCGCCCGGGCAGCGCCGCCGCCACCCGCGACGTCGCCGGCCTGCTGTGCCTGCTGTGCCTGCAGAAGCCAAAACGACGCAATTCCCCACCGCGCCCACGGGCCACGACGCGCCTACCACGGTCTTGACCGGCTCCACCGGATCCCCTCGGATCTTCCGGTCTGCCGAATCAACCGGGCCGGTGCGTCCGAAGATCTACCGGCCACCGGGCAATTCGTCGTAAGCGTCAGCGCAGCGGCGCGAACGCGAAGTCGCGCAGCCCCGCGCTGGGTGCCACCGTTGCGCGGAAACCCAGCACCTCGGCGGCTCGCGCCGGGTCGGCGACGATGTGGCGCACATCGCCGCTGCGGTACTGGCCGGTGATCACCGGGGGCACCGCCTGACCGCGGGCCTGGCACAGCGCGCTGGCCACCTCCAGGATTGAGATGGGCTGCCCGGAGCAGACGTTCAGCGCGGTGAAATAGCCACCAGCTGCCTGCGCCGCGGCCAGGTTGGCGGCGGCGACATCGTCGACGTGGACGAAGTCCCGCATCTGACCACCGTCTTCGAAAACCCTTGGCGGCTCGCCGTTTTCCAGCGACGAGCGGAATATCGCAGCCACCCCGGAATAGGGCGTGTCGCGGGGCATGCCGGGGCCGTAGACGTTGTGGTAGCGCAACGCCACCACCGATCCGCCCGTGGACTCCGACCAGGCCAGCGCGTAATGCTCTTGCGCCGTCTTGCTGGCCGCATACAGGCTGCGCGGACGCAGCGCGGCATCCTCGTCGACGAGGCGCCAGCTGACCGGCTCCACACATACCGGGCAGCGGTGTTCGAAGACGCCGGCGTCCAGATCGGCCCGCCGCCGCGGCACCGGGTCGACGAGCCCATGCTGGCGACACCGGTAGCGCCCCTGCCCGTACACCACCATCGAGGAGGCCAGCACCAGGTGCTTAACCCCGGCGGCGAACATCTGGGCCAGCAGCACGGTAGTGCCGTAGTCGTTATGACTGCCGTAAGCGGGCGCGTCGGCGGCATCAACGCCGGCACCCACCATCGCCGCCTGGTGACACACCACGTCGACGCCGGCCAGCAGCGGGGCTAGCGCCTCGGCATCGCGGATGTCGACCCGGTGACACCCCGGCGGTAACGCCGGGTTCGGGCCGTGCGCGGCCGGCAGCAGCGCGTCGACACCCACCACCTCGTGGCCGGCCGCGCTCAAGGCCGCACCCACCCGGGTCCCGATGAAACCGGCCGCGCCGGTCAGCAGCACCTTCACGGTAGCTCCAACGGCAATGTCACGCCGGCGTGCATTAGGCAGTCGGTACAGGTGCGCTCGGTGGCGACCCGGCCGATCGCCGCCTTAACCAGCTCTTTGAGCAACTCCACGTTCTCCCCGAATCCGGCATATACCTCAGCGGCTTTCACCCCATCACCGAAAGCCACGCCAGCATCCACGTCGGTCACCAAAGCTATTGCGGCATAGCATAGTTCAAGCTCGCGGGCGAGTATCGCCTCCGGATAGCCGGTCATGTTGACCAAGCTGAAGCCGGCCGCGGCGAACCACTGGCTTTCCGCGCGGGTAGAAAATCGCGGGCCCTGGATCACCACCATGGTGCCGCCGTCAACCACATTGGGCACATCGGGAAGCCCGGTCACCGCGGTGCGCAGCGCCAGGCAATACGGATCGGCGAAGGTGGCGTGCACCCCACCGGAATCGAAGTAGGTGTCAGCCCGGCCCCGGGTGCGGTCGACCAGCTGGTCGGGCACCACCACCGCGCCCGGCCCAAGGCGCGGGGTCAGGCTGCCGACGGCGCACGGCCCGAACACCCGCCGAACCCCCAGCGCTCGCAACGCCCACATGTTGGCCCGGTACGGCACGGTGTGCGCCGAGTACTGGTGGTTGGCGCCGTGCCGGGGTAAGAACGCGACTTCGTGGTCGCCAATGGCGCCTATCGTGATGGGCGCACTGGGCGCCCCGTATGGGGTATCGAGATTGACCGTGCGCGCCCCGGGTCCGAAGAACGTGTAGAAGCCGCTGCCGCCGATGACTCCGAGCATCCGACCATTGTGGTGCATAGGGCAGGATGCCTTCGTGGCCACTTTCGCGCAGTGGATCTCCGGCGCTCGCCCGCGCACGTTGCCCAATGCGGTGGCGCCGGTGGTTGCCGGCACCGGGGGGGCGGCCTGGTTGCACACCGCCGTGTGGTGGAAAGCGCTGCTGGCGCTGGTCGTCGCAGTCGCGCTGACCATCGGGGTCAACTACGCCAACGATTATTCCGACGGCATCCGTGGCACCGACGACCAGCGCGCCGGCCCGATGCGGTTGGTGGGCTCGCGACTGGCAGCCCCGCGATCGGTGCTCACCGCGGCGATCCTGAGCCTGACAGTCGGCGCGGCGGCCGGGCTGGCGCTGGCACTGCGCAGCGCGCCGTGGCTGATTGCGGTCGGCGCTATCTGCATCGCCGGGGCCTGGCTATACACCGGTGGGTCGAAGCCCTACGGCTACTCGGGTTTCGGCGAGGTCGCGGTGTTCGTGTTCTTCGGCCTGATCGCCGTGCTCGGCACCCAGTACACCCAAGCGTTGCGGGTCGACTGGGTGGGGCTGGTGCTGGCAGTGGCGACGGGAGCGTTGTCGTCGTCGGTTTTGGTGGCCAACAACCTGCGCGATATCCCCACCGACGTGGTGTCGGGCAAGATCACCCTGGCAGTCCGGCTCGGCGACGCCCGTACCCGAGTGCTTTACCAGGCGCTGTTGCTGACGGCCGGGGCTTTGACCCTGCTGTTGATGATCGCGACGCCGTGGTGTGCCGTGGGCCTGGCGGCAGCTCCGCTGGCCCTGCGCGCCGCTGCACCGGTGCGGGCCGGGAGCGGCGGCCCGGCGCTGATCCCGGTGTTGCGCGATACCGGGCTGACCATGCTGGTGTGGGCTGTCGCTGTGGCGGCCGCGTTAGCGGGGGTCGCTTGAATTGTTGCGTTGAGGGCGGGCGCTGTCGGCGTGTCGGCGCCATAGGCGCACACTCAACGCGTGGATGACAACCAGGGACGGCTGCTATGACGGAGATCGCCACGATCAGTGGGGCTAAGAGTGTCGGGCTGCTCAGCGTCGGCGCGTATCGCCCGGAGCGCGTCGTCACCAACGACGAGATCTGTCAGAACATCGACTCATCCGATGAATGGATCTACACCCGCACCGGTATCAAGACCCGCCGGTTCGCCGCCGACGACGAATCCGCCGCTTCGATGGCAGCCGAGGCCTGTCGACAAGCACTGTCAAACGCCTCGCTCACCGCGGCCGACATCGACGGCGTGATCGTCACCACCAACACCCATTTCCTGCAAACCCCACCCGCCGCCCCGACCGTCGCGGCGGCGCTGGGCGCCAAGGATGTGCGCGGGTTCGATATCTCCGCGGGGTGCGCCGGATTCGGATACGCACTCAGCACGGCGGCCGACATGATTCGGGGTGGGAGCGCGAAAACGATGCTGGTGGTCGGCACCGAAAAACTGTCCCCCACGATAGACATGCACGACCGCGGCAACTGCTTCATCTTTGCCGACGGCGCCGCCGCAGTGGTCGTGGGCGAGACACCGTTTCAAGGCATCGGGCCGACCATTGCCGGCAGCGACGGCGAACAGGCCAATGCCATCCGGCAGGACATCGACTGGATCACTTTCGCGCAGAATCCAAGTGGTCCGCGCCCGTTCGTGCGGCTGACCGGTCCGGCGGTCTTCCGTTGGGCGGCATTCAAAATGGGCGATGTCGGTCGGCGGGCACTGGACGCAGCCAGGGTCGAACCCGATCAGATAGACGTGTTCGTGCCTCATCAAGCCAACAGCCGAATTAATGAACTGTTGGTGAAGAACCTGCAATTGCGACCCGACACCATTGTCGCAAACGACATCGAGCACTCCGGAAACACGTCAGCGGCTTCCATTCCGTTAGCGATCGCCGAACTCATGGAGACGGGGGCGGCCAAGCCGCGCGATCTGGCCCTGCTGATCGGATACGGCGCCGGGCTCAGCTACGCAGCGCAAGTCGTGCGGATGCCGCTACATAGCGACGCCTGAGGACGCCTGCGGCCTCTGCTAAGAATCCTCGTCCGGCGACTCGTCGGGTGGCGCCTCCCCGCGCAGCCGGGCTCGCAACTGCTCACGTTCTGCCCGCCGACGCTCGCCGGCTACCGCCAGCGCGGCCGTGGCGCGCCGTCGCAGCGGGGTAAACAGCCAGATGCCCAGGGGCATCCCGATGATCAACGCGAACAACACCGCAACAACTAGCGGGAATTCGGTGATCCCGGCCAGTCCCGCCAGCCCGTAGATCGCACCGCTAAGTACAACCACCAACAACAGCCTGGCCGTCACATAGACCACGACGTCAACAACGCCGCGCTCTCCAGTGCGCTTGCCGCTAGGCGCTTCTGACACAGCCTGAGCCTACGGCGCGGGTATATTCGCTCACAGGAGGTGTCGAGTGCTTTACCTGCTCGTTGTCCTGGTGTTGGGGACGCTGATCTACATTGGCTGGCGTGCGGCGCGGTCGCAGATAAGCCGGCAGAAGACGCGCGTTATCGGACCCGACGACGATCCGGAGTTTTTGCGGCGGTTGGGACAAGGGGGACAGTAACCTGAGCCAAGCCGTTACGCGAAGCTCGGATTCAATCGTCGCTGGTCTGGCGGGAAACCATCGGCGACCGCTGCTGCCAATTCGGCGAGCGCTTCCCGGGTGTCCCGCTTCAATCGGTCTAGATTGATCTCGGCGCCTTCGTCTAGATGCGGATCGAACGGCACCAGCCGTACCGCGCGGCAGCGCCGTCCGAAGTGATCGATCACCTTTTGCACGTCAACCTTGCTCGAGCGCGAGCGCACCGCGTTGATCACCGCGATCGAGTTGCGTACCAAATCCACGTAGCCGTGGGCCTCCAGCCAGTCCAGTGTCGCCGAGGCGCTGCGCGCCCCGTCGATGGAGGCCGAACTCACCACAATCAGCATGTCCGAATTGGCCAGTATGGGTGACATCGCAGAATGCAGCAGTCCGGTCCCGCAGTCGGTGAGCACCAGGCCGTAGAACCGCTCCAAGATTCCCATTGTGCCGGTGTAGTCTGCGGCGCTGAAAGCCTCAGACGCAGCCGGGTCAGTATCTGACGCCAGCACCTCGAGCCCGCTCGGGCCTTGCGAGGTGTAGCCGCGCACGTCGCTGTAGCGCGCGATACCTTCGGCGTCGCGGAGCAGATGCCGCACCGTCGCCGGGGTTTCTAGCGGCACCTTCTGGCTGAGCGTGCCACGGTCGGGGTTGGCGTCCACGGCGACCACACGGTCGCCGCGCACGGAGGCAAAGGTGGCGCCCAGCGTCGCGGTGATGGTGGTCTTGCCGACGCCGCCTTTCAGCGATAGCAGCGCCACCCGGTAGCAGCCTCGCATCGGCCGATTGATCTGGGCCACCAGGTCGTTGTAGCGGGCGGCCCGCCGGCTCTCCCCCAGATTGATGCGCTGTCCAGAAAGCATGTAGAGCAGCCGGCGCCACCCCTCCGATGGCGGCGGTTTGACCGGTCGCAGCAGCATGGTCGTGGCTAACTCGGGATAGGGTGTCTGCGGTATCGGTTCCGGGCGGTATTGGGGCTCTGCCGGGGCCTCAGCCGGCCCCGGGCAGTAGGCGCCATACGCGGTCGGATCGACAAGTGGGATGACCGGAAGTGGTCCGGTTTCCTGCGTATCCGGGGCAGCATCCCAAGCCCGCGGGTCCCCGGGTGTGGTCGGCGATCCCCCCATGGCCACGCCGTCAGCGGGTGCGGAGACTCGTCGCTCAGTGCGGAATCCAGCAAAGGCCCGGGTCGGGGTTTCGTCACCGCGTTGTGCCGCAGAGTCGCCGGCATGCGATCCCTGCGGCGGCAATTGCGTGGTCGGATGATCTGGTGCGAGGTCGCCGTCGTGGGCGGTGGGCGCCCCCACGCCCGTTGGATGCTCTGACACGTGCACTCCCCCTTGTTGCTAGTGCGGGACTCGGGTCGGTTACGGTCGGACGGTCAGCCCACGCCCGCATAGGAGTGCAGACCGACAGTCACCAGGTTAACGAAGAACAAGTTGAAAACCATGGCGACGAATCCGGCGACGTTGATCCAGGCGGCCTTGCGGTCCCGCCACCCGGCGGTCGACCTGGCATGCAAGTAAGCGGCGTACACCACCCAGGCGACGAACGACACCGTCTCCTTGGGATCCCACCCCCAATACCTGCCCCAGGCCTCCTCGGCCCAGATGGCGCCGAAAATCACCCCGAAACCGAACACCGGGAAGGCGAAAATCGTGGTTCGGTAGGCGATCCGATCTAGGGTCTGCGCATCAGGGAACCGCCGCACCAGACGAGCCAGCGTGCCCTCGGTTTCGGGCTCACCCAGCCGCGACGTGCGCAGCAGAAACAGGATGCTGGCAATACCGGCGACCAGGAACACCCCCGACCCCAGACTGACCACCGACACGTGAATGGGCAGCCAGTACGACTGCAGCGCTGGCATCACCGGCGCGGCATTGGCGTAGAGCCAGCGTCCAGACACCGTCAGCAGGACCAAAATCGGAACCAGCAGGAAAACCCAGAGCGGCCGGTACTGCGGGCGGCGCAGCACGATCGCCCCCGCAACTAACCCGGACATGCAGGTGAGGTTGATGAACTCGTACATGTTTCCCCACGGCACCCGCATGGTAGCCAGGCCGCGCAGCACTATGCATGCGGCCAGCAACCCAATGCCGAGGTAGAGCACGGCTAGGCCGGCGCGCCCGACCCGTTCGTCGAAGGGTCGCTGCGGAGCGTAAGCTACGACGCCGGGAACGCTGCTATCGGCGCCGACCGAACCGACGGCTACCACAACCGGTTCGAGTTTGCGCCCGCGGACGTAGGCCAGCTCGAAGGCCAGCAACAGCAGCGCCACCACCAACGCCACCACCGCCGAAGTGAACGCCCAGTCGGAGTACCGGGCCAAACCGATATTGATGTGCGCGGTATTCATGTGACATCCACCTGAGGGCTCCTTCTGACCGCGGTCGGTTCGCTGAACCCGGCCAACAATCGCGCGGCAAGCCGCTCGAACTCATCACCCCAACCGGAGTTGTCGGTCCGCGCCAGACCGCCTAGCTCGACGTTCACCGTACCTGGAGCGTCGGTGGCCGCGGTGAGCCGAATCCACACCCGGCGCCGGCGCACCAGCAGGGATACCAGCAGCCCGGCCATCATCGTGATGGCGAACACCAGCACCCAGGTCTGGCCGGGATCGTGGGAAACCTGCAGGTTGACAAACGGCACGGCACCGTCGAAGCGGACGATGGTGCCGTCTTGATCGAGCCGCACCTGTTCGCCGGCGCGCAGGTTTACCCGCTTTTGCTTGGTCAGCCGGCCCTGTTCGATGAGCCGGGGATCCAGGGTGAACAACGATTGCGGTCGCCCGGTGTCCAGGCCGGTGTCACCGCGATAGATGTCGATGGCCACCGCAGGCGCGTCCAGGGCCGGGAACCGCGACGACAACAGCGTGCCGTCGAGCTGTTCGGTGGGTGCCAGCAGGCCCTGGATAGCGATTTGATGGTGACGACGTTGCTCGGCTGTCGGATAAGTGCCGGCCGGCGGGTCGATGCGTGCCACTCCCGACGACAGCAGGGTCTGCGGGTTGTCGGGCCGCCATTGCACGGTTGACGTGCGGGTCTGTCCGTTGGGGAAGGTGACCGTGAAGGTGGGCGCGTAGCCGTGGCCTTGCAGGTAGACCCGGTCGCCGCCGACCCGCAGCGGATGGTTGACTTCCAGGCGGTAGGGCCGCCACATGTTGGCCGACAGGTCAGAAGTGGCCGGGTCTGCCTGGTAGTCGATGTCTGCGGCGAATGACGTGGCCTGCCCGGACGGCAGGTAGTGCGCCGCAAAGTCGTTGACCCGGATGCAGATCGGGTGCAGCGACGTGCCGTCGACGGTGTTGCCGGCCCGGAACGAGTCGAACGCCGCTGGCGACGCCGAGCAGAAGCCGGGGCCGCCGTCGGCGATGACGATGACGTTGCCCTCGTAGCCGAACAGTTTGCCAACGGCCACCGCGACCAACAGGCCTAGCAGCGAGAAGTGGAACACAATGTTGCCGAATTCGCGCAGGTAGCCCTTCTCGGCGGACACCTCGTACGTGTCGCCTGAGTGCCGGACGATCGTGCGCCAGCCCCGCAATCTCGCCGCGATCGTCTGGGCCACGGTTGCGGGGTCGACCATCGCTTCGGAGCTAGCATGCTTGGGCAGTCGAGCCAGGTTGCGCGGCGCGGCGACCGGTGTGGCGCGCAGAGTGCGGGCATGCTCGATCATCCGCGGGGTCAGGCAGCCGACCAGGGACACGAATAGCAACACATAGATCGCGGTGAACCAGAAGCTGGAGAACACGTCGAAAACCTGCAGCTCGTCCAGCCAGGGGCCGATGACGGGGTGGGCTCGCAGGTAGTCGTCGACCTTGCCGGCGTTGAGGCTACGCTGCGGCAGCAACGCCCCGGGTATGGCCCCGACCGCCAGCAGAAACAGCAGCACCAGCGCGGTGCCCATCGAGGTCAACGAGCGCCAGGTGTTGCGCCCCTTCTGCGCGAGCCGGGGCCACCACCCGCTCGCGAGCAGACGCAGAATCGCACCAAAACCCTTGGTTTTGCGCGATTCTGCGTCTGCTCGCGCGTCAACTCGCGCCGTCAAATCGGCAGCCTCACGTCGGACACCAACGCGTCGCGCAGCCACGAGACCACGTCGTTCCACACCCCGCTGACCAGGGCGCTGCCCACCGCGATCAGCAACAACCCGCCGAAGATCTGAATGGCCCTGGTGTGCCGGCGCAGCCAGCCCAGGCCCGCCACCGCCCCCGCCGAACCGAACGCCAGCAGCACGAAGGGGATGCCCAGCCCCAGGCAATAGGCGATCACCAGCACGATGCCGCGCGCCACACTGGCGCCGTCGGTGGCCGAGGCGACGGCGATCACCCCGGTCAGCGTCGGACCCAGGCACGGCGTCCAGCCCAGCGCGAACACCGCGCCGAGCAGCGGCGCGCCCGCCACCGTCGTCAACTGGCGCGGCGTGAACCGGACCTGACGCTGCAGAGCCGGGATCAGGCCGACGAACACCAGCCCCATCACAATGGTCAGCACACCACCCATTCGCTGCAGCAGCACCTGGTTGGTGATCAAAGTCGTCGTCATGCCGAGCACGGCCACCGTGCCGAGCACGAACACCACGGTGAACCCGGCCACGAACAGCGCCGCCGATCCGGCGACTCGCCACCGGGCGGCGGGTGGGGCTTTGATCGCGCCGGGTAGCGGCTCCTCGCTAACGCCAACTACCCCCGCCAGATACGACAGGTAGCCGGGCACCAGCGGCACCACACAGGGCGAGGCGAAGGACACCAATCCGGCCAGCACACACACACCTACCGCCACCAGCAGCGGCCCGGCGGCGGCGATCTCGGCTAACCCGTTCACTGCGGTCCGGCTAGGGTCGGCGCTTCTTCGGCAGCCACTCGCTGGACCACCGGCTGCAGGTCCTCGACCAGCAACTCCCGCAGAAACACCGCGGCGACCCGGTGCTGACGGTCGAGCACCAGCGTGGACGGGATGACGGTGGTGGGGTATTTGCCACCGAACGCGATCAGGGTGCGCATCGCCGGGTCATAGATCGACGGGAAGGTGATGTGCCGGTCGTTGACAAAGTCCTGTGCCGCCTCACGGCTGTTGTCGCGGACGTCGATCCCCAGAAAAGACACCCCCGAGCCCTGGGTGGTGTCGTACACCCGCTGCAGCTGACTGACCTCGGCCCGGCAGGGCCCGCACCACTGGCCCCACACGTTGATAACGACGACCTGCCCAGGGAAATCGTCGAGTGACATCAAGCGCCCGGGGTCCTGCAGGTTCGGCCCGGCCAGCTTTCCGGGGCGGCCGCGGCTGGCCGGTGGATCGTAGAAGATGTCGGTCTTGCCGCCGGGGGAAACGAATTCGAATGTGCCGCCCTGGGCAACGGCGTCGCGTCCAGAGCATCCGGTCAACAGCGCCGCTACCACGACTCCAAGCGCCAGCCGCCGCATGGTCATGCGCCTGCCGGTTCGGCATACACCACGTCGACCAGGCGGTCGCCGTCGTAGATCAGCGAGGTCACCGATGCCAGCGCGCAGCTTCGGCGCCGCGGGTCGTGCCACAGCCGCCTGCCGGTCAGATGCAGCCGTAGCGTCCACACCGGCAGTTGGTGACTGACGCACACCACCTCGCGGCCGGAAGCGCGGGCCCGCGCTTTGTCCACCGCCGTGGTCATCCGTTGCGCGATCTGCAAATAAGGCTCTCCCCAGGACGGGGTGAACGGGTTTCGCAATTGCCACCAGACCCGCGGGTCGCGCCAGGCGCCGTCACCTGGGCTGATGCGCCTGCCCTCGAAGTAGTTTGCCGATTCGATCAATTCGGGATCGGTGTCCACCGTCAGGTCGTGCCGCGCGGCAATGGGTGCGGCGGTCTCTTGGGCGCGCTGCAGCGGAGAGGCGATCACGGCGACCACGTCGCGATCGGCCAGGAAGTCGGCGACCGCGGCCGCCTGCACCCGCCCGGCCTCCGACAAACTGAAGCCGGGTAGCCGGCCGTAGAGGATGCCGCTAGGGTTGTGCACTTCACCGTGGCGCACCACGTGCACGCGGGTCTCGTCGGCCATCAAGCTGTGTCCTCTCGGGCGGCGGCACGCGCCGCACCAGGTAGTGCGTTCGCGATCCGGTCGAATGCGTCGTCGTCGAGAGCGGCCGAGACGAACCACGCCTCGAACGCACTGCACGGCGGATAGACACCCGCTTCCAGCAGGGCATGAAAGAACGGGGCATAGCGCCACGTTTCGCTGGCCCGTGCCGACGCGAAGTCGGTCACCGGCCGGTCGCTGAAGAAGACGCTGAGCATGTTTTCGGCGCGTGGAATCTGATGCGGCACGCGGGCATCGGTGAGCGCCTCGGCGAGCAGGGCGGCCAACCGGTCGGCGTTGGCGTCCAGCGCGGCGTATACCGCGTCGTCGGCGGCCCGCAGTGTGGCCAGCCCGGCGGCCATGGCCACCGGATTTCCGGACAATGTACCGGCCTGATACACCGGCCCCAGCGGCGCCAGCCGCTCCATCACCTCGGCCCGCCCACCGAACGCGGCAGCGGGCAGCCCGCCGCTCATCACCTTGCCGAACGTGAACAGGTCTGCGGCCACCGGATCGATTCCGTACCAACCGCTTCGGCTGACCCGGAAACCTGTCATCACCTCGTCGACGATCAACAGCGCACCATGCTCCGCGGTGATCGAGCGCAGCGCCTGGTTGTACCCGGCCCTGGGTGGCACGACGCCCATGTTGCCCGGGCTGGCCTCGGTAATCACCGCGGCAATCTGCTCGCCGTAACGCGCAAAACTCTCCTGAACAGCGTCAATGTCGTTGTAGGGCAAGACGATGGTGTCGGCTGCGGCGGCGCCGGTCACCCCAGGCGACGAGGGCAAGCCGAGGGTGGCTACCCCCGAACCCGCGTCAGCCAGCAGCGCATCGACATGGCCGTGGTAGCAGCCGGAAAACTTGACGATTTTGGCCCGGCCAGTGAACCCGCGGGCCAGCCGGACCGCGCTCATGGTGGCCTCGGTGCCGGAGTTGACCAGCCGTATCCGCTGCACGGGTGCTACCCGCGCGATGATCTCGGCAGCCAGCTCGGTTTCGGCCGGCGTCGGCGCCCCGAACGACAGGCCGTGGGCGGCGGCCTTGGCCACGGCGTCGACGACAGCGGGGTGCGCGTGACCGAGGATCATCGGACCCCAGGAGCAGACCAAGTCGACGTAGCGGTTGCCGTCGGCGTCGGTGAGCCAGCACCCGCGGGCTTCGGTGATGAACCGCGGGGTGCCGCCGACAGCCGTGAAAGCGCGCACCGGCGAGTTCACCCCGCCGGGGATGACCGTGCAGGCATCCTCGAACAGCTTCGCCGACGCCTGCACAGCTCCGCCAATCTGCGAGGTGGCCTGGTCGGTGCTACCCATGCCGACCAGTGTCCCAGCCTTGGCCGCCCGTTCAACTACAGGGTGTAAGACATGGCGGCTCCTGCGGCGAATGCAACCAGCGGCTGCGGTGAGCCTGGTTCGCTGTGGCGCAGCGTGCCTAGCAGGTCCTCGCCAGTGTTGACCGGTTGGCCGGCGAATTCGACGATGACATCGCCGGCCCGCAGCCCCGAGCGGTGACGCCGCGACCGGCGCCGGTGACGACGCGGTGGTCGTTTTCACCGGCACAACCCCGGACCACCGATGATCAGCGCGGCGACGGCCGCTGTCATGCCGCCGCAAACACGCTAGGAGAAGCGACGAGCGAGTCAGCGTTCACCACCGAGGAACGCAACGACGCACCGAATCTGGGGCAACGGCTGGTCGGATTCTTCGACACCTGCGCCGCAGCGCAGCAGCTGGTTGATCGGATGTCCGATGCCGGGTTCCCGGTCGAGCATGTTCGGATAGTCGGCGACGGCCTGCGCACCATCGAACATGTCACTGGCCGCATGACAAAAGGCAAAGCGGCGTTGACAGGTGCGGCCAGCGGAGCCTGGATCGGAGCGCTGCTGGGTCTGCTGTTCCTGCTCTTCGCCGTCGGCCCGTATGGGCTGTGGGTATGGGTGCTGGTTTCTGTCGGCCGCTCCGCAGCCCGGACCGCCAACTGGCGACGGCCGTCCGATGCCGCGTTGTGGCACCGCCACGACCTGGTCTACGTTGGCGTCGGATCGACGCAGGGTCGACCCACGGCAAAGGATCGTCGCGGTGCGCTAGGGGCATCACGCCGACGATCATGAGGAACTGGGGTAAACCGGCATGTCAGCCAACGATGTAGAGCACGAAGTGGTGGTTTATTGGCGGCCGGGCTGCCCGTTCTGTTGGCGGCTGCGCAGGGCGCTGCGGCGACACCGGCTGGCGACCCGGGAAGTCAACATTTGGACCGATCCGGACGCGGCTGCGGTGGTCCGCTCGATCGCTGCCGGCAACGAGACCGTCCCCACCGTGGTCGTCGGCGACCTCGCCATGGTCAACCCCACCGCGAGTGAGGTCATTGACGCGGTCCGCAGTCGGGCGCCGCAGCTTCTCGGTCAGCAGGCTGCGGACCGGGGTTGGTGGTCTGCCTTGCGGGGATCAGCGCGTCCCTGACTCGCCCCCGGGTTCGCCTTCCACGATCACTCCTTTCCAGAACGCGACGTGGTTCTTGATCTGCTGGGCCCGCGGGCTGGGGTCAGGGTAGTACCAGGCAGCGTCCGTGTTGGTTTGGCCGTCCACCACGACGGTGTAGTAGTGCGCCGTCCCCTTCCACGGACATATGGACGTGGTCGGGCTGTCCAGCAGGTACTCGCGGTGCACTGATTCGGGCGGGAAGTAATCATTGCCTTCCACTTTGACGGTCTGCGGCACTTCGGCCAGCACGGTCCCGTTCCAGCGGGCGCGGATCATTCCGCTCACCTCCTCACTGTCGCTGTTCAGTTCTCGAGGTGCACCGTATCGGGCCTGCGCGCAGAAGAATCGCGCGGCCTGGCGATGGGCAACCAGAATAGGTTGAATGATGGCATGCAATTTCCCCAACGGCTCGCCCGGTTCAACCGTTATGTCACCAACCCCATTCAGCGTTTGTGGGCCGGGTGGATGCCGCTGTACGGCATTCTCGAGCATGTCGGGCGCCGCTCCGGCAAGCCGTACCGCACGCCGCTGGTGGTGTGCCGGGCCGAACGCGACGGGCAGCCTGCGGTAGTCATCATGCTGACCTATGGACCTAATCGGGACTGGCTGAAGAACCTCACGGCGGCCGGCGGCGGGCGGATGCGGCGCTCCGGGAAGACCTTCAGGGTCACCGATCCTCAAGTCATGCCTAAGGCCGAGGCGGCATCGCACGTGGCCCGAGGGTTGCGGCCAATTTTCGCGCGGCTGCCGTTCGAGCAGGCGGTGCTGCTCACTCGGACTTCCTGAGCCCGGGTGAGGCTAGTCCGGCCGGCGGGTAACGACTATGCGCACGGGAACAAGGCAGCCGCCTCGGCTGCCTGTGCCCACTGCTCGGCGAACAGCCGGCTTACCTCGTCCAAGGCCGGGGTCAGCGGTTCAATGGTGCGCGACACCAAGGCCCGCTCGTCAAGGGCGGCCACTGGGTGCCAGTACACGCCCTCGGCGGTGACGGTCACCTCTGGAACGAGCGATTCGCGGCGCAGGGCCAGCCCCTCGGAAGCGACGCCCTCCAAGGCGATCGGCCGCACCAACTGATCGTCAGCGGCGATGCCGACTTCGTCGAGGAACTCGTGAAATGCCGCCAGCTCGCCGGGTGCAGCGCCGGCGACCGTCGCCGCCACCCGCACCCGGAAACCCAGCGAGAGCGCCAAATGTATTCCGGCGACCGCCTTTTCCCATGTCCCGGCACCGCGGTGGGAGTCGTGCAGCTCCGCTGTCGCCGAGTCCAGGCTGATTTGCAACGCCAGCCCATCCCTAGGCAGGGATTCGAGCGCGCGCCGCGCCCGGCCTTTGAACACCATGCCGTTGGTCAGGACGGTGGTGGGCAGCGTGTCGACGCAAGTCGAGATGATGGTGTCGATGTCGGGCAGCAGAAACGGCTCACCGCCGGTGAGAAACAATTCCCGCACTCCCCAGCGCGCCGCCTCGCTAACCAGCCGGCCGATTCGAGGCGCACCCAGCTCGCGGTGCGGGGCCTGCGGCGACGACGACACACAGCAGTAATCGCAGGCCAGGTTGCAGTGGAAGTTGGTGTATAGCCACAACCGCACTCCGGGCAACCGGTCGGCGCCCAGGACATCGGCGGGATCCGGCGCGCGACCACGCCGCACCACGAGAGCGCCGACTCCCGCCTCGTCGACGTCGGTGCGCACCAAGGTGTTTCCGGTTCGGGCACACCACTTTTCGGCAAGCTCGCGATCGCGGTGACTGGACACAGCGACCTCGACGGTGCTGCCCTGCGCGAGACCACCGACCTGGCGCATCAGGTCCAGGATCACCATCGTGGGTCGATACCCTGCTCCCCGACAGCTTCGAACAACGGCCGATACCCGTCCAGGTGCGGCGCCACCCAGCGTCGTAAACCCTCGAGTTCCAGGATCTTTCGATGTTCGGGGACATCCCAGCTCATCGCCAGCAACCGGTCCAGCCACGGCTGGTACCGCTCGGCTGGCAGGGTGTCCAAGGCGGTGAACATGCAATGGCAGTAGCCCTCGGTTCGCCACACCTCGACCAGGGATTCCCCCATCAGCTCCGCGGCGCCCATCGCCGCCCAGGTTGAGCTGCCGATCGCAGCCACATCGGCCTCACCGGCGAGCACGGCCTCCACCGCATCCAGTTCGCTGCGGCCGGTATCGCCGTGTTTGCCGATGTCGGTGTTAAACCGAATGACCTGTAGGTCCGATTCGGGTGTCCCGGCGCGGCGCAGGTAATAGAGCGGCAAGATCGCCGCGTGCGCGGAGTCGGCGGAGCCCAGCGCAAGGCGCTTTCCGGCGATATCAGCTGGCCCGTGCAGCCCACTGCCGGCGCGCGCGACAAACACGGTGGTGTAGTCCACATCGGTGTCACGCTGGGCCAGCGCCGTGCAGTGCCCGCCCGTTTGCAGCACGGTCCGCACATAGGCCAGATTGGTGTTCCAGGCGATATCGATGTGCCCGGCGATCAGCGACTCGACCAGCCGTGCGTAGTTAGAGTAGAGCACGAAATCCATTTGGGCATCTAGACTCCCATCGCCGTCGGAGTCCTGGAAGTAGCTTCGGATTCCCTCCCAGATCGGGACCACATTGGGCGTGTAGGCGACTGCCCCGACGACAAGCGGTTGGCCTGACATATCCCTCCCTAGAACAGCGGCAGCCCGGTAATGGCCCTGCCGTAGAAGTCATACAGTGCGTCGGCGGTCGGTGCCATCACCGCCCCGGCCCGAGCGTCGCGGAAAGCCCGCTCGATGGGCAGGTGCTTGGAGAACGCGGCGCCACCACAGACGCGCATCGCCGACTCGGTGATGGTCAGCGCGGCGTCGTTAACCGAGGCTTTCACCCCGAGCACGTGCGTCAAGGTGGTGTCGTCGGGTGAGCTGACGCTGTCGGCGACTTGCGCCAGATACGCCCGTTGCGCCGCCAGCCCGGTACTCATCCGAGCGATCTGAGCGCGGATCGTCGGCAGCTCAGCCAGGCTGCTACCCAGATGTTCCAACCGGGCGCTCGCGACGTGCCGCACTGCGGCATTGGTCGCGGCGGTCGCCAAACCCAGCGAGACAGCCGCATTTCCGAGGTTAAACCACGGCAACACGGTTTGCATCATCATGCCGAAGCCGCCGCCCAGCGCACCGACGCGATAGGAACTCGGGACGCGAATGTCGACCGACATCGGCGCAGAGGCGTTGCCGCGTAAACCCATTCCGCTGAAGGTACCCGTCACCCGCAAGCCCGGCGTGTCCGCCGAAACGGCGTAAAGATCAACGTCGCCGGCGCCGCCGTTGGCCGAACCGGTCGATATCACGTAGATGTCGGCGAACCCGGCCGATGTCACCCAGCTCTTGTCGGCTTGCACCACGATGTCGTCACCGTCGGTCGACGCTGTGGACACCGGCGCCCAAAAGTGGGATCGGGAGCCTTTCTCACTGAACGCCAAGGTGCCGAGTTGTTTTCCGGACGCCATATCGGTCAACAGGTCGGGCAGGCCCGGCGGGGGTGCGGCCGCAACGGCGACAGCAGCGACTACGTGCATCAGATAGACCATGGCGGTCGATCCGCAGGCGGCCGAAATGTGCGCCACTACTTCGGTAAATTCCGTTGGCCCCGCTGCCATTCCACCAACGTCGGAGGGCAGCACCAGACCAAGGAGCCCGCTTGCCCGCAACGCCTCCACGGACTCGGCCGGAAAGGAACCGTCGGCGTCGACTCGCTCGGCGTGTTCGGCAGCGACGGCAACGACGTCCTGCACAACCTCCGATGCGGTCATTACGCCCTTTCCACCCGTCCGATCTTGACCCCTGCCGCCAGACTCACCACCGCCGCGCAGACGAAAATCACTGCGGTGGTGTTGGTTCCACCCAGCCACACCGAAGGCTCGCCGACTTGGACGTAGATGCTCACTGCGGCAAGCGCTGCCAGCGCGGCGGCCGCGAACGCGGCTATACGCTGATCGAGCTTGGCCGCCGCCAGCATCGCCAACGCGATAGCGACCAACACCAAGGCGCCGCGCAGGTTGTATTCGCCCAATGAGAATTCCAGCGGCCTTATCCCCACGTAGGCAGGCCAACTACCGGCAAGACCGCGCCACCCGGCGATCAGGCCGATCAGCAAGAGCACGGTTGCCCAACCAGCGAGCAACCGCTGCGCTTTCGACCGGAGGGCCGATGCGGTGGTCGCGGCCCGCACGGCGTCGATAGCGGCATACTGGTTCGACGCCACAAAGAGCAAGACAACGTGGATGCCGAGCAGCATTGCGTACGCCCACGGCCATTCCCCGGGTGATTCGGCAACCGAGAGCCCGATCGCAACTGATTGCCCGATGCCGATCAAGGCGGCCAACCGCACCGCTGTCCCCGTCAACAGCAGCACCGCCAGCGCGGACTCGGCGAACAACACTGCCCAACCGAAGGCAGTGAAGTTCGGCAACACCAGGTGCTCGACGGCCCAGCTGAACGGTGGGAACACCGGATGTTCGATCGCCAGATGAGTGAAGTGGTAGAGCCCGCTATTGCTGCGCTGCCCGAAGTCCGGTGGCAGCTTCCAGACCACGTTATAAAGCCAGATCAACCCGGCCAGCAGCCGCAGACCGGCCAGCGCTATCAGGCTGCCGGTTGCCGGCGGTGCGGCGGGTGAAAACAACAAATCCGTTGCGCGACGAACACCGGCCGTCTTCATGCCATGCAGTATCACACGGGGCGCAAGGGGGGTGCGGGTTCAGCTGCGGCTCTTGCGTGTCTGCACCTTGGCGGCGAAGTACACCACAACCACCACCGCCCAGGACAGCAAGCTCAGCCACAGCTGGGTTCGCGCAGCGTGGTCGAACGCCATTTGCACCAGCACGGTGACGATTCCGGCGGCTGTGAGAATCGACAGCACCGGGAAAAACCACATCTTGACCCGCAGATTCTCCTCAGGAGTCCGGCGCCGCAGCACGATCTGCGAGAGCACGATCAGCAGGTAGACGAACAAGACGACGGCGCCCGACGAGTTGAGCAGAAACAGAAACACCGTCTGCGGTGCAAGCCAGGCCATCACCACGCAACCGAAACCCACCGCGGATGAGAACAGGATGGCGACATGCGGCACCCCACGCCGGCTGACCTTGACCAGCCGCGCCGGCGCCTCCCGCCGGTCGGCCAGGATGAACAGCATGCGCGACGCCGTATACAGGCCCGAATTCAGACAGGACAGCACCGCGGTGAGCACTACCGCATTCATGATTTGATCCGCGCCCGCAAGACCCATGTACTTGAGGGCCGCTACGTACGGTGAGGCGCCGATTTCCACCGAATTCCACGGCATGATGACCACCACCAGGAAAACCGAACCGACGAAGAAGATCACGATGCGAGCCACCACCGACCTCGTTGCTCGCCCGATCGCTCGCTGCGGGTCACGACTTTCGGCGGCGGCGATGGTGACAACTTCCGCGCCGACCATCGAAAAGATCACCACGACGATGGCAGCGAAGACAGCCCCGGGGCCGTTCGGTAGGAATCCACCGTGCGCGCTGAGGTTAGCGAAATCTGGGCTACGGCCGGGCAAGACGCCGAGGACGAAGGCCGTCCCGACGCTGAGGAAGATCACGATGGTCGCGACTTTGATTCCGGCGAACCAGAATTCGAACTCGCCAAAGGAGGTCACCGAGAACAAATTGGTCGCCGTCATCAACACCATCAGGCACAGCGACAACAGCCACAGCGGCGCATGGAACCAATAGTTGAGGACTTTTCCGCCGGCCACCGCCTCGAAGCCGACCACGATCACCCAGAAGTACCAGTACAGCCAGCCGACCGAAAACCCGGCCCACCCGCCCAGGGCGGTAGCCGCGTAGTCGGCGAACGACCCGGTGGACGGGTTGGCGGTGGCCATCTCCCCGAGCATCCGCATCACCAACACGATGAGCACTCCGCAGATCGCGTAAGTCAGGAACGCGGCGGGGCCGGTCGCCTGAATCACCACACCGGACCCGACGAACAATCCGGCGCCGATCACCCCGCCGATGGCGATCATATTGAGCTGCCGTTGCGACAATCCTTGGCGCAACTGCGAAGTGCTCGAAGCTGGGCGTGCTGGCCCAGTTTCGATGTCTATTCCAGCCTGGGGACGCTCTCGGCCTCGCGTCCATCGCATGACCGGACGCTAGCAGTAGTGCCAGACCAGGTCAGCTGTGATCGCCGGTTCGACCGGTACCCAATGCTGCTCAGGCGGTCGCGGACAGGGGGTCGGATGAGGGCGTCGCGCCCCTGCGTCGGCCCACCCGTGCCGAACAGCGACGGACACGCCGCCGACCAGCCTGGATCCCCTGTCGTGCAACCCACGGAATGCCGCCGGTAGGGCCACAGTCAAGGGCCAGCAATCTGACGCACCTCTCTTCGGCGGCAAACACTACTTTCTTCCTGCCCATGATGAATTCCACGATCGCGGGGCAGCTCACGGGCTATCGTCGATGCACACTGCCCGTGCGCCGAAGTGCTTCATGAACAGCGAGAACCAGCGTTAGTGGCCAATCCGCCGCACCACGCGCACATACGCGCGTATTTCTCACTGATCGTCGTGCCTGTGGGCCATCCCGACTCGGCCTGATCATTGCGCATCACCTTCGTCGGCCGCCGCGGTCTGCCCCCGGTGCTCGAGCCTGGTGCGCGCGTAGGCCTGCTGCTCAGTGATCGTGAGCTGGCCGCGGTAGGTACTCAGGAACGTCAGGGTCCACGAAATCGATGTGATGACTTTCGTTTGGAAACCGACCAAATGCCCCAGGTGCAGCAGCAGCCATGCCAGCCAGGCGATCAGACCGCCGACCTCCAACGGCCCAATCCGCGCGACCGCCGAAAACCGCGACACGGTGACCATCGAGCCCTTATCGAAGTAGCGGAATGGCTTGCGCCGCGTGGGGTCGGCCCCCCTCAGCGCGGCGTTGATCGCGTGCGCAACGTACTTGGCGCCCTGGATCGCGCCCTCGGCCACGGCGGGAACGCCTTCCACAAACGCCATATCGCCGATCACAAACACGTTGGGATGAGCCGGAACCGTCAAGTCCGGCAACACCTTCACCCGACCGGCTCGATCGAGCTGCGCCCCGGACTGCTCGCCGATCTGGTTACCTAATGGACTGGCCGACACCCCCGCCGCCCAGACCTTGCACGCCGATTCGATGCGCCGCAAGATTCCGTGAGAATCCTTGATGGTCAAGCCATTACGGTCCACATCGGTGACCATCGCGCCTAGCTGGATCTCCACGCCCATCTTTTCCAGCCGCGCCCGCGCCTTCCTGCCGAGCTTCTGGCCCATCGGGGCCAGTACCGCAGACGCGGCATCCAGCAGGATCACCCGCGCCCTCGTCGAATCGATATCGCGGAAGGAGCCCTTGAGCGTGTTACGGGCCAGCTCGGCGATCTGCCCGGCCATCTCCACACCCGCTGGCCCGGCGCCGACCACAGTGAACGTCAGCAGCTTCTCGCGAGTCCTCGGATCGCTGGTGCACTCGGCCTGCTCGAACGCGCCCAGGATGCGCCCGCGCAGCTCCAGTGCGTCATCGATCGTCTTGATGCCCGGTGCGTATTGGGCGAAGTGTTCGTTGCCGAAATACGACTGCTCAACACCGGCCGCCATGATCAACGTGTCGTATTCGATCGTGTAGCAATGACCCAGCAACTCTGCAATCACATACCGGCCGTCGAGGTCGATGCGCACCACGTCGCCGAGCAAAACCTGCGCGTTGGGTTGCTTGCGCAGAATCAACCGGGTGGCCGGGGCGACCTCACCCTCGGACATGATGCCCGTCGCCACCTGATACAGCAGCGGCTGAAACAAGTGATGCTGGGTGCGGGCGATCATCTTGATATCTACCGGCACATGCTTGAGCGCCTTCGCTACGCTAAGACCGCCAAACCCGGAACCGACGACCACGACCCGATGCCGCGGTTGCGAGGTAGCTGTGACTGTCGGCGACGAGATCATGGCGTGGTTAGCGCCGGCCATCCCAGCCTCCTGGCGAGGAGTCCATGCCGATTCCTGCAGAGTCCTTCCGGTGCTGACCGGCTGAAGCATCGCAACGGCATCCATCGACTGATGTGTCGCGCTCAAGTGGCTCGATCGCGATCATGGGGTTCTGTTCCGTGCTGGCCGTCATCAGCTGGGTGGCCACGATGGCTCGCATCGGGATTAGCCTTGCGATCTCATGGCGGCTTGGGCGGCCAACATCCCGGTCATCATGGCTCCGGTGAAGCCTCCGGACCCGCCGTAGCTCGACGCCAGCCACAACCCGGGGATGGTTGTCGCGACGCCCCTTTCGGAACCGAGGGTTGGCAGGCCCTCGGGCGGTTCCTGCGCAAAGCCGTACACCGCCCCGCCGGGGGTGTTCAGGTAGTGGCTCATCGTTGCCGCGGTCGCCATTTCGCGCTGCACGACCGCACCGCCGAAGCCGGGCAACCAGCGGTCGATGTCGGCCACGATCGCATCAAGCCAGGCGTCGCGCTTGGCCCGGTAAGCCGCGTCGTCAAGGCCTTCCCAGTTCGCCACGCGGTCAACGCCGGTGACCGAGACAAGGTACGGGCCATTGGGATTCAGGCCGGTATCGATGGTGTCGTAGTTGACGATGCCTACTACCGGCATGCGAGTCCCCGGCGCATCGGCCAGGATTTCGGCGCGACGCGCATAGTCCGAAAGAGTGTGAACCCATTCCGGTATCAGCACCGTGTAGTAGTGGATGAGGCCGAGCTCGCTGGGAGGCCGATCTAGCCCCAGCGCGATGTCGAAGAGTGAGGTCGACGGTCGCCGCCCCCGATAGCGGCCCGCGAACTTCGTCTGCGCTTCTGGTGGCAGCGCCTGGGCGAGCACAGCCGGGGCGGCGTTGCCGAAAAGCACCGGAGCGCGGTCCACGACGCGGTCGCCGCCGTCGGGTGTGGTGTGGGCGACGCCCGCGGCGCGGCCCTTATCGTCGAGGATGATCTCGGTCACCGGACGGCCCGCGCGCGCCACGCCGCCTTCGGCCTCGACCACGTCGACCAGGCTTCGGCTCAACGTGCCTGAGCCACCGCGGATGTAGGTGCCGCCACTGGCCAGATAGCCGCTCTGGTTGAGCGCGTAGAACAACCACCACAGCCGGGCCGGGTCGTCGGCGTAGTAGCCGAGGTTGGCCGCGAGCGCCAGCTTCGACCTCTCGTCGTCGCCAAACAGCGAGTCGAAAACCTCTGAGAGGGTGCGCCGCATGTCGCGGAGCAGCGGCCACAGTTTCAACGGCAGCGCCGGCGTGTGCATAAACCACCACAGGCTGTCGTGCTGCTCGCCGACCACCGATATCGCCTCGCGGACGGCCCGCAGCCGCTCAAAGTACCGGCGGAAGGCCAGCCGCTGGTGTGGGAAGCGGTCGGCCAGCGCCTCCTCGGCGGCGTCAAATCCGTGCGGTAGCACAAACGGCGGATCAAACAACCGGCCGCGCAACTCATAGAACGCGCCAACCGGCACGAACTCCAACTCGTCGAGCAGGCCCAGGGCCCGCAAGATGCGGGCCTTGGCGTCGAGCGGATCATTCGGGTCCACCGTCTGGTGCAACGAGGCTTCGACGGTCAACGTTCCGTGCCGGTAGGTCGTTGCCGCCCCGCCAAATTCAGCGTTGCGCTCCAGGACCAGCACCCGGTGTCCGGCCCTCGCTTAGAGCGCCGCTGCGGTCAGGCCGCCCAGGCCCGACCCGATTGTGATGGCATCGTAGGCATCGGTCATGGCGTGTGCCCTGCCAAAGGCAGCCGGGTGGGCGCGAGTTCCGAATCGGCCGTGGCCGCACCGGTTGCATGCGCTGCGATATCGCGGGACTGATCGACTGGGTGAACGACTACTGCAACACCCACCACTGTGCAGTTCCAATTCCGAGCGACCCAGGTGGCGCAGTGACCCCCGGCCGGGCGGCTGGGGCCCCACACTGGCCTGGCACATCCCGCGGGGGCACGCGGCAAGACTTGCCGCGCCACGATCGCTGATCTCGCCGCGTCGCGCCCGACCGATCTGGCCAAGCGCGGCAACTGGTCGGCGAAGTAGTCCGGCGCGGCAAAGTCGTGTGAACCGGTGGCCTCGAAATCCGCTGACTCCCAGTGCTCTTCGGGGGCGATCTGTTGACTCATGGTGTTTCCCTCGATCCGATTTGTCGAGCTGTCGTCCGCTCGGATTTCCTGCTTGTCAACGCCGCGCAGCGCGGATAGAACAGCCAGTTGTTTGCGGTCGCGCCTATGGGCGAGCTGGGAGATGGCGTCGGAACAGTGGGCCTTCTCCACCGCTGCGGTGAGCCGTTCCCGCGCTTTGGGCTCCTGCGACGGTTCGCCCAGTGGCAGCTGCAGCATGGATGGCTACGCCTGTTGTCTCCCGGCTTGGGAGGCTGGGCGCAACCGTGGGACCAGCATCCCGGTGCGGGCCTGGTAGGCGGCAAAGCCAAGATGGTGTGCCATCGACTGATCCTTCTTGATCATGTTCCGAACGAAGAATCCGAAGATCCACGCCGCGTTGACCACAAACGGTATTGGGTTCCAGGAGATGATCGCGAAACCCAGGTAGGTGAGGATCTCGCCGAGGTAGTTCGGATTCCGCGTACGAGTGAACAAACCGTTCTCGATCAGACCGGGACGAACCTGCAGGGTGTAGTACTTCTGGGCATCCGACACATAGTGCAGGAAAATGCCGAACGTGAAGATCGAAACCCCGAGCGCGACAGCCCATCCGGGCACGTTCGGGTGAAGCCAGGCCAATAGGATCGGGGCCGCGTAGTAGCCGGCCAGTGGCAGGAAGACGAACACGATCCCAATCCAGATGGCCACTCGTTCGGCGAACCGCTGATCGGGATAGGTGCGGCCCTTGATCAGCCACAGGATCGCATAGGTTCCGTGCATGGCCAAGTAGAGCCACATCACCGTGCTGTAGTTGGCAAAGGTAAGCATTGCCGCCACCGTCACCGGGATGACGAGGATTTTATGCAGGTCAATGAAGAAGCCGGTGGGTTTCATGACTCCTCATTTCGTGCGCACCCGATCGCGTCTTCGCGGTCGCGTTCGGGGTCCCTTATCGCAGGGGTTCGATCGCCGGGATAAGTTCTCCCACTATGGATAGTAGTACTATCCAGTAACGGATGCAAGGCTCTTTACCCAGCATGTGCTCCCGACCGCAGTGGCAGGAGGAATGACTGTGCGGGTATCCGAATTGGCCAAGCAAACACATGTGTCGGTGGCGACCGTGAAGTACTACATCCGCGAAGGCATGCTCGCGGCCGGCGATCTGATGGGTCCGCGGCGTGCGACATACAACAACTCACACGTGCAGCGGATACACCTCATCCAGGCATTGACCGGCCCGGCGGGATTATCGGTATCCCAGGCCAAAGAGATCTTGCAGATTATCGACGACCCCAAATCCAGCCTTAAGGATTCCCTCGCGGGCGCCACCAGAGTGCTCGCCGCCGCAGCGAGCGCCGACATCAACGCCGAGGACAGGTGCTATCCGCGTGCACAGCAAGCTGTCGGTTGGCTCGGAGAGCCATACCGTGCCGAACCGCCTGCGGCCGCTCTCCTCGAGGACGCGCTGCACGCGGTCGACAAAGCGGGCTTTCAACGTCACCCAAGCCAGTTCGCCGTCTACGGCCAACACATGCTTGCCATCGCCGCCAGCGAGATCGCCAACATCCCAACCGACCCCGCCGACGCCGTTGAATACGCGGTTCTCGGCACCGTACTGTTCGAACCCGTCCTCACCGCGATACGCCGGCTAGCTCACCAGAGCCTCGCCAAACGAGGCTCCGACAGCTGACAAGATCGCCAATCGCGCACCGGCGTAAGCAATAGGTGGCGTCCCGGGTGCGGTGTAAAGCGGCCTGACGTGGCCACCCCGGACCACCTTGGCCTGAGTGCGCACCATGGAGCGCAAACCCTCCAGCGCGCCCCTTTCTTCGGCCGCGAACACCCATGTTTTCGGCTCGTTCGGCCCGAATGTGGCTTGGCGCGGGGTCGGAGCCGATGCTGGCCGCGGCTTCGGCCTGGGATGCGCTGGCCGCCGAGTTGAGCGCCATGGCAACGCTGTTCAGTTCGGCGATCAACGGACTGGCGCAGGCATCGTGGCAGGGCTGGCGCCGGCTGCCATGACGGCAGCAGTGTGCCCCCTACCGGCTGGCTGGCCACCGCGGCCGTCCATGCCGGGTCGGCAGGTGGCTACCTGATCGACGGGGTTGGTTGTCGCACAGCAGTTGCCCCATCAAAGCCGGGTTCGCCTAACAGCTTCCCGCCCGAACCGCCAGTGCCGCCAGCGCCGGGCGAGGGCCCGGTCCCGCCGTTACCGCCGTTACCGCCGTTGCCGATCAGCGCGGCGTTGCCGCCATTACCGCCGTTTCCGCCGCTGGCATATCCCCCACCGCCGTCGCCGCCATTGCCGCCGTCGCCGATCTGTCCGGCATTGCCGCCGTTGCCGCCAGCGCCGCCGTTGCCGCTCAACCCGTTTCCGCCCCCGCCGCCGGCGCCGCCCGATCCGAAAATATGGCCCGCGTTGCCGCCGGCCCCACCGTCACCGCCGTTGGCGACGCCCTGGCCACCGGCGCCGCCGGCGCCGCCATTCCCCGACAGCCAGGCTCTGCCGCCGTCGCCGCCGTTGCCACCGTTGATGGTGCCGCCCACTCCGCCTGCCCCACCATTACCGCCGTCACCGGCGAGCCAGCCGCCGTCGCCACCCGCGCCGCCGCTGCCTCCGCTGTTGTTGCCGTATCCGCCGGCGCCGCCGTCGCCGCCGTTTCCGGAGAGCAAACCGGCGTTGCCGCCGGCCCCACCGTTGCCTCCGTTGTTGACGGCGGCGGCGCCACCGGTTCCGCCGTCGCCACCGTTACCGGACAGCCATCCGCCGTTGCCGCCGGATCCACCTTCGCCGCCTGCGCCGGACGGTCCCGCACCTCCGCCGGCCCCGCCGGCGCCCCCTGATCCGGCGAGCCATGCGTTGCCGCCGGCCCCGCCGGCACCTCCGTTCCCCACGCCGGTCCCGCCTGCCCCGCCGGTCCCTCCGGTGCCGAAAAGTCCTCCGTCCCCACCGGCTCCGCCGGCCCCTCCGGCACCGTTCATCGACATCCCGCCGGCCCCACCCGCGCCGCCGGAGCCGAACAACCCGCCGGCACCGCCAGCCCCGCCGGCGCCGGCGGTGCCGTTCACGGCGTTTCCGCCGGCCCCGCCAGCCCCTCCGGAACCGAATATCCCGCTGTCACCACCGTTGCCGCCAGCGTGGCCGGGCGCGCCCGATCCACCGTTACCCCCGTTTCCCCAGAGAATGCCACCGTCCCCGCCGTTCTGCCCCGTCCCTGGGGCCCCGTTGGCGCCGTTGCCAATCAGCGGGCGCCCGAACAAATACTCGGTAGGTTCGTTGATGACATGCAGGGCGCTCTGCTCGGCGTTCTCCAGCTCGGTGGTCGCATACTTGATGGCACTACCGTTGAGGGCATCCACAAACTGCTGATGAAGCCAGGCAGCGTCCTGACTGACCGTTCGCCAGACTTGCGAGTGCGCGGAAAATAGCGCTGCGATTGCGGCCGAAACATCGTCGGCGCCCGCGGGAAGTATTTCCGTCGTAGCGGTGGCGGCAGCGGCATTGGCCTCGCCAAGCGAGGATCTGATAGTCGCCAAGTCGGTTGCGGCGGTCTGCAACGCCTCCGGCGCCATGGACACAAATGACATATGGATCTCCTAATCGCACTGAAGCGCTTGTCGGCTAACCACTTGCTCCCGGACTGCACGCGCCCATTCCCCTCCGTGCAACAGGGTCTCTGCAGACTAGCACTGCAGCCGCTGGGTTGCAGCATGTCTTTCGACGGTTGTCATTCAGAGTTGCTGGCGCTAGCTATATTTCGGCTAGCTGCCGATCTCGAATGACAGCGCGAGCACGTAGTGAGCAAAGCCCGAGGCCTTCGACGGTGGTGTCGATTGGTGAGTCCATGGCTCAGCTCAGCGACTTCCGGAGGGCCAGGAGTACTGACGCGTGCTGTATCTCACTCTAACTGTCTTCCAGGGCATTTCAGCAGATTGCCGGATACGCTATCGGAGCTTACGGTGCTATTGCCGCTAACTTGGCACCAGCGTTGCCGGCTCTCGACGCGGGCAGGCAGGGCAATTCGGGGGACAGCTATGAGCCGTGCGGGACGCTCGGCATATGCGAAATAGCAATAATAGCCTACGAATTCGTAACCTTCGGCTACGTAAGCGTAGCCCGAGAAAACAGTTGACAAGGCGTATGGTTTGTGAGAGTTTTTGTCCGGCTGAAGATCCCGGTTCAGCTGCGGTTCCCGACGACCGCGATGTGACAGCGGATAACCGTCCGCATTGAAAAGACTGGATTCACTGGATGACTCGGATACTCAATCACTAACTCTAACTGCTTTGCGTTGCACGCCAACCGGTTCGGACTCCACACCAGTTTGAATGGCATTCTATGTCCCTGCCGTTCAGTACCGCTTGGCTTGATGGTGTAGTAGCCATTTTCAGATTAGCAACTTCGTTGCGCGGGTGGACCCCGACGTGACTGGGGTGCGCGAGTTATGCTGGGGTACACCGTATATCACTGCTCTTGCACTTCGGTGAACGGTCCCACCGGCTCGGCGATGAAGGCCGCCACCGCCAGTCAGGTAGCGACAGTCCGGTAACGGCCCGGTGGTTGAGCCGACTCGCGCGGCGAGAGCAGAGGCTGACATCTGAACGCTGTCAGAAGAATTACCGGAGGCTTCGTGCAGACAAATGTTGGTTCAGTTGACTGTTGGTAGGAGTGTGTCAGAGTGTGTCCGAGCCGTAATGCGTTGGAAGGGTTGGGGTTTCGATGATCTTAGACTTTGCTTGGTTGCCGCCGGAAGTCAATTCGGCACGCATCTTTGCCGGCGCAGGGTCGGGCCCGCTGTTCATAGCGGCATCGGCTTGGATGGGCCTGGCTGCGGACTTGCGGGCATCGGCAGCCTCGTTTGATTCGGTGGTAACCCGATTGGCGACCGGGCAGTGGTCGGGTCCAACATCGGTGTCGATGGCCGCTGCGGCGGCACCATTTGTGTGCTGGCTCAGTGGGGCGGCCGGGGAGGCGGAGTTGGCCGCTGGTCAGGCTCGGGTTGCGGCGACAGCGTTTGAGGCGGCTTTATCGGCGACGGTGCATCCGACAGCGGTGACGGCCAATCGGATGAGGTTGCTGTCGTTGGTGGCGACAAACTTCTTGGCTCAGAACACACCGGCGATTGCAGCTACGGAGTTCGACTACCAGGAGATGTGGGCGCAGGATGTAACCGCGATGGCGGGGTATCACGCCGGCGCGGCATCGGTGGCGGCGACAATGACACCGTTTAGTCCGCCGCCGTCCAATCCTGGATTGGCCGGGTTGGCGTCGCAAGCTGCCTCGGGTGTGGCGGCGATGGTTTCGTCGGCGGCGGCGCCGGCGCAGGACGTCTTGGCGACAGCTTCAAACGTGGTTTCCGGGCTGGATTCGCTACCGTTGTCGAGTCTCTCGTTGTTGATGTATCCGCTAGGCCTGGCGATGTCGCCGATCATGAGTTTGATGAGCAATGCGGCGCGCACCCCAACCGCCGGGGTGGCTAGTGCGGTTGCCAGTGAATTCCCTTCGGAAGTGCCGAAGTTGGTGACGGCTCCGCATGCTGAGATCACGTCATTGGGTGGCGGGGGGCTGGGCTCGGCTATGTCGGCGGACTTGGGTAACGCTCGGATGGTTGGGGGCATGTCGGTTCCGCCGACTTGGCAAGGGTCTATGCCCGCTCCGATGGCCAGTTCGGCGATGTCGGGCAGCGGTGGAGCGGGTATACCTACGCCGGCGGCGCTGACAGGGGAGCCAAGTCCTGCGGGTATGCCGATGATGCCGATGCCGAGTGGTACCGGTAGTGCTGGCGCTGGGATGCCCGGAGGGATGATAGGCCGCGGCGGGGCCAGCCCTAATGCGCCCCAGTCCCGGTCGGGCGTGATACCGGTAACCGGGATCGGATAGCGACGGGGATTCAACAGTCAAGATCGCCTTAGTTCGGAGATGCGACCTGGCTGGCGGGGTCGGGCGCCCACGGTCTAGTACGTGGATCGTTCGTTCCCCTGCACCAATCCGCGACTGCGGGAAATAACCTGCGCTCCTAGCGACCCAGCGGCTAGATGATGCGCCCGGCGCGATCCCTACATCTCATGAACGGTGCGCAAGCCACACCCTCCGCAACAGCTTGTCAAGTGCCACTACGAGGGTCACAACGGTAGCGACGGTGAAGATGCGTGCCCAGGCGGGGATCCCGATCGGTGCTGTGTCAAAAACCGTGTTCATCGCCGGCAGATACGTGATGGCAAGTTGAGCCATAGCCTGTACGGTGACGCCGAGGATGATCCAGCGGTTGGAGAACAGACCGATCCTGAGGGCCGAGCGGGTCAGCGACCGGCAACTGAAGAGATAGAAGGCCTCGACGACAACAAAGAGGTTCAGTGCCGCGGTGCGGGCCGCCGAGACGGTAGCGCCGTTGCCGAGTTCCCATTCGAACAGCCACCACGCCGCGGCGACGAGCAGCGAGGAGACGAGCAGAATTCGTGTTACGAGCCCGCGGCTGAGCAGCGGATGCTCGGGGTCGCGCGGCGGACGAGTCATGATGCCGGCTTCCTTGGGTTCGAAGGCGAGCATCAGGCCAAGCGCGATGGCGGTAGTCATGTTGATCCACAGAATCTGGGTCGGCAGGATCGGCAGCTCGGCGCCGACTGCGATGGCAGCCAGAATGACCAGTCCTTCACCGATGTTGGTGGGCAAGGTCCAGGTGATGAACTTGGTCAGGTTGTCAAAGACCGCGCGGCCTTCTTCGACCGCCGCCTCAATGGTGGCGAAGTCGTCGTCAGTCAACACCATGTCGGCCGCATCCTTGGCCACCTCGGTGCCACTGCGGCCCATGGCGACGCCGATGTTGGCCTGCCGCAAGGCCGGTGCATCATTGACGCCGTCGCCGGTCATCGCGACAACGTGCCCCCGCGCCTGTAGCGCCTGGACGAGCCGTAGCTTCTGCGCGGGTGTAACCCTGGCGAACACCTTGGCCTCGCGCACGGCGTCCGGATAATCATCGGCGCCCAGGGTAGCCAGGTCGGTGCCGCGAAGGACCGCATCTGCCGTCGGTTCACCGTGGTCAAACAGTCCGAGCTGGGCCGCGATTGCGGTGGCAGTACCGGCGTGGTCGCCGGTGATCATCTTTACCGCGATACCGGCAGTGTGACAGGCGGCCACGGCCGGCGCAGCGGCCGCGCGTGGAGGATCGAGCATCGCTTGCAACCCGGTGAACGCTAGCGACCCGGCAAACACCGCTTCATTGAATTCGTCGGGACCGCTCGCGCCCCGGACCCCAGCAGCCAACACCCGTAGACCCCGTGCTGTGAGTGAGTCAGCGGCGCGCAACACCGCGGCCCGGTCCAGCGGCCCCACTTCGCCGTCGGCGCCCATCTGCGTGCCACATAGCTCGAGCATGCGCTCTACCGCCCCCTTGGCCAGCACCAGGTAATCGGTTCCGTCTTGATGCAGGGTAGCCATGTATTGGCGTTCGGAGCTAAATGGGATGGTCGCCACCCGCGGCATGCCCTCCGCGAGCTGCGCGAGGTTGAGGCCGGCCTTGACCGCAACAACGAGCATCGCACCTTCAGTCGGGTCACCCACCACCTGCCAGCTCCCGTCGTCGTGGGTCAAGGCGGCGTCGTTGCAGCACGCACCAACAACCAGCGACCAGCGCAGGGCGGCAGTCGCTTTGATGGGTATAGGCGCGCCGTCGGGGCCGTGGAGGGCACCGGCGGGCGCGTAGCCTGTTCCGGTCACCTCGACCTCGGCGTCGGGGGTCCAAATCACCTGGACGGTCATCTGGTTTTCGGTCAACGTTCCAGTCTTATCGGTGCAGATGACCGTGGTGCTGCCCAGCGTCTCCACCGCGGGTAGGCGGCGAATCACGGCTCGGCGCTTGGCCATTCGAGCCACACCGATAGCCAGCGTGATCGTGACGGCGGCCGGCAGGCCTTCGGGGATAGCCCCGACGGCCAGCGCGATTGCTGCCGTAAACGTTTCGACGGCATCCTGTCGCCGCAGCACCCCCGCGGCGAAGGTCACCGCCGCCAAGGCCAGGATTCCGACAGTCAGGGCCTTGCTGAACCACGCGAGCTTCGCGGTCAGCGGCGTCGAAAGAGTTTCCGCGGCACCGACGAGGCGATGGATCTCCCCGAGTTCGGTTTCACCGCCGGTCGAGACGGCGATTCCGGCGCCGTGGCCTGCGGTCACCAGGGTGCCGGAGAAGACCATATTGCGGCGATCAGCGACCGGGGTGGTCTGCGGCAATGCGACTACGTCTTTGTGGACCGGCGCCGACTCCCCGGTGAGTGCGGACTCGTTGACCCGCAATTCGGTTGTTCGCACCAAACGCAGGTCGGCCGGTACTTTGTCGCCGCTCTCCAGGAGCACGAGATCGCCGGGCACCAGATCCTCTGACGGCACGGTGCGCTGGAGGCCGCCCCGAACCACCTTGGCCAGGGTGCGCACCATCGAGCGTAAGCCCTCCAGCGCGGCCTCGGCTTTGGACTCCTGAACGAAACCCACGACCGCGTTGACCACGACGACGCCGAAAATCACTGTGGAGTCGACGAATTCGTGCAGTCCTGCCGTGATCACGCCCGCGACGAGCAGAACATAGATGAGCGGATGGTGGAACTGTCGCAGCGCGCGCCTGACCAAGCTGGCTCGCGCAGCCACCGGTAATGTGTTGGGACCGAAACGCTCCAACCGTTCGTGCGCCTCACCATCGGACAGTCCGCAGTGCGGATCGGTCTCCAGCAACAGCACCACTTCGTGGGCTGGTAAACCATGATGAGCCGGCTGCGTCAATCAACTCACCGTTCCTCAACACCGAGTGAAACTGCGCTTTGCTCAGCAGGCGACTCCGAACGGTTCTGGGTTGCCTGACTTCCCGCGTCCGTGGCCCCGGGTGGTCGCGCGCATCTGGTGCTAGGTCCTGGCCCGCGGTGGCGCGTTGGCTCACGCTCGCGGAAGTCGGATTCGGCCGGTGTGGTCCGATGCCCCAGTTCATCACTGTGGTGGAGCTGCGGGCGGTGCCACGCGGCCCCATTCATTTCACCGTTGACCTCGGCCCCAACCCGCACTACCGCCGACCCGACCTGTGTAGCCCACTGCGAAAGCCGCGCAACCCGACGACCCAGATCATCACGCTGATCACTCCACCAAACTACTCACAACCCAGACTTTCGCTCACTACTTGCACAGGTTTCGCGGACAGCTGGCAGCCTCCGCGCGGCCGCCTACGAGCGGTCACTCATAGTGCCTTGTAAGACCCACGCGGATCAGAGCCGGAAGTCACCCGACAGACGCACCCGGACCGCCGACGGGTTGGCCCACTCAGGCGTCGGCCGGCAGCTTCCAGCTATCAGACACCACCATGACCGGTCGATGGGAGTGATGCACGGTCCCCAGCGCCACGCTGCCCAGCACCATCTCCCCCGCCTTGGAACGTCCACGCGATCCGACGACCACCACGGCCGCATCGTGGTTGTCGGCGGCCATGACCAGCGCTTCCGATACCGCGCGGGCATGAAAGCCGTGACCACGCTTGACCGTTAGCCAAAGGACCTCCCCGGCTGCAACGGCTGGCGAATCGACTGGAGGCCACGCTGGATCGCCGTCGCCGACAGACACCAACAACACATCCCGCTGCGGCCACAGACGCCTGGCTGCCGCCAACGCAGTGGTGGCACCGGCCGAACCGTCCCAGCCCACCAGCACCGGACTTGCGTTGAGCGCCTCGTACTCGGCCGCCAGCATCGGATGTGGGACGACGACCACTGGTCGGGTGCAATAGTGCAGCACCATGTCTGAAACGCTGCCCAGCACCGCTTGCGTCCCACCAAGGCCCCGAGACCCCACGAGGACCACATCGGCCTGCACGTCCTCGACCGCTTGCGCGATACGCAGCCCTTCTGGACCCCAGGTCCGCTTCAACAGTGGCTCGGCGTCCCACCCGGCGGCGCGCGCCAGGATAACGCCCAGGTCGATGATGCGCCGGGCTTCGCGCTCGCCCTCCCGCTCGACCATCTCGGCCAACTCGTTCGCGTCGCGAGCCATCGGTCGCAGCCGACGACGCACCTTGTCGCTGGCGAACGGCGGAAGCCACAAGAAAGTGATCCACCCATGTGCTCCCGGAAACAACCGCGCGCCCGCATCGATCGCGGCACTCGCCCCTAGCGAGCCGTCGTATCCCACAATCGCATTCACCGCCACGGTGCACCTCCTCAGCACCGACGTTAGGCAAGCGGCAAGTTTTCCGTACAGGGGCGTTGGTCCCCAAACAGCGACGCCGATTACCTGGAATATTTCGCTATTCGAACTGGTAAGCCGGTCAGTCCAAGCGGGTGGCCACCACAGACCACGCCGGCAGGTGCACCCGGTGGTCGTGCAGCAGTGGCTCGAGCACGCGCAATTGGCGCACCAGCGGCTGCATCCGCTGCAGGATCTCCTCCTGATGCCCGGAATTCACCGTGCTCATGGCTTCGAACGCCTGTGGCAGGAAGCGCGCCTGGATGGTGGTGCCACCCAGGTAATCGATGCGCCACCCACTCGCGCCCAGCACCCGCTGGAAGTTGTCCGCCGGTATGCCCGGCCACTGGACGCCGTTGACGTTGTGCTGGCCGAACTCGAACATGTACAGCCGCGCGCCAGGTTTAGTGGCCCGGTGCAGGGCCTGCGCATAGCGCCTCTGAACGGCCTCATCGAAAAGAAACACGTGGTAGAAGGAACTGTCCACCACGGTGTCGAACCGGCCATCGAACCCGTCCAACCTGGTGGCATCGGCCACCTGGAAATCGACCTGGACGCCGGCCCGTTCGGCGTTGCGCTTGGCCCGCTCGATGGCCGATGGTGAGCCGTCGATCCCGGTCGCCGAGAAACCTTGCGATGCATAGTGAATTGCGTGGTGGCCGGGACCGGTACCGGGGTCCAGCACCTCACCGCGGACGGCGCCGTAGGCGACCAACTGCTCGACGACCGGCTGCGGGCCGCCAATGTCCCACGGAATCAGTCCCTCGGCTAGCTCCGCGTCGCCGTACAACGGCTCGAAACCGGCAACGTTGGCCTCGGTTGTCATGTTCTTCTCGCTTCCTTGGTCGATAAATCATTTTGTATACGAAACCGTTCACTAAGACGGCAGCATAGTCGCCATGCTCAAGGAACGCAATCGTCTACAACAAGAGTGGCGGGAGGTGGCCGCGACGGTCGCTGCGCAGCACGTCGCCCGCACCCCGGTCAACCCGCCAAACAGACTGTCGGGCAAGGCAATGCGATGATTTGCTAATGCGCTGAGACAACCGCCAACGGCGCCGCCGCCGGTGCTGGCGAACCGTTCGGGCGCGCCCACAGACCCCTGCGCCCGAGCAGCGGCAGGACGCCTTCACCAAACCAGTAGGCCTCTTCCAAGCGCGGATATCCCGACAGGATGAAATGGGTGATACCCAACTGCGCGTACTCGGCCAGCCGGTCGGCGACCTCGGCGCGCGACCCGACCAGCGCGGTACCCTCCCCACCGCGCACCAGGCCGACCCCGGCCCACAGGTTGGGCGCGATCACAAGTCGATTGCTCCTGCCGCCGTGCAGCTCCAGCATGCGGCGCTGTTGGGGCTGCTCAGGCCCGGACGCAACGCGACCAGGAACTTCAGCGTCTCGGTCCGCACCACAACCCGATGGGTGTCAGCACAACGTTGGCAGAAACCGCAGAAACGTCAGGCTCATGCAGGTCCTCTTTCTCCTCGGTTCAATGACCGGTCGTGCGCGAACACTACCGGCCGGGAGCGGCTTGGAAGACGGGCAGCGTCGATGCCTCTGCCACGCCGGTGCATTGCGGTCGGGCTGCCGCGGCCGCGTTGTGCGCGTTCATCACCGAGCCGATACCCAGCACCTCGCCGGCGCGGCGACCACCGCCGGAGGCTAGCTGATCACGCACGACATGTGCGGTTTCCGCTCTCGGCACTGACTGTGACGCGCGCTTCCCATGATTGAGGCCACAGCACCGCTGCCCAAGGGCGACACCTCCCCAATCCGACCGGCAGCTGGTGCAAGAGTGTGCATCTGCTGGGTCGGCGCCGTAACCCCGGTTCCGCGTCACGATTGGGCGACCGATGCGGCGTGGCTCGCCGGCAAATTCGCGGTCGGGGCGGCATTATGACCCCGTGCCTGACCTGACCCGTCGCGCGGTGCTGCGGATGGGCGCCGGAGCCAGCGCAGGAGCCGCTGGCGTGTGGGCCTTGAGCGCCCTGTTGGATCCGCTCAAGCCCAAGGCGGCGCCTCCGCAGGCGCCCGCCCCCTTCGAGCCCCCGACAGCCGGCAGCAGCTTGCCGACCAAGCTTTCCGGCTCCTTCATCTCCGCAGCACGCGGCGGTCTCCAGACAAACTGGGTGATCGCCATGCCGCCGGGCCAGTCACGGCTGTTGCAGCCGGTCATCGCCCTGCACGGCAAGGACGGCAACGCCGGCATGATGCTCGACCTCGGCGTCGAAGAAGGGTTGGCCCAACTGGTCAAGGCGGGTAAGCGGCCGTTCGCGGTGGTGGGTGTCGACGGCGGCAATACCTACTGGCACCGCAGGTCTTCCGGCGGGGACTCCGGCGCGATGGTGCTCGACGAGCTGCTGCCGATGCTGGCCGCAATGGGGATGGACATCTCCCGGGTGGGATTCTTGGGCTGGTCGATGGGGGGATACGGCGCGCTGCTGCTGGGCGCCCGGCTCGGTCCGGCACGAACCGCGGGGATCTGCGCGATCAGCCCGGCCTTGTACACCTCGTTCACCGGCAGCGCCCCGGGCGCGTTCGACAGCTACGACGACTGGATGCAGCACCGCGTGACGGGCCTGCCCGCGCTGAGCCAGATTCCGTTGCGGGTGGACTGCGGCACCGGCGACCGCTTCTATTTCGCCACCCGAGAATTCGTCAGCCAACTGAAGACACCTCCGGCCGGCAGCTTCTCTCCCGGCGGGCACGACACGGACTATTGGCGCGAGCAACTGCCCGGCGAGCTGGCCTGGATGGCGTCCTGAAGCGACAGATGACCACCCCGCAGGAAGAATCCGCCAGCCCGCTTCGTCGAGCGGGGCGACCGGATCGGGGCCTCAATTTTCGCCCGGACATTGAGGGCTTGCGTGCCGTCGCGATCATCGCTGTGGTCTTGTTCCACGCGGGCATACCCGGTGTCGCCGGCGGCTACATCGGCGTAGACGTCTTCTTCGTCATCTCCGGGTTTCTCATCACAGGGTTGCTGTGGCGCGAGGTAACTGCCACTAATACGCTTCGGCTCGGCCGCTTCTATGGTGCGCGGGCCCGCCGCCTGCTGCCGGCCGCGGCCACTGTCGCAGTGGTCACCGCGATCGGCGCGGCCGTCGTGTTGCCGCCCCTACAAGCGCGCCGCGTTTTGCTGGACGGCATCGCCAGCGCTCTGTATGTCGGCAACTACCGCTTCGCCGGACAAGGCACCGATTACCTACTCTCCGACTTGCCGCCGTCACCCTTCCAGCACTACTGGTCACTGGGCGTGGAGGAGCAGTTCTACCTGGTGTGGCCGGCCTTGATCATCACAACCGCTTGGCTATTCGGGCGTATGGGCCGCGACATCGCTGCCCGAGCCGCACCGTATACGGTCGTCCTCGGGCTAGTGGCTGTTGCGTCGTTGGCAGCCGCCTCGATCTGGACCCGCACGTCGCCGTCGTGGGCATTCTTCTCGCTACCCACCCGCGCCTGGGAGCTTGCCGTCGGCGGCTTGGTTGCCCTGACGATCCGCCTGTGGCGGCGATTGCCGCTGGCGCCCGCAGCAATCGTCGGCTGGGGTGGCTTGGCGCTGATCCTGCTGACCTGCACCCAGCTGGGACCGAGCACTCCCTACCCAGGCACCGCAGCGCTGCTGCCGGCGCTGGGCACCGCGCTGGTGGTCGGCGCCGGGTCCGTCACCGGTGCTATGGGAGCCGGTCGCTTGCTGTGTCGGTCGGCGATGCGGGCGATCGGGCGGGTGTCCTACTCGTGGTACCTGTGGCACTGGCCGCTGCTGCTGCTGATGCCGGCACTGCTGGGCGATCCTGCGGGTCTGCCGGCCAGGCTGGCGGCCACCACCGTCTCCGCCGGACTCGCGGTGATCACCATGCACCTGGTCGAAAATCCAGGCCGCTTCGCCGCCGTGTTACGCCGATCGGCCAGGGCTAGCCTGGCGCTTGCCGGGGCGGCCAGCGGCGTCGCGGCGTGCGCCTGCGCGGTGCTGCTGATGGCAGTACCCGCGCCGGCCGGCCACGGAGTTGCCGCTCCCGAGGCCAAGATCGCCGCACTTCCCCCGGCACCGGGGGCACCCGCCGTCAGCGGCCAAGAGGCGGCCGTCCACCATGCTTTTGCCCAAGTGCGCGACGCGATCATCGCCGCCACGAGGCTGCAGGCGGTGCCGTCAAATCTGAACCCACCGCTGGCGGTGGCGCCCGGTGACAAGGCACCCGCCTTCGTCAACGGCTGCATGCGGTCCTGGCGCGATGTCGGCCACAGCGAGTGCGCAACGGGCGACACTGCGTCACTGACGACGATGACCCTGATCGGCGATTCGCACGCCGCCATGTGGGAACCGGCCTTCCAGCAAATCGCCCAGCAGCGGCACTGGCGGCTGGAAACCTTGGCCAAGGTGACCTGCCCGTTACTGGACTTGCCGATCGTCAGCCCATACCTAGGCCGCAGATACACCGAATGCGAACAGTGGCGCAGCCAAATAGTGAGCCGAGTCCAGACCGAGCGGCCGCGTCTGGTGGTGCTGAGCATGAGCCGCCGCTACCGCGCGGACTTCAGCTTCGCCAGCTACGATCCCGCCTGGATCGATGCACTGAACCGAACGGTGGCGCAGCTGCGCGGCGTCGGCGCCACCGTGCTGGTACTGGGACCGGTCGCGGATCCGCAGTCGTCGGTGCCGACCTGCCTTTCCGCGCATCTCGACGATGCCCGCGTCTGCGCACCGCTTCGCTCGGCCGCGGCCAACGGTGCGGGTATCGCTGCCGAGCAGGGGGCCACCGAGACCGCCGGGGGTCATTATGCGGACCTGACCGACCTGTTCTGCAGCGCCGACCGCTGCCCCGTGATCGTGGGGAACACGTTGGTGTTCCGCGACGACAACCACGTGACGACCGAGTACTCGCAGCTGCTGGCACCGGTTCTTGGCACGCTGGCCGATCACGCCCTGGCGGAAGGGTGAACTTCGCGCGTGATCCACACGTCTTACCCAGGAGAGGTTGTGGAGGTGTGACATGAGTCTGGTGGTGGTGTGCCTTACGGTGGTGACGCCGCTCGCCGGAGTCGGGCTGGTATGGCTCCAGGCTCGCCTGGAGCGCTGGGCTTATGAGCGCCACGCCCAAGACTGAAATGGTCGAGTTAGAGCTGCGCGCGGATGAGCGGCGCGATGGTGTCCGCCAGATATGCGTGCCCCGCATCGTTGGGGTGCACACCGTCCGCACCGATCAGTTCGGGCCGGTCGACGAACCACTGCGCGTCGATCGGATCGACGAACACCGCCCCGGCGGATCCGGCCGCAGCGTTGAGCACGTCGCGAATCTGCAGCACCGAGTCGGGGACATCGGCGGTTGGCCACGGCGGTCCGATCACCAGAAACCGAGCAGACGGCGCTAAGCGGCGCGCCAGATCGAAAGTCGTGCGGACCCTTTCAGCAAGCAGCCCGGGATCGACGCCCTGATCGTTACGGGAGCCGAAGAACACCACCAGCACGTCGTCGAGCTTGACCGCCGTCGCGGTCAGATCCTCGAAAATGCTGCCGTGGTCACCAGACACCGCATAACCGGCCCGGCCCTCGGCTGCCACATCGGCCGCGATCCGCTCCCCTTCCTGCGCCAGGGTCTGCCAGGCACGAGCGGGCCAAGACTTCGGGCCCAAACCACCCTCGTCGGTGCCCGTCGTATAGGAGTCGCCGATCACCGCGAGGTGGACAAGCCTAAAATCCGTGGTCAGCGGACGGTACGCCCGGTACGCCGGGAATCCGGAGGCCGCATCGACCAGCAGAGTGAGGCCGACGACAAAAGTGGCCAGGCGACTCACAACCTACCTCCACTGGGACCGGCATCGTCATCGTACGAGGCACTGGGCCAATGGTGGCGTCGACGCGCGGCAGCCATCACACCGCGCGTGCCGAAATCGCCTCCCGTGCACCGTCAACCGGGTGCAGCTTGGTATTCAACGACTCCGCGTGCTCACTTATCGCGGCGACGGCCCGGACGTCAACCATCCGGCGCATCCAGCGGCGGGCCGGCTCTTCGACTACGTGATACAGCAGGATCGAGAGCGCCACGGCGATCACCAGCAGCCCGATCACGTTCCATTTCCACGGGTTATCCTGCGGCGTGAGGTCGAACTGCAGTACGGACCACCCCCAGGCGGTATGGACCAGCTCATGAACCATGTACAGACAAAATGAGATCTCGCCGCCGTACACCATAGGCCGCGCCGACAGCATCCTCGGCAGCCCGCCCAGGCCGACCGCCAACGTTACGACCAGCGGAACAAACAGCACGTCGACGACGCCGCCACTATCCACGACGCCGCTGATGGGATGTGCGTCGAACCAGTAGAGGACGCCCACCATGGCGACGACGAGCAGCAGGGCGAGGTGTCCGGCGACGTAGCGCGCGTGCTCGGTCAGCCGTAACCGACGCACTGCGGCACAGGCCAGCGCTCCCGCGGTGAACTGCGTGACAATGCGCGGCAGCCAACTCCACGGCGTGTAGAACTCGCCGCTGGCCAACAAGAGCAGCACCGGCGGCAGCGAAGCGGCCAACGCCAACAACATCAAGCCGCGAGCTCGAGTAGCGCGCTCCATCCGCAAAATCACTAGAACGAGCAGGCCGAACAGCAGATAGGCCAGCCATTCCGCGCTGATCGACCAGGCCGGCCCATCCCAACTAGATCCGTCGAAGAACGGCTGAAACCACAGCTGTACCAGCAGCATCTGGCGCACATAGCTGATCGCGGTCAGATCCCTCGCCTCCGGCAAGGGCACATGCCCGACGTGCAGACTCAGGATCACCAGCCCGGCGGCGAGGTGCAAGGTGACCACGTACACCGGCCACACCCTGGCCAGCCGCAGCCACAGGAAGTGCAGGGTGGCCCGGGTGGACCAGGATCGGCCCATCCGGTCGAGGTAGTTCCAGGTCAGCACGAACCCACTGAGGATGAAGAAAAGGTCGACGCCCTGTGCTCCGCAGTTGAGCACCGGCGCCAGGGCGTCGCGGAGCTCAGGCGATGCATCACCCAGCATCGGCCGGAAATGAAACAGCACCACCCACACCGCTGCGACGATGCGGAGTCCTGTCAGGGCCTTGATCTCGCCCTTGATGTCTCCGGTGCGCACGACGCTCTTTCCGTCTGGACTCTGCTGTTTCGTGACCTGATCGCCCGGCTCTCCCCGCATCCCGTAAGCGGCCCCCGGGGCGAGCAACCGGCAGCTATGGCAGCGTATCAGCGCGCTGGCCTTCGCTGGCCTGGGCCATTATCGCGCGGCGCGCTGGTTGATGCTCCAAGATGGCCAGTTCGCGATGGCGCTGGATCACCACGAGCAGCCCGAAATTCGTTCTTAGCGAAGAGTTAGACGGACCTGTCGGTCGCCTTAGGTTTGCGAATTAGCGTGAGCCCCCTGGCTACGGCAACGCCACGAAGGATGGGCTGGTCATGACTATCGCAGACGTCGGTAACGGGACTTATCACTGCGATGGTGCGCAGATCCGTGCGCACTGCCGTGCCCTGGCCACAGTGGTGACTGTCCGAGGCGAGATCGATGCGGTCAACGTCGACCGGGTGGGCGAATACATACGGCGTTTCATCCTTGGGAACAACCCAGTAGTGCTGGACATGAGTGACGTCAGTTACTTCTCCGCTGCCGGCATCTCGCTTTTGCACATGCTCGACGAGGCGTGCGCCGCCACCGGGGTGCAATGGCTATTGGTCGCCAACCCGGCCATCAAAGAGCAATTGGGCTACGGCCGTGACGGCGACGGCCCCCTGTTCCCGATTACCGGCTCGGTCCACGAGGCGCTGCGCGACCTCGCCGAAGCCATCGCCAGCCGACGTCAGCTGGTCCTCCCGTTGATCCGGAAGACGGCTTAGAGCGCCGCAACCTGACGATCCCCACGACCGCGAACACGCCGGCGACCGTCGCCGACAGCAGTGTCAACACCAGTAGTTGCGGGTGATAGATCACCGACACGGTGACCGGTTGGCCGTCGGCAACCGGGCCCACGGCGACGGTCGACCGGGTGTGCGACCAGCTCACTGCGGCGGCCACCACCGCGGTCATCGCTAAGACCAGCTCGACGACAGCCCGGTACCGGGTGGTCACAGCGCCGACTCCGGATCCGCCTCATCGTCGGGCTGCATGTGGGGCACCACACGCTCCGCTACCAGTGGAGTCAGCGCGGCCCGCAGCTGACGATGCCGCCGCGCCCAAGCTTGGGCGGTACGGCCCCCGGTGAGCTTCAGACCGATGCCCACTCGGCCGCGCGGCACGCCAACCAGCTCGCCGAGCGCCCGAGCCGACTGCCACCTGGCCAATGGCTTGCCGGACGCCACCGAATTCTCCGGCTCCGGAAACACCTTGAGGATTTCGGACACCAAGATCGTCTCGGTGCCCTGGCGCAGCGCGTCCTCGGTTAGCTCAACCGAGGTGTGGATTCGCGCCGCCTTTACCTGCAGCGACACGAACACCGACACCATGACAAGAAAAATCAACGGAGTGATCAGCTGCACGCCCGCGCCAGTGGACTTTTCGATCACCATGATCGACACCGCCGCGGCCGGGCCTGCCAGCACCCAGTACCAGCTGGCACCCGGCTCGTAAAACAACGGCTTGGTCTTGGTTTCCCCCGCTGATGTCATGTGAGCCTCCGTCACGAAAGCCAAGTAGCCGCATCGGCAGCCCAATAGGTGAGCACGATGTCCGCCCCGGCCCGCCGGATGCTGGTCAGCGACTCCAAGGCAGCCGCCCTCTGATCGATCCACCCGTTTGCCGCAGCCGCACATATCATCGCGTACTCCCCCGACACCTGGTAGGCGGCCACCGGCACCGTCGAATCAGCCGCAGCTGCAGCCACGATGTCTAGGTAACCCATCGCGGGTTTGACCATCACGATATCGGCGCCCTCGTCGAGATCGAGCTTAATTTCGCGCAGCGCCTCCCGGGCGTTGCCGGGCTCCTGCTGGTAGGTGCGCCGGTCGCCGGACAGCCTGCAGCCCACCGCCTCCCGAAACGGGCCATAGAAGGCCGAGGCGAATTTGGCGGCGTAGGCCAGAATCACCACGTCGGCGTGGCCGGCGGCGTCCAAACCGTCGCGGATCGCACCCACTTGGCCATCCATCATTCCACTCGGACCGACCACGTGTGCGCCTGAGTCTGCCTGTGCTACAGCCAGTTTCACGTATGCAGCCACGGTAGCGTCGTTGTCGACTCGGCCCGACGCATCCAACACCCCGCAGTGCCCGTGGGCGGTGAATTCATCCAGGCAGGTGTCAGCCATCAACACCGTTGCCTCGCCGAGATCCTTGGCCAGGTCTCGCAGCGCGCCGTTGAGGATGCCATCCGGGTTGGCGCCAGCCGAACCAACCGCGTCCTTGTCCTGGTCACGTGGCACGCCGAACAGCATCAGCCCGCCGACTCCCGCGGCGACCGCGGCCGCGGCCGCGCTGCGCAGCGAATCGCGGGTGTGCTGTACCACCCCCGGCATAGCTGCGATCGGCCGCGGTTCGTCGATACCGTCGGCGACGAACATCGGCAGCACCAAATGCCTTGGCTCCAAGGAGGTTTGCGCCACCAGACGGCGCATCGGGGCGGTGGAACGAAGCCGGCGCGGCCGCTGTCGCGGGTAGCCGCCGACGCTCATGAGCGGCGACCTGGGGGCACCGCCCGCTTGCGGGGGACTGCGCCCGGCTGC
>NZ_VTZN01000020.1 GCF_008370645.1 Mycobacterium simiae
CATCAAGATGGGAGTAGAAAGAACTGGTGGCTGAACTGAAACTTGGGTACAAAGCATCTGCTGAACAATTCGGACCCCGCGAGCTCGTCGAGCTTGCTGTCGCCGCCGAAGCGCACGGCATGGACACCGCTACCGTCAGTGATCATTTCCAGCCGTGGCGGCACACGGGCGGGCATGCTCCGTTTTCGCTGTCGTGGATGACCGCCGTAGGCGAACGCACGAAACGGCTGTTGCTGGGCACCTCGGTGCTCACGCCGACCTTCCGCTACAACCCAGCGGTCATCGCACAAGCCTTCGCCACCATGGGTTGCCTGTACCCGGGCCGCGTTTTCCTCGGCGTAGGCACCGGTGAGGCCTTGAACGAGATCGCCACCGGATACCAGGGGGCCTGGCCGGAGTTCAAGGAGCGGTTTGCCCGGCTGCGCGAATCGGTCCGGTTGATGCGCGAATTGTGGCGCGGCGACCGCGTCGACTTCGACGGCGAGTATTACCGGCTCAAGGGTGCCTCCATCTACGACGTGCCCGACGGGGGTATGCCGATTTACATCGCGGCGGGCGGACCGGCGGTGGCCAAATACGCCGGCCGCGCCGGCGACGGCTTCATCTGCACCTCCGGCAAGGGAGCAGAGCTGTACACCGAGAAACTGATCCCCGGAGTCCGAGCGGGCGCCGCGGCCGCCGACCGCAATGTCGACGACATCGACAAGATGATTGAAATCAAGATCTCCTACGACCCCGACCCCGAGCTAGCCCTCAACAACACCCGGTTCTGGGCGCCGCTCTCGTTGACGGCCGAGCAGAAGCACAGCATCGACGACCCGATCGAGATGGAGCAGGCCGCCGACGCGCTGCCGATCGAGCAGGTCGCCAGGCGCTGGATCGTGGCGTCCGACCCCGACGAAGCGGTGGAAAAGGTCGGGCAGTATGTGACCTGGGGCCTCAATCACCTGGTGTTCCATGCGCCTGGCCACGACCAACGCCGGTTCCTGGAGCTGTTCGAAAAGGACCTGGCACCCAGGTTGCGGCGACTTGGTTGAACAGCACGCGTCAAGCATCTACATCGCGGCACCCGAGTCGGAGACGGGTAAGTCAACGATCGCGCTGGGGCTGATGCACCGATTGGCCGCAACCGTCGCGAAAGTCGGCGTCTACCGGCCAATTACGCGCCTCGACGGCGAAGGCGAACGTAGCGAAGCCGGGCAGGGCGGGCCGCGTCGCTTCGGTGAGAACCGCGATTACATCCTGGAACTGCTACTCGACCACTCCACCGCGGGCCTGCCCTATGAGCGATGTGTCGGCGTGACTTATCAGCAACTGTACGACGACCAGGACGCCGCGATCGCCGCTATCGTCGAGTCCTATCACGCGATGGCGCAAGAGTGCGACGCAGTGGTGATCGTCGGCAGCGATTACACCAACGTCGCTAGCCCCGCCGAACTTTCGGTCAACGCCCGGATCGCGGTGAACCTCGGCGCGCCGGTGTTGCTCACGGTGCGCGGCAAGGGCCGCACGCCCGACGAGGTTACTAGCGCCGTTGCGGTATGTCTGGACGAGCTGTCTGCCCAGCGAGCTCACGTCGCGGCCGTGGTCGCCAACCGTTGCGAACCGGCCGAGCTGGACGCTGTTGCAGCGGCCTTGCGTGTCTTCGGCCCGCGCAGCTACGTGCTGCCCGAAGAACCGCTGCTGGCCGCGCCGACGGTCGCCGAACTGCAGAAGGCCGTGCGCGGAACGGCTATCCACGGTGACGCGGTGCTGTTCGAACGCGAGGTGCTGGGCGTCATGGTCGCCGGGATGACCGCCGACCATGTGCTGGAAAGGCTGCTCGACGGCGTGGCGGTGATCACCCCCGGCGATCGCTCGGACGTGGTGTTAGCTGTCACCAGTGCCCATGCGGCCGAAGGTTTCCCGTCGCTGTCATGCCTCATTCTCAACGGCGGGTTCGACCTGCATCCGTCCATCGCGGCCCTGGTGTCGGGCTTGCGGCTGCGGCTACCTATCGTGGTGACCGAACTGGGCACCTACGACACAGCCAGCGCGGCAGCGGCGGCGCGCGGCCGGGTCACGGCTGCGTCGCAACGCAAGATCGACACCGCGCTGCAACTGATGGGCCGCCACGTCGACGCGACGGACTTGTTGGCGCAGCTGGCGATTCCCATCCCGACTGTGGTCACCCCGCAGATGTTCACCCACTGGCTGCAGGAACAGGCTCGTGCAGACCGCAAACATATCGTGCTGCCCGAGGGTGGCGACGACCGCATCCTGAAGTCCGCCGGGCGGTTACTGCAACGCTCCGTTGCCGACCTGACCATCCTGGGTGATGAGGCTGAAGTACGCTCGCGCGCAGCAGAACTTGGTGTCAGTTTGGACGGCGCAACCATAATCGACCCCCGCGCCAGCGAACTGCGTGAACAGTTCGCCAGCCAATATGCGGAACTCCGTAAAGCCAAGGGCGTCACCTCTGATCAAGCGCACGAAATCATCACTGATGCTACGTATTTCGCCACCATGCTGGTGCACACTGGCATGGTCGATGGCATGGTGTCGGGTGCAATCCACACCACCGCCCACACGGTTCGTCCCGCCCTGCAGATCATCAGAACCAGTCCAGGGGTATCCACCGTCTCCAGTGTCTTCCTGATGTGCATGCCGGACCGGGTACTGGCCTACGGGGACTGCGCCATCATCCCGAACCCGACAATCGAACAGCTCGCCGACATCGCCATCTGTTCGGCGCGTACCGCTTCGCAATTCGGCATCGAACCACGGGTGGCCATGCTGTCCTACTCCACCGGTGATTCCGGCGTCGGCGCTGATGTGGAGAAGGTGAGAGCGGCAACAGAATTGGTTCGATTCCGGGAGCCGCAGCTGCTGGTCGAAGGGCCCATCCAGTACGACGCCGCGGTGGACCCAGCGGTCGCGGCCACCAAAATGGGCGATTCGCCCGTTGCCGGCCGCGCGACGGTGCTGATCTTCCCTGACTTGAACACCGGCAACAACACGTATAAGGCGGTGCAGCGTTCCGCCGGGGCAATTGCGATTGGCCCGGTGCTGCAGGGCCTACGCAAGCCGGTTAACGACTTGTCCCGCGGCGCGCTGGTCGAAGATATCGTCAATACCGTTGCCATTACCGCGATTCAGGCACAGAGCGCTCGTGACTAGCAAGCGGGCCGTACTCGTCCTCAACTCCGGCTCCTCATCGTTGAAGTTCCAGCTCGTCGAGCCCGACTCCGGCGTGTCACTGGCGATCGGCAACGTGGAGCGGATCGGGGAAGCAGCGTCGTCGGTGGCCAACCATGACTCAGCGCTGCGCCGTGCTTTCGAAATGCTGACCGACGACGGAATAGATCTGTACAACTGCGGTCTGGTGGCGGTGGGGCATCGGATAGTCCATGGCGGCAATGACTTTCACCTACCGACTCTGCTCGACGAGGCGGTAATCGGTGAACTGGAGCGGTTGTCGGCGCTGGCGCCGTTACATAACCCGCCCGCGGTGCGGTGCATCAAAGTCGCGCGCGCATTGCTGCCCGATGTTGCGCACGTCGCAGTTTTCGACACCGCGTTCTTCCGCGATCTGCCGCCTGCGGCAGCGACTTACGCCATCGATCGCCAGCTGGCCGATACCTGGGGGATCCGTCGCTACGGTTTTCATGGCATATCCCACCTATACGTCAGCGGTCAGGCCGCGGCGTTCTTACACAAACCGCTGGTCGGCCTGAATCAGATTGTGCTGCACCTCGGCAACGGCGCTTCTGCGTCGGCGATCGCCGGCGGGCGGCCGGTAGAGACGTCGATGGGCTTGACACCGCTGGAGGGATTGGTGATGGGTACCCGCAGCGGTGACGTGGACCCGGGCGTCATCGGTTACCTTTGGCGCACTGCGAAGCTGAGCGTGGACGAGATCGAACGGATGCTCAACCATCGGTCCGGTGTCCTCGGGCTGGCCGGTGAGCGAGACTTCCGCCGGCTGCACGCGATGATCGAAGCCGGAGACAGCTCAGCACAATTGGCGTACGACGTGTTCATCCACCGACTGCGCAAGTACATCGGCGCCTACCTAGCCGTGTTGGGGCACACCGATGCGGTGAGTTTTACGGCCGGAATCGGCGAGCACGACGCGACAGTGCGCCGCGATGCGCTGGCCGGGATGACCGAGCTGGGCCTCGAACTCGATGAGCAGCGCAACACTGCCCCGTCGAATCGGGCACGACGGATCTCCACGGACGGCTCACGGATCACCGTTCTGGTGGTGCCCACCAACGAAGAGCTGGCCATCGCCCGCGACTGCGTGAGCCTGCTGTAGCTGGTGATTTCAGTGTGCGCTGAAGGCGTAATCCGCCGCGGAAATCCCCGCCCTAGGCGCTCACTCGACGCCCAGGCCGCACACTCGATTCGGAGATTAGAGGCTGTGCAAAGACGGGGGCATGCTACGCCTCAGGCATGCGAAACTGCGCGGCATGAACTCGGGCGAGCCGTTCATCGGCAGTGAAGCATTGGCGGGTGGAGTGTTGAACCGGCACCAATTGCGCACTCGGTACCGGGCAGTATTGCCCAACGTCTACCTGCCCAAGAACGTCGAACCGTCGCTGGCGCAGCGCACGACGGCCGCTTGGCTGTGGTCGCACCGGACAGGCACCATCGTCGGAGCGGCTGCCGCCGCACTACATGGTGCGAAATGGATTCCCGACACCGTCCCGGTGGAACTGGTGCATGCCAACTCCCGGGCGCCTCGGGGTGTGCTGACCCGACGCGACCGATTGCTCGACACCGAGATCCAGACCGTAGCCGGGCTCGCGGTCACCACACCCGAGCGCACCGCCTTTGACATCGGCCGTCGCGGTGCCGTGCGCTCCGCGGTTGCCCGCCTCGACGCGCTCGCGCGGGCGACGGGTTTCAAGCTTGACGACGTGCTGCGGGTGGGACGGTGTCATCCGGGCACGCCCGGAGTGCGCCGACTGGAGCCCGCACTGGAGTTGGTGGACGCTGGCGCGCAATCGCCCAGGGAGAGCTACCTTCGGCTTCTTCTCATCGATGCGGGATTGCCTCGACCCCAAACCCAGATACCGGTCTTGGGTGCTGACGGCATTCCGGTCGCCTACCTCGACCTGGGTTGGGAGGACTGCCTGGTTGCCGTCGAATACGACGGGGACCACCACCAGCTGGATCGGCGGCAATACACCAAAGATATTCGCCGGTTGGAGATGCTGGAGCGCATGGGGTGGATCATCGTGCGGGTGGTGGCCGAGGATCACCCTGCGAATATTGTGCGCCGGGTGCGGGCTGCGATCGCGACATCGTGTGTGCGCTCAGGGCTTTCGGTGTGCGCTGTGGGCGGGATCTAAGCGGTTTTTCCGCCCCGGACGCGCACTCGACGCGGCGACAAGCCAAAGACTTAGAACGTGCTGGTGGGCCGTACTTGGTTGGCCATGTCCACCAAGGTGTAACGGTGTCGCTGGGTAGGGGCCACTCGGGCCAGGCTACGCAACGCCGACTCGACGCCGAGCCGCAGCCCGTGGTCGGTGAAAGGAAAGCCCAGGATGTGATTGGTGCTGGCCCCCTTGCCATTCTGGTTGTCCTGCAACCAGTCCATCGCGCCGCCGAGCACCAGGGCGCGAATCTGCAGGACCCGTGGTTCGGTCGGGGGCAGCGACTCGACCCGTCGCGCGGCATCGCGAATCTGTTCTTCGGTGATCTCGCTCTGCGACCGTCCTGATAGCAGGGTCACCGCGCTGGTTAGCCGCGCGGTCGTGAAATGTCTTGAGGTGGGCGGCACTTCATCGAGCGTGCGCACCGCGCAGGTTCGGTCGCCCTTGGCCGAAAGGGCTCTGGCCAATCCGAAGGCCGCCGAGATCACGCCGTCATTCGTTTGCCACACCGTCTGGTAGAAGTTGTGCTCGTCGGTGTAGCCGGCCAGCTCAGCGGTCGCGGCCAGCGCCAGTTTGGGCGCGAGTTCGCCGGGGAAGGTATCGAGCACCTCGGTGAAATGCTTGATAGCAGAGTCGTAGTCGCCGGTCAGCAATTCGGCGACGGCCTTGTACCAGACCAGCCGCCAGCGCCAGCCGACTCGTTCAGCAAGGTCGTCGAGCTTGCGGGTGGCCTTGGCGACGTCGCCGAGGTCCAGCAGCGCCCGGACTTCCATCAGCGGCAGTTCGACCGACTCGGAAAGGTCGACCCCGTCGGCGGCCAAGGCTCCGTGACGGGCGGCCCGCAGCGAATCGAGGGTCTGCACCGGCTGGGAGAGCACCTGTGCCTGTAGGACCGGTGCTGCGACGTCGGTCGGATCGACCAGCGGGACCTGCAGTGCGGTCACGATCTCTTTGGCGGTCAGCTTCTCCGCATGCACCCGGCCGTCCAGATACACGTCGGTGTGGGCGACCAACAGGTCCACGCCGAATGTGGAGCGGCTGGGGCTAAAGATCGTCGAGAGTCCGGGTCGCGGCACCCCGGTGTCGGCAGCGACCGCCTCCCGCAGCACGCCCATCAGCTGGGCGGAGATCTCTTCGGAGCTGGCGAACCGCCGTCGTGGATCGGGATCGATGGCGCGCTGCAGCAACCGTCCGAAGGAGTCGTACTTCTTCAGCACCGGATCGTCTTCGGGCAGCCCGTCGACGTACCGGCCGTTGCGGGTAGGCAGGTTCAACGTCAGTGCTGCCAACGTGCGCCCCACGGTGTAGATGTCGGTGGCCACCGTAGGGCCGGTCCGCACGATCTCGGGCGCCTGGAAACCCGGTGTCCCGTAGAGGTATCCGAACGAATTGATCCGCGACACCGCTCCGAGGTCGATCAGCTTGAGCTGCTCTTCGGTGAGCATGATGTTCTCGGGCTTGAGGTCGTTGTAGACCAAGCCGATCGAATGGAGATAACTCAGCGCGGGCAAGATCTCCAAGATGTAGGCAATCGCCTCGACGACCGGCAGTTTATCGGCTTTCCCGTTTTTTCGACCCCGCTTGAGCGATTGTCCGCCGATGTACTCCATGACGATGTAGCCGACGGGATCTCCGTGCTTGTCGGTGTGCTCGACGAAGTTGAAGATCTGCACGATCTGGGGGTGCACCACCTCGGCCAGGAACTGCCGTTCGGCCATCGCGATCGCCTGTGCCTCGGCGTCACCGGAGTGCACCAGGCCTTTGAGGACCACCGGACGGTCGTTGACGTTATGGTCGACGGCTAGGTACACCCACCCGAGACCACCGTGTGCGATGCAGCCCTTGACCTCGTACTGGCCGGCGACGAGGTCCCCGGGGTTCAGTTGCGGCAGGAACGAATACGGGCTGCCGCAATACGGGCACCAGCCTTCCTTGGATCCTGCTGCCCCTTGAGCGCCTTCGCCTGCTGGGCTGCTTCGACCGACCGGCCGCCCGCAGTTCCAGCAGAACCGCTTGGACTCTGGGACCACCGGGTCGGTCATCAGAGCTTTGAGCGGATCGATATCGGGCACTCGCGGAATCTCGACCAGGCCGCCGCCGAGCTGCCTGATTTGTGGAAGTGCCCGCGTCGCAGCCGACATCCGGTCCTGTGGCTGGGTGTCGAAGGTACCCAGCGCGATGAGTAAGTCATCGTCATCGTCGTCGTCAAAATCGGGACGGAAAAGCGCCTGAGTCGCCGGCGGCCGGGTCCCCGCGGCCGCGCCGGTCTGCATGTCCGCTGGCTGGGTGCCGGGAGCTAGATCCTCGCGGTCTTCCTGGTCTTCGGTCGCGTTGTGCGCCGGCTTGGGCGACATCAGTCCACGTACCTCGGCTGCGGTGGCACCGGAGCGGGACCAAGGACCGATAACCACTTGCGGTACAACGTATTCCAGGTGCCATCAGAGCGGATGCGTTCCAGGGTGCCGTTGACGAACCGAACCAGCCCAGTGTTGTCCAGGTTGATCCCGATGCCATAGGGCTGGTTAGCCATGTTGGGGCCGACGATGTGCAGGTATGGGTCTTCTTCTACCAATCCGGCAAGGATTGAATCGTCGGTGCTGACCGCGTCGATCTGCCGCTGCTGCAGCGCCACCAGACAGTCAGCCCAGTTCACCACCGACACGACGACCGGCGGCGGCGTGATCTCGCGAATGCGGCGCAACGACGTAGTGCCCCGAGCCACACAGACTCGCTTGCCGGACAGGTCGGAAACCGTCGAAATCGTCGCGTCACGGGGGGTCAGGATGCGCTGGTTGGCGTCCAGGTACACCGTGGAAAAGTTAACCAGCTTGCGCCGCTCGCAGGTGATGGTCATGGTCTTGACCACAACATCGACCTGCGCGGTCTGCAGCGCGGTAATGCGTTCTGCGGCCGACAGGATCCGATACTCAACATGCGACGGACTGCCGAAGATGTCGCGCGCCACCTCCCCGGCGATGTCGACATCAAAGCCGGTGATCTCCCCGGTGATCGGGTCGCGGAAACTGAACAAGTTGCTGCCGATGTCGAGCCCGACGATCAGCCGGCCCCGCGAGCGAATATCGGCCACTGCGGCGTCCGCCGCGGCTTTGGTGGGGAAGGGGCGCAGGCTGGCGGTCGGGTCGCAGTCCTGACTCGTATTGTCCGGCGGCAGCGGAGGCGCAGCAGGCATCACTTCCATGCCTACCGGAGTGGGCAGCGGCAGCGTCGGCGTCGCCTCCATTTTCAGCGGCTCCGAGTGGCCGCAGCCGGCGAGCATGACCGCCGAAGCGGCCAGGATGGCGGCCCGTCGAACTCTGGGCAGGCGCATCATCACCGATATTCTTTCAACCTGGGCCACAGGCCCAGGGCGACCGCAATAGCGGCGCCCACGCTCAGCACCACACCGCCCACCTGGGCGCCGGCCAGTCCCCGGCGCGCATTGAGAACGTCGTTACGCAAGTGGCTACGACTTTGCTCGATCGCCTTGGTCAGCGCTTCGTCGAGCTTGTCGAATGCCGGTGTGGCGTCGTCCTCGCCTTTGCCCAGCGCCACTTGGGTGGCGGCCCGATAGTTGCCCACCGCAATATAGGAGTTGATCCGGTCGTTGGCCTGCTGCCATCGAACCAATAATTGGTCGGCGCCTTGCAAGTCGCGTCTGTCGACGGCGTCGCGGCGGGCCATGTACTCGTCGAGCTGCTGATGCATGGCCTCGATGCGTTGATAAAACGACTGCTTGCGGACCTCTTCATCACCGCGCCGGATGAGCGACAACGTCTCATCGGCGCGTGCCTGCTGGGCGGTGATCGCGAGATTGGTGACGGTCCTGAGCGACTCCGCCGCGGTGTCTTTGGCGCTACGGCTGGCGGCCGTAGAGATTGTCAGCGCGGTTCCTACCCAGACCACCATGACGAGAATACCCAGCGCACCGACGACAAGACCGGGGTTTACCCGTCTTCTTGTGCGCCGCGCCAGCCAGCGATGTGAAAACGCGCCGAACGCCACGGTGGTGCCGACAACGAGGATCACTGGTGCTGGAATTTGCGTGGACGCGGTGGTTTCGCTGTCCACCCGCGCCGACGTGGCCTGGTACAGCTGTTGTGCGTCGGGCAGGATTGTCGATTGCATTAGCCCTGATGCCTCTGACAAGTACGACGACCCGACGGGGTTACCCGCCCGGTTGTTGGTGCGGGCGATCTCAACCAGCCCGGTGTACACCGCCAGTTCGGCGTTGATCCGGCCCAGCAGTTGCACCAACGGTTCGTCGGTGAGTCCACTTGCCGCCCGGGTCACCGCGACGGCGGCGTCGGTAATGGCCTGCTCGTAGCGCAGCCGCACGGCTCGTGGCTCAGCCTGTGCGATAAAGGCGGTGGCTGCCGCGGCGTCGGCCACCGACAGGGTGGTGTAGAGCCGCCCGGCCGCAAAGGACAGGGGCTCGGTGTGGTCGAGCACAGTGGTCAGCACTTGCTGGCGGTGGTTGATTGTCGTTGAGGTAGCGAAGGCGCTGGACACCCCCAGGGCCGCTAGCACGATGCCGATGGTGAGGATGCGTCCGGGCGTGGTCGAAATGAACCACCAGCGGGGATGGGCCGGTTCGGCGGGCGACCGCGACCCCAGCGGTTCGGTCGACGGGTGCGCCAGCTCAACCGTCACGTCTGCTCAGACCTCATCTTTCGGTCATGTCACCTAACCTGAATAAGCAAATTCTAAGAGAATGTTCCGACAGATGTGGGGAGGCGGACCCAATTGCCCCTCGATTGCCCGTGAATGCGCGCGAGTGCGGTCTGCATATCCTGAATCCGTGCAGGGCGACGGCGACGGGTGGGTGATTTCCGACAACGGAACCCACTACTGGGGCCGGTTTGGCTCGGCGGGCCTGTTGCTTCGGGCCCCGCGAGCCGATGGCACCCCGGCAGTGCTGCTGCAGCACCGGGCGGTGTGGAGCCACCAGGGCGACACCTGGGGCTTGCCCGGCGGGGCCCGAGACAGCCATGAAACTGCTGAACAGACGGCCGTCCGTGAAGCGCACGAAGAGGCCGGCCTTGACGCCGAGCACGTGGCAGTGCGGGCAGTGCTGGTAACTGCCAGGCCCAGGGGCACCGCGTGGACTTACACGACCGTCATTGCCGATAGCGCCGCATTGCTGCCGACGGTGCCCAACCGGGAAACCGCCGAGCTGCGCTGGGTTGCAGAGCAGGAAGTGACCGAGCTGCCACTGCATCCCGGATTTGCCGCCAGCTGGCAGCAGCTGCGTAGCGCTCCGCTCACCGTGCCGCTGCGCCCCGGGGACCAACGGCGGCGGCGGCTGCCGCGCACGATGGAAATCGAGGCGGGCGTATTCGTCTGGTGTATGCCTGGCGACGCCGATCAGGCGCCGTTGCAGCTGAGCCCGCGCATCAGCTCACTGCTAGCAGCGCTGACTTAAGCTGCCCGGCGGCTGCCTTCGGGTCGTTGGCGGCGGTGATGGCGCGAACCACCACGATCCGGCGGGCGCCGGCAGCTAGTACCTCGGGTAAGCGCTGCGCGTCGATTCCGCCGATCGCGAACCAGGGCTTGGCGGTGCTGAGCGCGGCGGCGGCCCGCACCAGCTCCAGTCCCGGCGCCGAGCGGCCCGGCTTGGTCGGGGTAGGCCAACAGGGTCCGGCACAGAAGTAGTCGGCATCGCCAATGGCTGCCGCGCCAACCTGATCCGGGTCGTGGGTGGACCGGCCGATCAGCAGGTCCGGCCCGACGATCTCTCGCGCCACGCTCGACGGCAGGTCACGCTGGCCCAGGTGCAGCACGTCGGCGCCGGCAGCTCGGGCAATGTCGGCGCGGTCGTTGACCGCGAACAGGGCGCCGTGCCGGCGGGCCGCGTCCCCCAGGATCTCGCAGGCGGCCAGCTCGTCGAGCGCTTCCAGCGGTCCGTACCGCTGCTCCCCGGCGGAGCCCTTGTCCCGCAGCTGGATGATGTCTACGCCGCCGGCCAGGGCGGCGTTGACGAACTCGGCCAGGTCGCGACGCTCACGACGGGCATCGGTACACAAATAGAGCCTTGCGGTGGCCAGACGCGCGCGACGGGACTGCACACTGCGACGCTAGCGCGCTAGTTTGGAACCCAGAAGAAGGATGTAGGCACGGGAGTCCCGGGTAACCAGCGGGACTGAGAGTGGACACTGCCAATACAGGTTGGACTGTCCTGACCGTCACACCTGATCCGGGTCATGCCGGCGAAGGGAGCAAGGATGTTGTCACCCGCGGTCACGGGGTCATTAGCTGTCATCGGCGGCGGCGTCATCGGGTTGTCGGTAGCGCGGCGAGCGGCACAGGCTGGCTGGTGGGTGCGGGTGCATCGCAGCGGGCAGCATGGCGCGTCCTGGGTTGCCGGCGGCATGATCGCCCCGCACAGCGAAGGCTGGCCCGGCGAGGAACGGTTGTTGCGGCTGGGCCTGGAGTCGCTGCGGCTGTGGCATGAGGGCGGCTTCCTGGACGGTCTGCCGGCGCAGGTAATCACCGCGCGCGAGTCGCTGGTGGTGGCCGTCGACCGGGCCGACGTAGCGGACTTGCGTAGGGTCGCGGACTGGTTGTCCGAGCAGGGGCATCCGGTGACGTGGGAATCGGCGGCTCGCGACATCGAACCACTGCTGGCCCAAGGCATCCGGCACGGCTTTCGGGCGCCCACCGAGCTGGCCGTGGACAACCGGGCGTTGCTCGACGCACTGAGCGCGGACTGTGAGCGGCTCGGTGTCCAGTGGGCTGCTCCAGTCACCAGGTTGTCCGATGCCGAAGGCGACACGGTGGTCATCGCCAACGGCATTGACGCCCCGGCCGTGTGGCCCGGCCTGCCGGTGCGCCCGGTGAAGGGCGAGGTGTTGCGGCTGCGGTGGCGAAAGGGCTGTATGCCTGTGCCGCACAGGGTCGTTCGGGCTCGGGTGCACGGCCGCCAGGTGTACCTGGTGCCGCGTACGGACGGGGTGGTGGTGGGTGCTACCCAATACGAGCACGGGCGCGACACCGCGGCGGTGGTATCGGGCGTGCGTGACCTGTTAGACGATGCGTGTGCGGTAATGCCGGCGCTGGGTGAATATGAACTGGCTGAATGCGCTGCCGGCCTGCGGCCGATGACGCCGGATAATTTCCCTATCGTGCAACGTCTGGACGCGCGCACGCTGGTTGCTGCGGGCCACGGCCGATCCGGAATTTTGTTGGCGCCTTGGACGGCCGAACAGATTGTTTCCCAACTCATTACGGTCGGAGCCAACACATGATCGTTGTTGTCAACGAGCAGCCGGTGGAGATCGACGAGCAAACCACGGTTGCCGCTTTGCTGCGGTCGTTGGGTTTCCCCGGCCGGGGCATAGCGGTGGCCTTGAATTGGGCTGTGTTGCCGCGATCCGACTGGGCGACCACGCTCGCGGAAGGTGCCCGACTCGAGGTGGTGACGGCGGTGCAGGGTGGCTGATATGGGTGCGGACAAACTGACGATCGGCGATCGCAGTTTCGCTTCGCGGCTCATCATGGGAACCGGGGGAGCGACCAATCTGGCGGTGCTGGAAGAGGCTTTGGTCGCTTCGGGTACCGAGCTGACCACCGTTGCGATCCGCCGAGTCGACGCCGAGGGCGGCACCGGATTGCTCGACCTGCTCAACCGGCTGGGTATCGCACCGTTGCCCAACACCGCCGGGTGTCGGGGTGCCGCGGAGGCGGTGTTGACCGCGCAGCTGGCCCGCGAGGCGCTGGACACCAACTGGGTGAAGCTCGAGGTCATTGCCGACGAGCGCACTCTGCTGCCCGATGCAATCGAATTAGTCAAGGCTGCAGAACAATTGGTGGATGACGGGTTTGTGGTATTGCCCTACACCAACGACGACCCGGTGTTGGCCCGCAGACTGCAGGACACCGGTTGTGCGGCCGTGATGCCGTTGGGTTCGCCGATCGGCACCGGACTTGGCATCACCAATCCGCACAACATCGAGATGATCGTCGCCGGGGCAGGCGTTCCTGTCATCCTCGACGCGGGTATCGGCACCGCCAGCGACGCCGCGCTAGCAATGGAGTTGGGTTGTGACGCTGTGCTGTTGGCCAGCGCGGTGACTCGGGCCGCAGATCCGCCGGCGATGGCCGCCGCGATGGCTGCGGCCGTTACCGCCGGCTGTCTGGCACGCCGTGCCGGACGGATACCGAGACGCTTCTGGGCCCAGGCGTCCAGCCCGGCGACGATGCGGGCCGTGTTGCGGCCCGATGAGGAGGAGGGCAATTGAATTCCAGCCCGGCGACGATGAAACGGTATGTCGCGCTGGGCAGTTCAATGGCAGCGGGGCCGGGCATCCGACCGCGCGCGGCGGGCGCGCCGTGGTGGTCCGGCCGGTCGGCCCGCAACTATCCGCATCTGGTCGCCGAACAGCACCACCTGGAATTGGTCGACGTCACCTACTCCGGCGCTACCACTGCGAATGTACTTTCCGAACACCAGCATGGCGCACCACCTCAGCTCGCCGCGTTGGACGGCTCGGAGGGCCTGGTGACAGTCACCATCGGAGGCAACGACGTTGGATACGTCCCGCTGCTGATGGCCGCGTCGGTGCCGAAACCCGTGCGGCAGCTGCCACTAGTCGGCGCGCGCACAGCCGAATTGCTGGACCGCGATGCCCGAGATCAGGCCCTGGCCCACGTGTTTGATTCGTTGTGCGCGGTCGGCAGTTCGCTGCGGCGGCGCGCGCCGCAAGCCCGTATTTTCTTCGTCGACTACCTCACGCTATTACCGCCGCCGGGGATGGCCGCTTGGCCGCTGTCCGAAGACGACGTCCAACTTGGCCGCCACGTCGCCACAACGCTGGAGCGGCTTACCGCCGCCGCCGCTGAGTCCACCGGGTGTGAGATAGTACGCGCCGCGGCGGCCAGCCGCGACCATCACGCGTGGTCCACGGAGCCCTGGACGGTCAAGCCGACACGATTCGGCGTGCCGTTACCGGGTCGGCCCGCGCCGCTGCATCCCAATGGTGATGGTATGCGCGCGGTGGCCGAGCTGGTCCTGCGAGCGATGTCGCCCGGGTAGCAGGGTTAGCCGTTGGTCCGCCACCACTGGTAGAGCGCGGGAACGTCAGCGTTGGCAGCACGGACGTAGCTCAGAATGTTCTTGGCGTCCGTGGTCCAGATGATCTCGGCGGCACCCTGATAGGTGCCGCAAGCGACCTGCCCGGCCGTCGCGCCGGTGCTGCCCTGGCGCCAGGTGGTGGGTGAATTGCCGCTGTCCCCGCACGCGGTGAGGGTTTCGTCCTTGATGCTGGCCTTGAACGAGCCGTTCATATCGTCGGCGTTGGTGAAAAGGATGTACTTTGCTTGAACCGGGCCGGCGGAGTCGGGGCTCTGCCCGCACGAGAGCGCGGCCAGTTCGCCACCGGTGATGGTCTGGGCGGTGCAGTTGTTCAGGCCGTAGCCCTTCGACAAGGAACCGGCCAGGGTATTGACATCGGAGGCGGTGCCCGTGGGGTCTGCGCTGGCGGTGGCAGTACCCAGCCAGGCGACGCTACCCGTGAGTGCTGCAGCTGTAGCTGCTCGCAACGCGGTGGTGAGGTGAGACATCCTTGACTCCTTGCTGTTACCGCCGATGCGGCTGCGCCGACATCCAGGAGTTTATTGGTGTGGTCGACCGGAAAACAGGGCCCTCTTGCCAATCGGCGTCGGCCGGCGCCGAGCGGCTATGCGCTGACAATGCAACATATTCCGCTAGAAATTGTCTGGGGCAGCATCGGTGTCGCCTTGCCCTGGATGTCTTCGCGTCGCCGCATCGTGGAATATCAAGGCGGCATTGCTGTTTCGTGAGACGATCGACGTCGAGTCGCTTGACAACGGGGCAGGATCGCACGAAGGCACCGCTACCTGGATGTTGGTGGAGGTGCCAGATTTTCCGGTTTATTGGTGCTCTCACGGCGGCTCTCCGGTATGGTAAGCACCGCTTTACGCCAGCTAACTTCTCTTGATCTGGAGAATCCATGACACAACCACCACCGCCACCACCTGGTTACCCGCCGCAGCAGCCGCCAGCCGGTCAACAGCCGGACAACTACCTGGTCTGGTCGATTCTGGTGACGTTGTTCTGCTGCCTTCCCCTTGGGATTGTGGCGATCATCAAGTCCACCCAGGTCAGTGGGTTGTGGGCGCAAGGGCGCTACGCGGAAGCTCAGGCAGCCTCTGACTCTGCCAAGAAGTTCGTCATGTGGTCGGCGATCGCCGGCGTGATCGTGTTCGTCATCTACGGCATCTTGTTGGCGGTCGGTGCGCTCAACACCGACGTGTCGAGCGCGGCCATGCTAACGGGGATGCGCTAAGCCGGGTTGCGTTCATGGTGACCCGCGCTGGGTCGGCACGGTTGAGTCTGGGTGCGCCGCTGCTGGTGGCGGCGTCCGCCACGTTGGCGTGCGCCGCCATCTGGGTGGGTGATCCGACGACTCCGGGCGGTCCGTTACCGGTATGCCCCACCAAGGCACTACTGGGCATCGATTGCCCGGGCTGCGGCAGCTTGCGGATGCTGTACAGCCTGATGCACGGCAATGTGTTGGCGGCTGCCAGGTTTAACGCTCTTGGCCTGGTCGCGGTGGTGCTCTTGGTGTGGGCTTACGCGGTGTGGACCTATGGTCGCCTGGTGGGCCGGCGAACTCGCGGATGGCAACGTAATCGCTGGGCGGCCGCAGTGACGCTGTCGCTGGTGCTGGTTTGGTTCGTGGTGCGCAATCTCCCGATTGCGCCCTTCAACGCATTATTCGTCTGATTCGCAAGAGCAGCATCGGTTTCGTCACAGGTCGGTGGTTACGCGGCGAGACCCGAGCGCCGCGGTCTAATCTGGGCGCGATGGTGAACAAGTCAAAGACCATGCCGGTGGTGCTTGTCGCGGGTGCCCTTGTTGCTTTGCTCGTAGTGGGTTGCGTCCGTTCGACGACGCGAACGCAGCCCGCTACCGGCAATCCCGCTGCGGCCGAGTTCGCCAACATGTTGCGCGGCCGGGTGAGCACCGACGCGATGATGGCCCACCTGGCGAAGCTGCAGGACATCGCCAACGCCAACAACGGCACCAGGGCGGTCGGTACCCCAGGCTATGAAGCCAGCGTCGACTATGTCGTCAACACTCTGCGCAACAACGGTTTTGACGTGCAAACGCCCGAGTTTTCGGCCCGCGTGTTTCGCGCCGAAAAAGGGTCGGTGACGGTCGGAGGCCTGACCGTGGAGGCGCGCGCGCTCGAGTACAGTCTCGGCACCGACCCAGCAGGGGTTACCGGGCCGCTGGTAGTCGTGCCCGCAGACGACAGCCCCGGCTGTACCGCTTCGGATTACGACAGACTGCCGGTGCAGGGTGCGGTGGCGGTGGTGGATCGGGGCAGCTGCGAGTTCGCCAACAAAGAAGACGTCGCAGCGCAGCAGGGCGCCGTTGCGCTCATCATCGTCGACAACGTCGACGAGCAGTCGATGGGCGGCACTTTAGGGGTCAACACCGACGTCAAGATCCCGGTGGTCAGTGTCACGAAATCGGTGGGCATGCAGCTGCGCGGAAAATCCGGACCGACAACCATCAAGCTCGCCGCCAGCACACAAAGTTTCAAGGCGCGTAACGTCATCGCGCAGACCAAAACCGGATCTGCCACCGACGTGGTGATGGCCGGCGCGCACTTGGACAGCGTGCCGGAGGGGCCGGGCATCAACGACAACGGCTCCGGGGTAGCCGCGGTGCTGGAAACCGCGGTGCAACTGGGAAATTCGCCACAGGTGCACAACGCGGTGCGGTTCGGGTTCTGGGGCGCCGAGGAGCTCGGACTGATCGGGTCGCGCAACTACGTCGAGTCGTTAGACCTCGACGCGCTCAAGAGCATCGCGCTGTATCTGAACTTCGACATGCTGGCGTCCCCCAATCCTGGTTACTTCACTTATGACGGAGACCAATCCCTGCCGCTGGACGCCCGAGGCGAGCCGGTGGTGCCCGAGGGTTCGGCCGGAATCGAGCGCACGTTGGTTGCCTACCTGAAGCTGGCTGGCAAGACGGCGCAGGACACCTCGTTTGACGGCCGCTCCGACTATGACGGATTCAGTCTGGCTGGGATTCCCTCTGGCGGTTTGTTCGCCGGTGCCGAGGTCAAGAAAACCGAGGAGCAGGCAAAGCTATGGGGCGGTACCGCAAACGAGCCCTTCGACCCCAACTATCACCAAAAGGGTGACACCCTTGAGCACATCGACCGCACGTCGCTGGGCATCCAGGGCAGCGGTGTGGCCTATGCCGTCGGCCTGTACGCGCAGGACGTGACCGGCCGAAACGGTGTTCCGGTGATCGGGGACCGCACCCGTCACTTGCTCGTCAAGCCATGATGCGCGGCCTCGTCTTTCGGCTGGGCGCCACCCTGCTGCTGATCTGCGTGCCGGCAGGGTGCTCGGCGCCCAACCCGGCGCCACCGGCCGCGGCAGCCGATCTGGGCCGTGCGTTGGCCGCCAAGATCACCGCCGACGCGATGTTTATCCATCTGCGGGCGCTGCAGGCAATTGCGAACTCCCATAACGGCAACCGGGCAGCTGGGACTCCGGGCTATGACGCCAGCGTTGACTACATCATGAAAGCATTGCGCGACAAGGGCTTTGAGGTCTCAACCCAGCAGTTTGAGCGATTGTCCAATGTCTCGCAAGGCAAGCCGGCGCTGACGGTCGCTGGTCGCAGTTATCCCGTCGACCAGGCTTCGTTGCTGGTCCGGACAGCACCGGCAGGGCTGACTGGCCAGCCGGTGCGCCCCTCTCAACCGGCCGGCTGCGCCGCTGCCGACTACCCACCCCTGCTGCCAAAGGGTGCCATTGCCGTCGTCGACGACACCCGCTGCTCGGTCGGCGACAAACAGAACAGCGCGGTGGCCAAGGGCGCCAGCGCACTGATCGTGGTGAGCGAGCCGAAGGGCCAGGGCAGCCCGCCCACTCTTTTCACCCCCGGCTACTACAACCAGCTGACCGTGCCGGTGGCGGTGATCGGAGCCGAGGCCGCTGCCGCGCTAGGACGCGCCACCACTGCCGTACGTCTGGTGCTGGACGCCGAGAACGTCAAGATCACATCACGAAACGTGCTGGCGCAGACCAAGACCGGGGCGCCGGGTGAGGTGATCTTGGTCGGCGCGCGACTCGATAGCCCGCCCGGGAGCCCGGGCATCAATATGGCCGGCTCCGGAGTTGCCGCCGTGCTGGAAACGGCGCTGCAGCTGGGTCCGTTGCCGGCGGTGAGCAACGCGGTACGGTTTGCCTTCTGGGGTGCTGAGCAGGAACGGCCTAACGGCGCCATGGAATACGTCTTCGGGCTGGATAACGAACAGCTCAACAACATCGCGATGTACCTGAACTTCGACATGCTGGGCTCGCCAAACGCGGGCTTTTTCACCGACGATGGCGACCAGTCTGGTCCGTTGGGGCCCGGTGTGGCTTCGGGTGATGTGCCGGAGGGTTCGGCCGGTATCGAGCGCACCCTGGGCGGCTACTTGAACCTGGCCGGTAAGCGGCCGGCCGACATGCCGTTGACCATCAACGCCGGCTACCGCCCGTTTTTGGTCGCGGGTGTGCCGATCGGGGGGATGACCACCGGTGCGTCGCAAACGAAAACGAATGTGCAGGCCCGGCTCTGGGGTGGTCAGCCCGGTGTCGCGTTCGATCCCAACTACCAGAGTCCCCGAGACACCGTCGACAACATCGACAGGGAAGCGCTGGCGGTCATGGGTTCTGGTGTGGCGTTCGCGGTGGGCAGCTATGCGCAGTCCATCGGGGGTGTCAACGGCGTCACTCCCCGTGACAAGCGCCATCGCGTGCGGATGTCATAGCCACGGTGGCTGGGCTGCCGATCTCCGGCGCGGGCTGGGCCGGTGGACTTCATCGGCGTCGCGGGCTGGATTTTGCGAATCGCCGGGACAGCTGGGCTTCATCGCGGCTTCGTTTGGGCACTGACGCTAACCAACCCATCTAGACTGAGATTCCTTGGTTCAGGCCGGTCGGGACGGGGTCAACTACATGGATAACCGTGGGCGGAAAAGGCTGCAATTACCTAAGGTGCGCGCGCGGCGGCAGATCGCGGCGCTACGGGCGGCGACAGCCTGCCTAGGGGCGATGCTGGTGGTGGGCGGGTGTACAACCATGGTTGAGGGGCGGCCGTTGTCGATCCTCAACGACCCCTTCCGGGTGGGCGGTCTGCCCGCGACCAACGGTCCCAGCGGCCCCCGTCCGAATGGACCCGCGCCCACCGGCACGGTGCTCAACACGAACAACGGACCCATCGACAAGTTGTCGTTGTTGTCGGTCAACGACATTCAGGAATACTGGAAGGCTGCCTATAGCGAGTCCCTGCAGGGCACCTTCAAGCCGGTCGACAAGCTGGTGTCCTACAACTCCAATGACCCCAACAGCCCCGTAGTCTGCAACAACGAGACCTACGAGCTCGTCAACGCGTTCTTTACTTCTCGCTGCAACATGATCGCTTGGGACCGCGGCGTATTCATGCCCGTCGCGCAGAAGTATTTCGGCGATATGTCCGTCAATGGCGTGTTGGCACACGAGTTCGGGCACGCGCTGCAAGTGATGGCGAAGTTGGTCACCCGCAAAGACCCCACCATCGTCCGCGAACAGCAAGCGGATTGCTTTGCCGGCGTCTACCTGTACGAGGTCGCTGAAGGCAAGTCGCCGCGCTTTACCCTGAGCACCGCCGACGGGCTGGATCACGTGCTAGCTGGGATTATCACCACGCGCGACCCGGTGATGGACGCGGATTCGGAAAACGACGACGAGCACGGGTCGGCTTTGGACCGGGTGAGTGCCTTTCAAATGGGCTTCCTCAGCGGCGCCAAGGCGTGTGCGGCAATCAACCAGTCCGAGATCGAGCAGCGCCGCGGTGACCTGCCGACCGGCCTACGCGTCGACAGCAGCGGCACCACCGAGACCGGTGAAGTCCCGATCAACGAGGACACGTTGCAGACATTGATGGAGCTGATGGGCAAGATCTTCTCGCCCAAGAATCCGCCTACCTTGTCGTATGCCGCGGCCAGCTGCCCCGATGCGAAGGCGAGCCCGCCGGCGTCCTACTGCCCGGCCACCAACACGATCGTGGTGGACTTGCCGGCGTTGGCGGCAATGGGAAAGGTCGCCGGCGCAGCGGAACAGTCTTTGCCGCAGGGCGATGACACCGCTTTGTCGATCGTGATGTCGCGATACGCGCTGGCAGGCCAGCATGAACGTGGGCTGGCCATGCAGAGCCCCTGGACTGCGCTGCGGACGGCTTGCCTGACCGGCGTTGCGCACCGCAAGATGGCCGAACCCATTGACCTGCCGTCCGGGCAGCAACTCATCCTGACCGCCGGTGACCTCGACGAAGCTGTTGCCGGGCTGCTGACCAACCATATGGTTGCCAGTGACGCCGACGGCATCAGCGTGCCCGCCGGGTTTACCCGGATCGCCGCATTCCGGGCCGGGGTCGTTGGCGCCGATATGGACGGGTGCTACTCGCGCTACGCGGTTTAGGCCGGTGTTGCCGCCGTTGCCGCCGTCGCCGTATGTCGACGCGGTGAAGGTGCCGTTGATCACTAGCCCGGCGTTGCCGCTGTCGCCGCTGTTCCCGCCCGACCCGATGAACCCGAGGGCGCCGCCGCCGGCACCGCCGTTGCCGATCAATCCGGTGGCTCCACCGGCACCCCCGGGCTGGCTGGGGCGCCGGAGCCACCGGTGCCGCCGTCGCTCGGCAAGTACCCCTCCCGGCTCACCGGCCTCCCCGGTCCCCGTTGGTGCCATTGCCGATCAGCGGGCGGCCCAACACCGCCGCGGCGGGCGCATTGACCACAGCCAGCAGGCCTTGCTCCCGGGTCTGCAACGGCGCGGCACTAGCCGCCTCGGCGGCCGCATACCCGCCCCAGCTGCGGCCAGCGCCGGCGCGAACCGGGCGCTGAAACGCCGCCCGCCTGAACGCTTCGCGCCTGATACTGCTCGGCGTGATGGGAAAACAACGCCGCAACGGCCACCGACACCTCATCACCAGCGGCGGCCACCAGCGCTCTGGTCGGGACCGCGGCCGCCGCATTGGCGGCGGTCGACAAGTCAATCCCAGCGAGACTTTCTGCTGCCATCGCCACTACGCCCGGCGCGGCAATCACCAACGACATCTGCTCCCCGTTCAACTGTTCGATCTGACTGGCGGGCGATTCCGATAAGCGGAGGATGGTCCTCCGGCAACGGATTCGGAAGCTATCCGGTGCCATTTCGGCTCATCAGACCCAAACCCCGGGTCACTGCGGGCGGCGGATTGCGCATCCATCAATCCGTCCCGTTTTGGTAGCAGCGGGTGTTGGACCTGTGTGGCATAATCGAAAGTATGTTCGAACGCATAGTCGCCCAGAATGAGGAGTGGTTCGAGCGGCGTTATCCCGCAACGACGGCGGAGTCGGCGGCTTTGGTGGATCGGATCTGCGCGGCCACGCGGGCGGAAAATCGGGCGACAGGGGAGCGGTTGGCCGCGATCGGCGAGCTTGATGTGTTGCGGTTGCAGGCGTCTGGCGAGCGTGAGTCGTGGGGGACTGATACCTGGGAGGCGGTGAGCGCTGAGGTCGCCGCGGCGTTGCGGATCAGTCAGGGGTTGGCGTCGAGCTATCTGCACTATTCGCGGGCACTGCGCAACCGGCTGCCTAAGGTTGGCGCCATGTTGCTGGCCGGTGACATCAGCTATGCGACGTTTCAGACGATGGTGTATCGCACCGACTTAATCGACGACAACGACGTGATGGCCCTCGTCGACGCCGAACTTGCCGTGAAAGTGAGCCGATGGCCGTCGATGACACGATCACGACTATCCGCCTACGTCGACCGGGTGGTGGCCCGCGCCGATCGTGATGCGGTGCGCCGCCGCCGGGAGCAGCAGGCGGAACGCGAACTGTCGATCTGGGACGACGGCAGCGGCCTCACCGAAGTCTTTGGCAGGCTGGTCAGCACCGACGCGTATGCGTTGGATGCGCGCCTGGATGCGTTGGCTGCCACGGTGTGCGACGGTGACCCGCGCACTCGCAACCAGCGTCGCGCCGACGCCATGGGCGCCTTGACGGGAGGGGCCGAACGGCTGGAGTGCCGCTGTGGGCAGCCGGGCTGCGCCGCAGCTACCACGCCGGTGCCGCGGCCCGTGGTAATCCATGTGGTCGCCGATCAGGCGAGCCTCAACGGCAGTTCACCGAACCCTGCCGCGATGGTCGACCGCGAGGGACTCATACCCGCCGAGTTGATTGCCGAATTGGCCGACTCGGCACGGCTGCGCCCGCTCGTGCATCCGGCCGACGCAGCCTCCGAGCCTGGTTATACGCCGTCGCGTGCGTTGGCTGATTTCGTCCGCTGCCGCGATTTAACCTGTCGGTTTCCCGGGTGCGATCGGCCCGCACTGCACACCGACATCGACCACACGATCCCGTATGGCGATGGCGGTGCCACCCACGCCTCTAACTTGAAATGCCTTTGTAGAAGCCATCATTTGATCAAGACCTTTTGGGGTTGGCGCGATAAACAACTACCCGACGGCACGGTGATTTGGACCTCGCCGTCGGGCCATACCTACGTCACCGCTCCGGGTAGCGCGCTGCTATTTCCCAGCTTGTGCGCACCAACCGGCCAGGTACCCAGCCGCGAGCCGGAAGGCGGTGCCGACCGCTGTGGGGACCGCACCGCGATGATGCCGATCCGCGCCACCACCCGGGCGCAGAACCGCGCCGCCTACGTTGCCGCCGAACGGCGGCAAAACCAGCAGGCCCGCGAAAGTGTCGCTGCCCAGCAGCGACCTGAGGAAGTACCAGCCGCCGCAGACGACGAGCCGCCACCTTTCTAGCTAGCCTGTTTGGCCTGGCAACAGGCGCAATGACGCCTCGACGGCCAGCCCGGCGACGTCGACGGTCTTCGAAGCCAGGTCGTGGCGCGCACCGGTGATCTCCACGACCTCGGTCGGCGCGGCGATGAGCGCAGCAGCGTGGCGCACTTCCGCGAGCGTGCCGAACGGATCGGAGCTGCCGTGGGTGAAAACCGTGGGTGTCGTGATGTTCGGTAGATGCTCGGTGCGGACGCGCTCCGGCTTGCCGGGCGGGTGCACCGGATAAGAGAACAGGGTCAACACGTCGACCGGCGCTTGCCCTGATGCCACCACCATGGACGTTTGCCGGCCGCCGTAGGAATGCCCGCCCGCTATCAGCGGGCCGCCGGCAAGGCCTCGGCACAATTCGATCGCTTCGACAATGCCGGCCCGGTCGGATTCTGCCGAGCCGGACGGCGGACCTTTGGGGCGGCGGCGGCGGTAGGGCAGGTTATACCGGACCGCCACCCAGCCATGCCGCGCCCACTCGTCGCAAACATGTTGCAGCAGCACCGACTCCCGGCTGCCACCGGCGCCGTGGGTCAGCACCACGACGCCGTGCGGGGAGCCGTCAGGTCGGTGTGCGACCCCAGCGATCTGATCGAGGTTCATGACAGCCGAAAGAGTGCGGAGACCGGGCCGTGGCCGTGGCCCAACGGATAGGCGGCGCGCAGGCATTCGGTGACCCATTGCTTTCCGAACGTCACCGCGTCCGGCACGCTGAACCCGTGTGCCAGCGCGCAGGCGATCGCGGATGCAAGCGTGTCGCCGCCGCCGTGGTCGTTGCCGGTGGGCACCCGTGGTGCGGTGAATTCGTAGCAATCGGCGCCGTCATAGAGCAGGTCACAGCTGGTGTCCGAGGAGCGCAGGTGGCCGCCCTTGACCAGGACCCACCCAGGACCCAACGCATGTAAGGCCTTTGCGGCCGCCCGCTGCGATCCCGCGTCGACCACGTCGATATCAACCAGCAGGCGCACCTCGTCGAGGTTCGGTGTCACCAGGGTGGCCAACGGAAAAAGCTGCTCGCGCAGCGCGTTTAAATCCGACACCGCCAGTAGTGGGTCGCCGTGCATGGACGCGCAGACCGGGTCGACGACAAGCGGAACCCCCAGATCGAGCCGGCGCCAGGTCGCTGCCAGCGTGGCGATGATGCGCGACGACGCCAGCATCCCGGTTTTGGCTGCGTGAACGCCGATATCGGCGACCACCGCCTCGATCTGTGCGGCCACGACATCGTCCGGAACCTCGTGAAAACTCTTTACTCCCAACGTGTTCTGCACGGTTACCGCGGTGACCGCGACGCAGGCGTGCACGCCCAGCAGCGCCATGGTCCGCATATCGGCTTCGATACCGGCACCGCCACCGGAGTCTGAACCGGCTACCGTCAGCACCCGCTGCGGCGTCGCCCCCGGCGGCGGCACAGGCAGAACGGGCGGCAACGAGTTCACGGGGTGATCGGCAAGTACACCCGGTTGCCGTGCTCGGCGAACTCGCGTGACTTTTCCGCCATGCCGCTGGCCAGCATGGCCTCGACATCCTCTTCGGTCTCCAGGCCGTGCTCGGCGGCGTAGTCGCGGACATCCTGCGTGATGCGCATGGAGCAGAACTTCGGCCCACACATCGAGCAGAAGTGCGCGGTCTTGGCCGGTTCGGCGGGCAGCGTCTCGTCGTGAAATTCCCGTGCGGTGTCAGGGTCTAACGACAACGCGAACTGATCGTTCCAGCGGAATTCAAATCGAGCAGTGGACAGCGCGTCATCTCTTTCCTGTGCGCGCGGATGCCCCTTGGCCAGATCGGCGGCGTGGGCGGCGATCTTGTAGGCGATCACCCCGTCCTTGACGTCCTTGCGGTCCGGCAACCCCAGGTGTTCTTTCGGGGTGACATAGCACAGCATGGCCGTGCCGGCCTGGGCGATGATCGCCGCGCCGATCGCCGAGGTGATGTGGTCATAGGCCGGGGCGATGTCGGTGGCCAGCGGACCCAGTGTGTAAAACGGGGCCTCCTCGCACAGCTCTTCTTCCAGCCGCACATTCTCGACGATCTTGTGCATCGGGACGTGTCCGGGGCCCTCGATCATTACTTGTGCGCCATGGGCTTTGGCGATCTTGGTCAACTCGCCCAGGGTACGCAGCTCGGCGAACTGAGCGGCATCGTTGGCGTCGGCGATGGAACCGGGCCGCAGCCCGTCGCCCAGCGAGAAGGTGACGTCGTAGTGCGCGAAAATATCGGCGAGTTCGTCAAAATGCTTGTACAGGAACGATTCCCGATGATGCGCCAGGCACCAGGCGGCCATGATCGACCCACCGCGGCTGACGATCCCGGTGACCCGCTTAGCGGTCAACGGCACATACCGCAGCAACACTCCGGCGTGCACGGTCATATAGTCCACACCCTGCTCGCACTGCTCGATCACGGTGTCGCGGTAGATTTCCCAGGTCAGTTCGGTCGGGTCGCCTTTCACCTTCTCCAGTGCCTGGTAGATCGGCACGGTGCCGACCGGAACCGGCGAATTGCGCAGGATCCATTCGCGGGTTTCGTGGATGTTCTTGCCGGTGGACAGGTCCATGATGGTGTCGGCACCCCAGCGGGTGGCCCACACCATCTTGTCGACCTCCTCGGCGATGGAGGACGTCACCGCGGAGTTCCCGATATTCGCGTTGACCTTGACCGCGAACGCCTTGCCGATGATCATCGGCTCGCTCTCGGGGTGGTTGTGGTTGGCCGGGATCACCGCCCGGCCGTAGGCAACCTCGCCACGCACCAGCTCGGCGGGCATGCCTTCACGGGCGGCGATAAACGCCATCTCAGCGGTAATCTCGCCGGCGCGGGCGCGCTGCAGCTGGGTGCCGCGGTCACGGACCACCCCGCGCCGTGCAGACAGGCCGGTGGTCAGATCGATGACCGCGTCTGAGTCGGTGTACGGCCCGGAAGTGTCGTACAGGTCGAAGTGCTCTCCGGTGGAAAGGTGCACCCGCCGAAACGGCACCCGGAGAAGGACCCCGCCCGGCCCCTCTGCTTCGCGGTAAACCTTGCTACTACCCGCGATCGGTCCGGTGGTCACGGATGGTTTGACAGTGACGGTCATCATCATCTCCCTACGCCGGCATTATCCGGTCAGGTTCGTACGGTCGACGGCCCCGAGCCGTCCTCTCAGCGCACCGGGTGTGCGCTCCCGCGTGGGTTTGGTTGATCTGTCCCACGCTAGCGCAGCGCGGCGCCGCTGTGCAGGTGCGACTTGGTGCTAGCCATGCGGGCCGGTTGCGCCTGGGCTGCCTGCCAGCCGCCCGGGACTGCCGCCGTTGCCGCCGTCACCGCCCCCACCGGGAGTCGAGCCCGGTCCACCGGACCCGCCGTCGCCTCCATCGCCGATCAACCCGACAGCGTCGCCGCCGTCACCGCCGTCACCACCAGTACCCCCGAAACCGCCGGCACCGCCGGCGCCGCCGACTGCGCCGCGGCCACCACTGCCCACCAGCACTGCCCCCTGACCACCGTTGCCGCCATCACCGCCGGTGCCAACGGCTAGTCCACGCCCGCCGGTGGCACCCGCGCCGCCGTCGCCGCCGTTGCCGATCAGCCTGGCCTGGCCACCATCACCGCCAGTTCCGCCGGCACCACCCGACCGCCGGGCGCAGCGGCCAGCACGTCGCCGCCCTTGCCGCCCGCACCACCGGCGCCGCCATTGCCGACGAAACCGGCGATACCGCCGTGGCCGCCGCTGCCACCGGCCCCGGCGAAACCAGACTGGGCCGTGACGTTTCCGCCGCTTCCGCCGCCTCCGCCGGCCCCGCCATTGCCGAAGAACAGGCCAGCGTTTCCCGCGGCACCACCCGCGCCGCCAGCAGGCGCCGCGTTGGTAGCTCGGCCGCCAGCCCCGCCGGTCCCCCCGCTCCCGCCGTTTCCGAACAGCTGAGCTTTACCGCTGTGACCGCCTGCTCCGCCAATCCCGCCGTTGGTGTCGACGTTTCCGCCGTTGCCGCCGTTTCCACCAGAGCCACCATCGCCGTACAGTAGCCCGCCGGCGCCACCGTACCCTCCGGCTCCGCCGCCCCCGCCGCCGCTGCCGCCGGACTCGCCGGCCCCGCCTGCCCCGCCTGTTCCGCCGGCGCCAAATAGCCCGGCGTCACCCCCGGTCCCGCCTATGCCACCCGCAGCGCCGCCTACGGAAGAACTTCCGTTCCACAACCCGCCATTACCGCCGTCGCCGCCATTCCCGCCATTGCCGAACAGCAACCCTCCGGCCCCGCCGATCCCGCCGTTCCCGCCGGCGCCGGCAGCGACCACGGCGCCGGAACCAATCCCGCCTGTTCCGCCAGCCCCGCCGGCTCCGCCGTGGCCCCAGAGTCCGGCGGCCCCGCCGTTGCCGCCGAGCCCGCCGGCTACTCCGGCACCGCCGTTGCCGCCGTTGCCGCCCGGACCGCCGTTGCCAAACAACAATCCGCCGGCCCCGCCGCGACCGCCGGTCGCGCCGGCCCCGCCTGCCCCGCCGGCTCCGCCATGGCCGATCAGTCCGGCCGCCCCGCCGTTTCCTCCCGCCCGGCCCGCCGCGCCGGGCGCCCCGTTACCGCCGTTGCCGTACAGGATTCCCCCGGGTCCGCCGTTGCCGCCCGGAGTGGTCCCATCGGTGCCGTTGCCGATCAGCGGGCGGCCCAACAGCGTCCGGCTCGGCGCGTTGATCGTATTAAGTAGCATCTGCTCGACGTTGGTGGCCTCCGCCCTGGCATACGCTCCAGCACTCGAGTTCAGCGCCTGCACAAACTGGTCATGAAACGCCGCCGCCTGAGCGCTGAGTTCCTGATACTGCTGGGCGTGGCAGCGGAATAGCGCTGCAATGGCCGCCGATACCTCATCGGCACCGGCAGCCAGGACTGTCGTCGTGAACGCTGCCGCCGTGGTGTTGGCGGCGTCGAGGGCCGCAGCGATGCTGGACAAGTCGGTTGCCGCCGCTGCCACCATGGTCGGTGACGTGATCACAAATGCCATCTGATACCTCCCCAGTTCCCCAAACAACGACGTATCGCCGTTGTGTGGCCTGGTTCGGCCGTTTCATCGGGAGCGCGCGTTTCTCGTCAGATCACGGTGGCCAGGCGATGCGCGGAGTGGAACGATGTGAAACGTGCACCAGCTCGACCGTCCTGATCCGGCGATCGGCGCCGCTCAATCCGCGGCGGCAAATAACTACTTGAACGTAGCCAGTTTCCGCTTCTGGTTCATCGGTCAACGTTGGGAGTGGTCAGACGAACTGGCAAGGATGCACGGCTACCAACCCGGATCGGTAGTCCCGACGACGGAACTGGTGTTGTCGCACAAGCATCCCGACGACCGCGCTCATGTGCAGGACCTGCTTGACTATGCCCTGCGCTCAAGGGAGTCTTTCTCCAGCCGCCATCGCTTCGTCGACACCGCGGGTAGCGTGCACGACGCGATTGTCGTGGCCGACCGCCTGCTGGACGATTCGGGCGCGGTCGTGGGAACTTCCGGCTACTACATCGACCTGACCAACGCGTTCGACGAGACTCGGCAGGAAGTGCTCGACGAGGCGCTGCCTGACCTGTTCGAGAACCGCGCCGCGATCGAGCAGGCCAAGGGCGTGCTGATGGCCGTGTACCGGGTCAATCCCGAGCAGGCCTTCCATGTCCTGCAGTGGCGATCGCAAGAGACGAACGTCAAGCTGCGGGCACTGGCAAAACAAGTCGTTGCCGAAGTCTCACGTTTGCCGGCAACGTCGGCGGCGGCCCAAAGCCAGTTTGACCATGTGTTGCTGACGGTGCATGAGCGTATCCCGCCTGGCGCCGGATAGCCGGGTCGGCATGAATTTGGATGGCGCAGGCGGCGATTCGGGTCGAGTGTCGAGCCGCCATGAGCACGGTCTGCCCATGCGCTAGGCCTCTTCCATCGCCTCGCCGAGCTCCTCCAACATCCGGTTGTGGTGGTTATTGGCCAGGACGTGCCCGGTGGCGATCACCAGCGCCACCGGCCACTCGATAAGTTCCAAGGCAGCCAGCACGGCCAGACCACCGAAATAGGCCAGTTGCTCCGGCGGAGGCACCTCGACCTTGCCCACCAGCGGAAGGTTCACGACAAATGTCTGGCCTGCTCGAACTTTTGCCACTGCTTCGCGCTGGGATACGGCTGTGCGCGCTTTCTTTTCCACCATCATTTGCCTTTCAGTAACGAAGGGTTTGCCGCCGAGCAGGGTCGTGCGGTCACCGTCGGACGTATGGTGAGGAACGACGCCGTGGCCGATCCGCTAATTTCATCGTTTGCTGCGTTGCTGACCGTGCCTTTGCGGGAGATTTACGCGCTGTTGTGGCGCGTGGGGGTTGTGGAGATTGTGGAGCGGGAGCCGGCATTTTGTCGGGCGTCGGGGCCGGGTTTGCGGGTTCCGGCTTGCCGTCCCTATTGTCCAAAATGCGATTCAGAACGGCCATCGCGGCGGTCGCTGCAGCGGCGGAGCCAAGGGCCTGTGCCCACCCGGCCGGGTCGAGCGGGGTACAGCCGAGCAGTTGGCTGACGATGGGGATGCTGATCAAGGTGCCCATCGCGGCCAGTGAACCCAGCGCGGTGATCACCACCAGCCAGTCATGCGAGTCCAACAGCGTCTGCCCCAGCTGCGCGGCGACCAGCGCGACCAGCCCAACCGTGGAGGCGCGGCGAGGCAGTCCGCTGAACCCGGCCATCATCCACGCCGCGGTGGCGGCTGCGGCGGTGGTGGTGCCGCGCACACCAACCGCCCGCCACAGCGCGCGCTGATCCGGGCCGCGGGCGTCAGGATTCATTTCGCCGCGTGGCTTGCTGACCGCCAGCGCCGCGGCCGGCAACGCGTCGGTCAGCATGTTCACCAGCAACAGCTGACGAGTGTTCAGCGGTGAGGTTCCACTGATCGCGCTGCCGATGATGGCGAATGCCACCTCACCCGCATTGCCGCCGAGCAGCACCGACACCGCCGCCTGTACCCGCTGCCACAGTTGGCGCCCCTCCAGGATGGAGGGCAGCAGCGATTCGATGCGTCCGTCGATCAGCACCATGTCTGCAGCGACCGAAGCTGGGTCGCTGCCGTGCGAGACGACGCCGATACCCACGGTGGCGGCCCGGATTGCGGCGGCGTCGTTGGAGCCGTCGCCAACCATTGCGCACACCCGACCGCTGCGTTCAAGTGTCTGCACGATCTGCACCTTGTTCTCCGGTGTCATTCGAGCGAAGATGACCCGCTCGGCCACCGCCTTTTCCTGGTCTCGGCGCGATAACGCGTCCCACTCGGCGCCACTGATGACCTGATCGGCGGTGACCGACATACCCAGTTCGGTCGCGATCGCCGTGGCGGTGATCGGATGATCCCCGGTGATCAGCCGCACGTCGAGCCCATGTTTGTCCAGATCTGCCAGCAAACCGGCGGCCGTGTCACGTGGGGTGTCTGACAATCCCACAAAACCCATCAAGGACAAGCCGGCGCGGCAGAAATCGGCAATCCCATCGGGGTTGTCGAGAACCGAGCGAGCCTGCTGGGGATCCAGCTGGCGCCGTGCTACCGCAATCACCCGCAATCCGTTGCCGGCCAGCTCGGCGACCATCTCGGCGGCGGCAGCAGCGTCGGCGCCGCAGGCGGCCAGCACTACCTCCGGTGCTCCTTTCACACTTAGTTCGGTGCCTGAAACGGACGCGGAGAACGACCTGCCCGACCGGAACGGCAGATGAGCGTCGGGCGGGTCCCCGTAAGGGGTTGCTGCGGACGGCGCCGCCTCGACGATGGCAACGTCGGTGGCGTGCACCTGCGGGCCACCGTTGGTTGCCGGTGCGGCGTGTATCGCGCAGCGCAGCACCTCGTCGCTGGTGTGACCAGGCGCCGGCCGCACCTTGGCTACCCGCAAGCGGTTTTGGCTGAGTGTTCCCGTCTTGTCGAAGCAGACCATGTCGACGCGACCGAGCGCCTCCACCGAACGTGGGATCCGGACCAGGGCTCCCAAGTGCGTCAGCCGTCGTGCCGAAGCTTGTTGGGCCAGTGTCGCCACCAGCGGCATGCCTTCCGGAACCGCAGCCACTGTGACGGCGATGCCACTGGCAACCGCCTGGCGCAGGCCTTGGCGGCGCAGCAGGCCGAGACCGGTGACCATCGCACCGCCGGTCATGCTGATCGGCCAGGCCCGGTTGGTAAGTTGGCTCAGCTGGTGCTGCAGCCCGACGTTGGACAGGTCCCCGGACACGAGTTCGGCGGCGCGCCGTTCCTGGGTGTCGGCGCCGACGGCGGTCACCAGCGCAACCGCGGTGCCCGCGACGACGGTGGTGCCCGCGTACAGCATGCAGCGACGCTCAGCCAGATCGGCGCCCGGTGTCGCATCGACCTGTTTGGTCACCGAAAGCGATTCGCCGGTAAGCGCAGATTCGTCGACTTCCAGGTCGACTTCCTCGAGTATTCGGGCATCGGCTGGGACTACCTCATGGGTACGCACTTCGATGACATCGCCAGGCTGCAATCGCTCGGCGATGACGTCGGTGTACCCGCGTTGTCCGTCTAGGTCGGTCAGCACCTTCCTAGCTGGCGGAACCTGTAGTGCTAGAAGGTGATTCAGCCTGCTCTCGGCCCGCAGCCGCTGAGTCGCGGCAAGTATGGAGTTGCCGGTGAGCACCGAGCCAACCATCACCGCGTCAACCGGCGAACCCAGCACCGCGCTGGCGGTAGCGCCCAGCGCCAACATGGGGGTCAGGGGATCGGACAATTCGGCACGTACCGCACCCACTAGCCGTCCGATCGCTTGCACCGGCGCCGCGGTGAGTTGTGCGCCACGCTGTGCCGTGTGCATGCCACCCGCAATGGCGCGGATGGCCAGCGTCGACGGCTGCGCTGCCGGCTGCGTCTGGCTATGGGGCGACGGCAGGAGTTTGCGGACTTGCTCGGGCGACATGGCGTGCCACTCGTGGAAAGCCGCCGGTCGGGGTGGGAGCGCAGTGACGATCTTGCGCGCCAGCAGGTAGCCCGAAAGCATGCCGGCGGCCGCGCCGGTGGTGACCGGCCCGGGGCCCAGGCCGCGAACACCTGGCAGCATCAGCAGAGCACCCAAAGCCGATGCACCGCCTGATATTTCGACACCACGTCGACGTGCTGACCGGGCCGCCGGAATTGCACGCATCAGCCGCCAGGCGGCCGCAAGGTCGGGCAGCAACACGTCGGCGCACCAGGGCGGAGCGTCGGTGCCGGCGGGCGTTAATACGCCCAGCGCGACGTCAGCCAGCGAAGTCGCCTGTCCGTCGACCGATGACAGCAGGACAACGGTACGTCCTTTGTTATGCAGATCGGCTACCGTGGCGGCCAACGCGTCGTCGACGGATCCGTTCGGTAGCGGCCGGACATCGTCGAACGCCGGCCGCAACTCACCCAGGGAGTCGACATCGACCGACACCAGCTCGGCTCCGGAGCGATGTGCCTCACCCACCACAGCCGAGGCAAACGGATCATGCGCGGGAAGGAAAAGCGCTTTGACAGCAGAATCCGTTGTTCGAGAGGGTATTCCGGGCACCGAATGCCAGCCCGGACGCAGGCCGTTCTGCTCCAGGAGAAGCTGGGCATGGTTCCATGCCACCGACAGCTCGTCCTCGTGGGCGCCGCTAATGCGGCCCACCCGTAGGTCGTTGGTGCACAACACTCGAGGGTCAATGACGATCGCGTCGACCTCGGCGAGACGGCGCAAGCCCTCCGGGCGTAGTGGCAATACCTGATACTGATCGGCTAGGCCCTGGCCAAGCGCAGCGGCGAAGGCCTCGGGTGTGGTTCGACTGGCCTTCGGGGTCGCCACCAGTGCTGCAGTGGCGGCCGTGTCCACATTGCGGGTGCCGACGCCAATCAACCCGGCGCTGACGGCTTGGATGAGCGCGAAACGACCGGCATTGCGTTCGACAGCTCGCGCCGGCGCCGGCGGCGGGATCGGAGACGAAGTGTTCACCGGAGGTTGGTCGGCGTGCCGGGCCAGCTGCGGTTCGTGATAGCGCCATGCTTTCGCCGCCGCCCGGCATTCGGCGGCCTTCAGTGTCTGCATCACCAGGCCCACCGACAACGACGCCGGCGCCTGCGTGAGGGTTTCCATAGCGGCCACAGCCAGGGTTAGCACGGTGTCTGTTGCGGGAGTGCCGATGCGATCCTCCAGCAGCCCGCGCAATCTCGGCTGGTAGTCCATTGCCACCACGCCGGCGAGCACGCTGGTTGGCAATCGTGGCCAGCGTAGGGCGCGGCCACCGACCGCCAGTCCGAGCCCGGCAGCATTGGCGGCTAGGGTTAGCGCTCTGGTGGCCAGCACTACGCCGTCGCCCGGCAGGCTGGTCCGGTGCGCCTGCTGGTAAGTGTGTTGCCTTAAGCGATAACGATTCTCGACGTCTTCGACGACGCGGCAGAGGTCGCGCAGCGACGTGTCCGATTCGTCAATGTCGACGACGACACGCGATAGCGGGCAGTTCAAGGTGGCCGCTGTGACACCGGGTTGGGCCCGCAGCGAATCCAACACGACGCGCCCGATCTCGCTGTCGTACTCGAGGCCGCGTACCTCGATCCACGCGCGGCCTGCGCCGCGGCAACAGTGTCGGCGCAATGTTTCGGGAGAGAAGTCGTCGGAAACCGCCTTGGCCCCTTCGCGCAGCGGGGCGGCGCCGGCATCCAAACACGCTTTGGCAACCGATCCCGCCGTCTTGCCCAGCGTTTCGGCAACGACTGCTGCGGTAGTAACTGATGCGGCGGTAAGGGCAGTGGTCACTTGGACGCCGGAGGCGAGTGCGCGCAGCGGCAGCGACCGTCTTATGGACGTGGCAATGCTCAACGGGTGCTCAACGCCCCCATCAGTTGGTGCTGCGCAGATCGCCGGTACCGGCCCGCCGCCCAGATGTCTTCTTGGCCGCCGTCTTAGTTGCCTTGCGCGGCGGGGCTTTTTCCGGCTCAACCTCGGCTGTCGGCACCGGCGTCAGTCTCGCCTTCACCGGCGGCGCGGCATCCTCAAACCTTTTGTTCATCCGCCGTAACAACAAGACGCCGCCACCAACGGCCAACAGGATCGGCCATTCGACGATGCCGGTGACGCCTAACGCGCCGATTGCCAGCGCGGCCGCTGGTGTCGACTTGCTTCCGGTGCTAAGCCCCCGCTGAATTCCTTCCGCGGCTCCCTTGACGCCGCCTACAACTCCGTTGACTGCCGCTCCACCTACAGCGCCAGCGGCCGCCGTAGTCGCCGTCGCGGCCTGGCTCACCGTTCGACCAACGCTGCGGACCGCTCCGCCGACGACTCCCATAATGACTCCCTGCCTCGTAACCTTTTGTATACCTCTGAGACGCATACTTCACACCTCGTGTTTCACCTAAAAGCCTGCCACGTTACAAACGCGCAGACAATGAACATTTGCTACAGAGTCTCTACCGGTTGGGTGACTAAGCCGTCACGCAAATCGACAAAGAGCGGCGCGTGATCGCTCGGTGCCTTGCCTTTGCGCTCCTCGCGGACGATCTGCGCGTCGAGGACGCGGCCGGCCAATGTCGGCGACCCGAGGATGAAATCGATGCGCATGCCCTGCCTTTTCGGAAACCTCAGCTGCGTGTAATCCCAGTAAGTGTAGATGCCCGGGCCCGGGGTGAAAGGCCTTACTAGGTCTGAGAATTGGGCATCGACAATGGCGTTGAAAGCCTTGCGCTCCGGCTCGGAGACGTGCGTGGCTCCGGTGTAGAACTCGGTGCTCCAGACGTCCTCGTCGGTCGGGGCGATGTTCCAGTCGCCCACCAGCGCAATCTGTGCGCCAGGATCGGCTCGTAGCCAACCTTGGGCGGTATCCTTAAGCGCAGCAAGCCAATCCAACTTATAGGCGTAGTGTGGATCGTCTAGTGCGCGGCCGTTAGGGACATACAGACTCCAGACCCGCACCCCGCCGCAGGTCGCCCCTAAGGCGCGGGCTTCCGCGGTGGCGGCTACCTCGGGCTTGTTGCTCCAGGTGGGTTGACCATCGAACCCGATCTGGACGTCGTCGATGCCGACGCGAGATGCGATTGCCACGCCGTTCCACTGGTTAAAGCCGACGTGTGCGACCTCGTAGCCCAGTTCGAATAATGGCAAGGTCGGGAATTGGGCGTCCGAGCACTTGGTCTCCTGCATTGCCAACACGTCGACATTTGCCCGAACCAGCCAGTCAAGGACGCGGTTCAGGCGGGTCCGAATCGAATTGACGTTCCAGGTGGCCAGGCGCAGGATGCCGTCGGGCATGGCTAGAGGCTATCGGGTGGGCGAAGGTACCTACGCCGATGGTGCAGCCGGAAGCCCCACGACGTCGCCGGTTCGGTCGCGGCGTCGGGCAGGGCCAGGTAGGCACGGGTCGCGCCGCGACCTGCGCCCCAAGCCAGTAGCGCGGCGCACAGCCGCGCGCCGCCGAACTGTTTGTCGCCGGGTACTGCCGACAGTCCCACCCACCGGGTGCCGTCCGGTGCGTCCGTTACGGCTGCGCGAGCGACCGCCACGCCAGGCTGGGTACCGAATGCCAGTTCGCCGTCAATAACTGCGGTAAGTACGTCGTTGGGTTCCTGGGGGTGATAGAGCCGCAGCCAGGCGTCGTCCGGGCGGGCCGACACGGCGATTGTCCGGTCGGTTTGCTGGGTTGACGCATCATCGGTGTCGCGCACCCACACGTGTTCGATGTACTCCACCACCAGGTCGGACGCCGGTGGCAGTAGTCGGTCAGCGACGGCCAGTCGGGGCACGAGATCGCGTCGCCGGTACCAGGAGACGATCGCGCGGATGGTGCGGGTATGGGCTGAGATGTCCAGCGGGACAGCGGAATTGGCTGCGAGGCGGGCTCCGCGGCCGGCCCGCAGCAGCCAGCCGTCCAGCCACGCGTGTTCCAGGCCGGGCCAGGCTGCGGCAGCGGCGTACTCGATAGCCCGGATCTCGGCGGTGCGTACCGGCGCATCGGTCAGCACTCGCACGGCTACGACGTCACTGGGCGCGATCTGGACCGTCGCGCCGGTCTTCGTCTGCACCCGCACCGTCGGTGTGACTGCCAACAGCTGGCCCACCGCGTCGGTCAGCGGCGGGACCGATCCGAGCGGCCGGCGGTAGCGCACTGTTACTCGCGTTCCAAAGTTTGGCCAGGAGATCATCATCAGTGACCGAACGGGTCGGGCCCCTCGCCCGGCAGCCACGACAGGCCGGGAACACCCCAGCCGTGTGACTTGACAGCTCGTTTCGCGCTGCGCGCATGACGGCCGATGAGACGGTCCAGGTAGAGGTATCCATCCAGGTGCCCGGTCTCGTGTTGCAGCATCCGCGCGAACAGGCCGGTGCCTTCGATGTCGACCGGCTTGCCGTCGGCGTCGAGTCCGGTGACTCGTGCCCACGTGGCGCGCCCGGTGGGAAACGATTCGCCGGGCACCGACAGGCAACCTTCCTCGTCGTGGTCGGGGTCGGGCATGGTTTCCGGAATTGCGGAGGTCTCCAGTACTGGGTTGATGACGACACCTCGACGGCGCGGATTATTGCCGCGGTCCTCGGCGCAGTCATAGACGAATACCCGCAGTCCGTACCCAATCTGGTTGGCGGCCAGGCCCACACCGTATGCGGCGTCCATGGTGTCGTACATGTCAGCGATCAGCGTGGGCAGATCGGCCGGTAGCGATCCGTCGGCGGCGACCGGTATCGGATTCGTCGGAGTGTGCAGTACCGGATCGCCGACGATGCGAATGGGAACGACAGCCATGGTCGGCTAGCTTAGGCCCGCCTCGTAACCTTTCCGAGCCCGCCGTGTTGCGGCGGGTTGAGGAGGCGGGCAATTGGGCTGGGCCCGCCTCGTAACCTTTCCGAGCCGGCCGTGTTGCGGCGGGCGATCGAGTGTGCCGTGGCGGCTTCGAAAGTGCGCCTATGGCGGATTCGCGGCAAGATAGCCGCCGGGTGCGCACTCTGGAAGCTCTCCGCACACTCGACTCGACTGTCGGCCGCTCGGCGGAGGAAATGCAAGCCAATCCGCGTAAGTCGGCCGACTCGCGGGTCGGGTTCCCGGCGGACAGTTGCCGGCGTGGTTCAATATTCGCCGGAACATGCCCCGTTATAGGTCAAGTCATTCGAGCTAGTTTTGAGCATTCGCCGGAAGGGTCCAGGGTAAGCGATATGGACGGCGCTATGGCGCGGACAAATCGAGCGGGGGACGGCTCTGAAATCGCCCATGGTTTGACTCGTCGTGAGCACGACATCCTGGCTTTCGAACGTCAGTGGTGGAAGTTCGCCGGTGTCAAGGAAGATGCCATCAAAGAGTTGTTCTCGATGTCGGCGACACGCTACTACCAAGTGCTCAATGCGCTGGTTGATCGACCCGAAGCGCTGGCTGCAGACCCTATGTTGGTGAAGCGCTTGCGGCGGCTCCGGGCCAGCCGTCAGAAGGCGCGCGCAGCACGGCGCCTGGGCTTTGAGGTGACCTGACCCCCCATCCGGCTCGGTGCCTGCCGTTGCAGGTTTGGGCCTAATCCTGGCTACAGTTGGCTCGATGAACGAGCGTGTACCCGACTCTTCGGGACTTCCTCTACGGGCCATGGTGATGGTGCTGTTGTTCCTGGGCGTCATCTTCTTGCTGCTTGGCTGGCAGGCTTTGGGTTCGTCCGGGAATTCGGACGACGACTCCGCGCCGGTGGCCAGCATGACGACCACGAGTTCGGAGCCGAGCTCGACGAGCGCCAAACCAGCGGTGAACCAGGCCGAGGTGCGCGTCTACAATATTTCCGGCAAAGAAGGCGTTGCCGCCCGCGTCGCAGATCAACTCAAGGCGGCCGGTTTCAAAGTGACTGAAGTCACTAATCTTTCGGTGGCCGATGTCTCAGCGACCACCGTTTATTACGGCGATGCGGAAGGTGAGCGGGCCACCGCGGACGCGGTGGGTCAAAAGCTGGGAGCACCGGTGGAGCGGCGAATCGCCGAACTTGCCGAGCAGGCGCCCGGCGTCATCGTCCTAGTGATGGGTTGAGCTGGTCCCCTTCGCTGTTCGTCGCGACCCGCTCGGTGGGTACCACGTCGCCAGGTTAGGCTCTCGCTATGTCGCAACCCGCCGGTCACCGCAATGTCGCCGTTATCAGCCTGTCCGCCATCGCCGCGGCCGCGTGCGTCGCGGTGGTAAGTGCCTGCTCGTCGCCACAACATGCGTCAACGACACCGGGTACTACGCCCTCAATCTGGACCGGATCGCCCGCGCCGGCGGGCGCCGAGGGGCATCGAGAGGGGAAGCCCGCAGCCGAGAGCTTGACTACCCAACTGCGGGCGCCCGACGGCACCGAGGTTGCCACCGCCAAGCTCGAGTTCGCTAACGGGTACGCGACCGTCACGATCGCGACATCCAGTACCGGCCGGCTGGCACCGGGTTTCCACGGCGTACACATCCACCAGACGGGAAAGTGTGAGCCCAATTCGGTCGCCCCGGCCGGCGGCGCGCCCGGCGACTTCCTGTCCGCGGGCGGGCACTTCCAGGTGCCCGGGCGCGCCAAGGCCGGACAATCCAGCGGTGACCTGACTTCGCTGCAGGTGCGCAGCGACGGCAGCGGGACGCTGGTGACCACCACCGACGCATTCACCATGGAAGACCTGTTGATCGGCGAAAAGACCGCAATCATCATCCACGCCGGCGCCGACAACTTCGCCAACATCCCAGCGGACCGCTACACCCAGCTCAACGGGACACCGGGTCCTGATCAGACCACGTTGGCCACCGGTGACGCTGGTAAGCGGGTGGCGTGCGGTGTCATCGGTTCCGGCTAGCTCGCCGGCCGGGAGGGCGCCCACAAAAGGTGATTCCCGTATCGACTTCGCTCGTTCGCCGCGGCCGACGGTGGGCGTGGAGTGGGAGTTCGCCCTCGTCGACGCCCAAACCCGGGATCTGAGCAACGAAGCCACCGCAGTTATCGCCGAGATCGGCGAAAACCCGCGTGTGCACCAGGAATTGCTGCGTAACACCGTGGAAGTGGTCAGCGGCATCTGCGAATGCGCCGCTGAGGCAATGGCGGATTTGCGCGATACCCTTGGGCCTGCCCGGCGGATCGTCCGGGACCGTGGCATGGAGCTGTTCTGCGCCGGCACCCATCCGTTCGCGAAGTGGTCCACCCAGAAGCTCACCGACGCGCCGCGTTATGCCGAGTTGATCAAGCGCACGCAATGGTGGGGCCGGCAGATGCTGATCTGGGGCGTGCACGTCCACGTCGGGATCTCGTCGACAAACAAGGTGATGCCGATCATCTCGTCACTGCTGAACTACTACCCGCACCTGTTGGCGCTGTCGGCGTCCTCGCCATGGTGGGGCGGCGAAGACACCGGGTATGCCAGCAACCGGGCGATGATGTTTCAGCAGCTCCCCACTGCCGGGTTGCCGTTCCAGTTTCAGACGTGGGCCGAGTTCGAAAGCTTCGTTTATGACCAGAAGAAGACCGGCATCATCGATCACATGAACGAAATCCGTTGGGACATAAGGCCTTCGCCGCACCTCGGCACCATCGAGATCCGGGTGTGCGACGGGGTTTCCAATCTGCGCGAGCTCGGTGCGTTGGTCGCGTTGATGCATTGTCTGGTGGTCGACCTGGACCGCCGGCTCGACGCCGGCGAGACGCTGCCGACCATGCCGCCCTGGCATGTGCAGGAAAACAAGTGGCGTGCCGCCCGCTACGGCCTGGACGCGGTGATCATCTTGGACGACGACAGCAACGAGCAGTTGGTCACCGAGCACCTCGAGGACGTACTGACCCGGCTGGAGCCGGTGGCCAAGTCACTAAATTGCTCCGATGAGCTGGCCGCCGTGGCCGACATCCCCCGTATCGGCGCCTCCTACCAGCGGCAGCGACGGGTGGCCGAGGACCACGATGGTGACCTGCGCGCGGTCGTTGACGCATTGGTCGCCGAGCTTGATATTTAAGCGGATCTGGTTGCCTGGCCTTTCGGAAGCCGCCATGCCTGAACGACGCCCGCCACACCGAGCGCGGCGTAGGGACCGGTGACCGCCAGCAGGCTCACGAGCGTGCGGACTCCGGGGTCGCCGCGCTTGAGGCTTTTCAGCTCGATCAGCGCGTTGACGTTGTCCAGCGTGTCGACCATGAGTCCGATCCGTTGCCAGCGTCGCCGGTTGGGCTCGTCGCTGGACAAATAGCCCAAGCCGAGCGCCATCGCGCGGGCCCCGAAGACCCGAATCAGGTACTTCAGCTCGGTCGACAGCATGTGGTCCGGCACGCCGTTGATGCGGGTTTGCGACCGCGGTGAAGCAAATGCGGCACCGCCTAACACGACCCGGCCGACCGCCGCCGCGGTGAACGCCCGGCGCAGAACGGTTGGCTGGGGCGCAAGGCCAGAAGCGGATCGAGGCGTCATGACCGCATTGTTGAGCCCTACGGTAAGCATGTCGATTACCTGACAGGTAATGGTTTGCCTGGCCGTTGCGACGATAGATTGCACAAGTGTCCGTCGGTGCAGCGGTGCGGGAGTGGCGCACGCGCCGGCGCCTGAGCCAGATGGAGCTGGCTCATCGGGTCGGGGTGTCACCGCGTCATATCAGTTTCGTGGAGACCGGCCGCGCAAACGCCAGCCGGAGTCTGCTGCTCGGCATCGGCGAGTCGCTCGACCTTCCCCTAGGCGCCCGCAACCGCCTGCTATTGGCTGGCGGCTACGCGCCCGCGTTCAGCGAGCACACGCTGGACGCCGACCAGATGAGACCCGTGAAGGCCGCCGTCGACGCGGTGCTGGCCGGGCACGCGCCGTATCCGGCTATCGTCACCGACGCCTGCTGGAATCTGGTTGCCGCCAACGTTGGCTGCTTGGTGCTTGTTGAGGGAGTTGACGCCGCTCTGTTGTCCAAGCCGATCAACGTGATGAGGCTATGCCTGCACCCGCGAGGGTTGGCTTCGCGGTTGCTCAACCATGGCGAGGTGCATGACGCCATACTGCGCCGAGTCCGCCGTCACGCCGAGGCCACCGCGGCACCCGACATCAGCCGGCTGTATCAAGAGTTGTCGGAATACCCGGCACCGCGGGTTGGAACGGCCCAGCATCCACACCAGCTTTACGTGCCCTTTGAGTTGCTCGGCGTCGATGGCGCCAAATTGCGGTTCATTAACACCATCGCGACGTTCGGCAGCCCGCTCGATGTCTGCGTGGAGAGCCTGGCCATGGAGTCGTTCTTTCCGGCGGACCCTGCTACCGCCGCTTACTTGCATCGGCTCAATAACGTCGAGCAATGGCGTGGCGTCGCCGAGCGGTACCCGCAGTTACTCGACTACCTCAGTGGTCACTAGCGTGGTGCCCATGGTACCGGCGGCGGTTGCAGCCGCGGCGGTTTCGCGCGGGTGGTACTGAGGCGGCTCCATGTCAGCTCCCAAACCTGTTGAACTGCCGATGTTTCCGCTGGAATCGGCGCTGCTGCCGAACCAAGAGCTACCGCTGCGTATCTTCGAACCCCGATACGGCGCCCTGGTGCGGCACTGCATCAACCGCGGCGATCCGTTTGGCGTGGTATTGATCTCGCGGGGCCGCGAGGTCGGTGGCGGCGACGCACGCTGTGACGTGGGTACGCTGGCCCGGATCAACGAGCACATCGATCACGGCTCGGGCCTGTACACGCTGCGCTGCCGAACCGGCGAGCGGATCCGCGTCTGCGATTGGTTAACTGACGATCCCTATCCGCGAGCCAACGTGCAGATCTGGCCCGACGAGCCAGGGGATCCGAGCAAGCCGGTTACCGAATCCCAGCTGGCTGAGGTCGGCGATCGGGTAATGGCCCTGTTCGCGCGGATCGCGACCGCTCACGAGATGCGGCTGCCCAGCCGCGAGGAGGTGCTGGGCGACTACCAATCCGCCGCACTGGATGCCGGAAAGCGTCTGTACGCGTTGGCTTCTCGCATTCCGATCGGCTCGGCCGACCGCTATGCGGTGCTGTCCGCGCCGTCGGCGGCCGATCGGCTTGCCGCGCTCCGCGAGGCCGTCGACTCGCTGGCCGCGGTGGTGGAGTTTCAGCTGTCCTGAGCGTCCCGCGCGCCCAAGCCACGCTGAGTAACGGCGGCGTCTGCTTCGAGCTCGTCGGTCACCAGGCGGTCCGCCAGCTCCTGTTCGCGGTAGGCCAACCGCCCAACGCGGTGCGCGATCACCGGCGCGGTGATCACGGCGAACACGCCCGTCACGATGAGCATTCCGACGTCGGAATTATCGCGGAGCTGGAGGCTCGCGCCGGCCAGGGCCAGCAGCAGCCCAGCGACCTGGGGCTTGGTGGCGGAGTGCATTCGTGCCAGCGTGTCGGTGAAGCGGATAACCCCGATCGCTGCGGTCAGCGCCAGCGCTGAACCGGCCAGCAGCAATACGCCCGAAACCACGTCCAAAAACACACTCATTGACTTGTCTCCTCGGTGCCGGTGCCGGTGCCGGTGCCGGTGCCGGTGTCGGTGTCGGGGACCCGAAACCGGGCGACGCTGACCGAGCCGGTGAAGCCGATCAACGCCAGCGCAGCCAGGCTGGAGACCACCGTGGTGTCGCGACTGGCGGCCGCCCAGGCACAGGTCGCGCACATGACGACCGCGACCAGGGCGTCGAGCGCGACCAGTCGGTCCAAGGTGCTGGGTCCCGCCAGCAGCCGGGCGGTGGTGAGGATCGCGGCGGTTCCCAGCAGCAGCGCGGTCAACACCCATATCGTCGTCATTGTTGCTCCTCGGTGGGGGCCGGTAGCCACTCGGCGTCGCGCTCGAAAGCGGCCACCAGCAGCCGCTCGACGTTGGTGACCTGTCGATAGAAGGCTGCGACGGCGCGCGGCGAACCGGCGTCGATCACGTGGCAGAACATCACCCGGCGCACCTGGTCGATCTCCAGCGAGATGGATCCCGGCAGCAGCGACATAATGTTGGCGGCCAACACCAGCACCAGATCGGACTTGACCGATAGCTGGACCCGCAACACCGCGGCCGGGGGAGGGGGGCTGGGTCTGATGGCCAACCAGGACACCTGCACGCTGGATACCAGCAGATACCAGCCCACCCGGGCGATCAGCCGAACCAGCGACACCGGGTGCAGTCGGCCCTGCACTGGCACCGCTGGCAGCGACAGCAAGGTGGTGATCGCCGCGGCGACCAGCAGCCCGCTGATCGCGGTGGCGACCGAGTAATCGCCCCACAGCAGTTGCCAGACGGCCATCAGCGCGATCAGTACGGTGACGCGCCGCAGCACCGCCCGCAGCCGGGATCTTCCGGACCTCATGGCTGGACCTGGACCTTTCGACCCGCGTCGAGGCCCGACAGCACCGCGGCGATGTACTCGCGGCGATCGAGCACGTCGATCGCCGCCCGTTGGCTGTAGCCGAAAATCGGCCCGGCCAGCACCGTCAGCGCCATGCCCACCCCCACCAGCGCGAGGGTCGGGCTTACCATCCCGGCGGGCATGCGATCCACGTCGTCGCGGCGGGCAAAAGCCGCATCCTGAGCATTCTCGGGACCGTCGAGCAGCGCCGGCGGGTGGGCGGCAACCAGTTCGCCCTCGGGTGCGTCGGCGCGCGGCCGCCAAAACGCCTGGGTCCACACCCGAGCCACCACATAGAGCGTCAGCAAACTGGTCAGAACGCCACCAGCTACCAGGACCCAGGCCAGCACCGACCCGTCCACCGCGCCGGCTTGCAGCAGCGCCACCTTGCCGATGAAGCCGGAAAACGGGGGAATACCACCCAGATTCAGCGCTGGCACCAGATACACGAATGCGAGCAGCGGGTTGGCGGCCAGCCCACCGAGGCGGCGCAGCGTGGACGCGCCGCCCTGGCGTTCGATGAGTCCTAGCACCAAAAACAGCGTGGTCTGCACGATGATGTGGTGGACGACGTAGTAGATGGCGCCGGACATGCCCGCGAGATTGGACAACGCCACCCCGAACACCATAAATCCGATGTGGCTGACCAGGGTGAACGACAGCAGCCTTCTGGTGTCGCCCTGGGCGATCGCGCCGAGGATGCCAATGATCATGGTCAGCAGCGCGGCCACCAGCAGCACCCGATCCAGCCCGGCGTCCGGGAAGAGCAGGGTGTGCGACCGGATGATCGCGTAGATTCCGACCTTGGTCAGGATCCCGGCAAACACTGCGGTGACCGGTGCCGGGGCGGTGGGGTAGGCGTCCGGTAGCCAGGCCGAGAGCGGGAACACGGCGGCTTTGATCCCGAAAGCGACCAGCAGCACCGCGAAAATCGCGGTGCGGGTGCCGGTGCTGAGGGTTTCGAGTCGTACGGCCAGCGCGGCCAGGTTCAGCGTGCCGGTGGCGGCGTAGACCACGGCGATGCCGCACAGGAAGATCAGCGACGACAGCAGCGAGACCATCACGTAGCCGATGCCGGCGCGGACTCGTTCCGCGGATGCCCCGATGGTCAGCAGCACGTAGCTGGCGCTGAGCAGCACCTCGAATCCGACGAACAGGTTGAACAAGTCGCCGGCCAGAAATGCCATGCAAACGCCGGCCGCCAGCGCCAGATACGTGGGCATGAAGATCGACACCGGCTGCCGCTCGTCGGCGTCGCGGATTCCCTGGCCGATGGCGTATACGACGACCGCCAGCAGCACGATCGACGACACCACCAGCATCAGGGCCGACAGCCGGTCCACCACCAAGGTGATGCCCAACGGGCCCATCGCGGCGTCGCTCGTGCCCCAGCCGCCGACAGCGAGCGCGATGGTGCCGTTGCGGTCGACGTGGTAGAGCAGTGCCGCGCAGATGGCAACCACCGCCACCAGCGCCGCCACGACGATCACCCGCTGGGCCCGCGCTCGGCGGCCAGCCATCAGCGTCCCCGCGGCGCCGATGATCGGCACCAGCACCGGCAGCGGAGCCAGGACGGTGCCGGCCCCGAACCCGCTCATTGCGGCCTCCGCGGGAGTGCATCTAGCTCATCGGGCTGGTCGGCGTCGTCAGCGCTGGTCGGTTCGGGCCCGTCCGCATCGATGGCGCGCGCCTCCGGGTCGGAGAGTTGTGAGACGCGGAGGTCCTCGGGGTCGTCACCGACCTGCTCTGCGGTGTGCAGCCGATAGGAGCGGTAGGCCAGCGCCAACACAAAGGCCGCGATACCCATCGTGATGACGATCGCCGTCAAGACCATGGCCTGGGCCAGCGGATCGGCGGTCGTCGGCCTGGCGTCCGAACCGTGACCGAGCACCGGCGGATTGCCTGGTGGCCCACCGGCGTCGATGATCAGCAAGTTGATCCCGTTGCTGATCAACAACAGCCCCAGCAACATGCGGATGAGGCTGCGTTCCAGCAGCAGGTACACCCCGCAGCTGATCAGGCTGCCGACCGCGATGAGCGGAACCAGATAGGCGGTCATGGCACCCCTTCCTCGTCAACCCGGGCACCCAGGCTGCGCAGCACGTCGAGCACCAAACCGACCACGATCAGATACACCCCCAGGTCGAATAGCAGCGCCGTGACGAACGTGACGTGGCCCAGCACCGGGATGTCGAACTCCAGCACCGCCGACGACAGCGCCGGGGCCCCCAACAACAACGAGGCCGCGGCCGTACCGGCCGACAGGCTCAGGCCAGCCCCGAGGATCTTGCCGACATCCAGCGGCAGGGCCTCGCCAAGTTCATAGCGGCCACCCGCCAGGTAACGCAACGCTAAGGCCAGCCCGGTCATCAACCCGCCAGCAAATCCACCGCCAGGGGCGTTGTGGCCGGTGCAGAAGAAAAACAGCGAGACCACCATGATCAGCGGAAAGATGCTCCGCGTCGTCACTTCCATCACGAGGGACCGGGCACGTGGATCACGATGTTGACTGCCCCGTAACCAGGTGGTGGCACTGACGGCGGGGCTGTATGGGCTGATGGGTGTTTGACCGCCAACGGTGGGTGGCTCGAGGGCCGTGCCGGTGGCGGTGCCGGTGCCGGGCATCCGGGGCGCCGACCCGTGGCGGCGGTGCCGGAACACCAGCGAGGCCACCCCGGTCGCCGCGACCAGCAGCACCGAGACCTCACCGAGGGTGTCCCAGGCCCTAATGTCGACCAGCAGCACGTTGACGGTGTTGGCGCCGTGGCCGCGATGGTAGGCGGCGGCGGGCAATAGGGCCGAGATCGACTCACCAGTGCGGGCAGCCATGGCGAACGCCGCCAGCGTGGTCACGCTGATACCGACCAGGACCGCCAGCAGCGCCCGCGGCAACCGGTGTCGTTTGATGTCGCTGGCATCGACTTCGGCCGGCAAGATCCGCAGCACCAGCACGAAGATCACGAGCATCACCGTCTCGATCAAGAACTGCGTCAGTGCCAGATCGGGAGCTCCGTGAAAGACGAAAAACGCGCCGCTGCCGTAACCGGTGACCCCCACCATGAGCACGGCGGCCAATCGGTTGCGGGTGACGGTGGCGCCCAGCGCGCCGGCCAGGATCACCCCGCCGACGATCGCCTGCAGGGGAGAATCCCAGAGCCGCAATTCGGGCCGGTTGTGGGAGCCCAGCCAGAGCGCCCCGGCGGGCAGCAGGGCCAGCGTGCTCACGATCGCCGCCTGGGTCGCCG
>NZ_VTZN01000200.1 GCF_008370645.1 Mycobacterium simiae
ATGAAGCCGGCATCAAACCCGGAGCGGTTTGTTATGCTGTCGACGCGCCATGAATCGAGTCCTCCTCGCCCCAATTCTGAGGCATCGGACTCCCACAGCAACTGGCCCGGACCGGAGGGCTCACGTCAGGGAGCGCATCGGGACGCGGTGCGGGCCAAGGTGCTGCTGATCGCGGCCGACGGTATGGCCAACACCGCGATCGGGCTGAGTCAACGATGACCGTGGGAATGCGTTGGCCGTGCTGAAGTGTTGAGCACAGGCATGGCCGGGCCTATCCCAAGGCAGATCTCGGTCTTCGTGCTCGAATAGCACACACCGCAGCGGCGCAATCCGCGTTAGCCGCTAGGCAGACCAAAGAGGCGGGCACCGTTGTGGTACAACACGTTTCGTAGCCACTCGTCGTCAATGCCAGGCAGCCGGGCAAGGACCCGCATTGCGTCGATCAAGCGGTACGGGATGTTTGGAAAGTCGCTGCCAAAGAGGATGCGATCGCCGTGATCGCGCAACCGCGTGTATTCCGCCCGCGGGAATGGCATGGTTTCCTCGATGAATGGGGTGAACGCCATCGTCGTGTCCAGCCACACCTGGTCGTAACGGTCGGCTAAGTCGAGAAATTCGGTGTATTCGGGCATACCTAGGTGCGCGACGATCAAGCGCAATCTGGGATGGCGCTTTAGCAACGCCGCGACAGGCTCCGGTCCGGTGTGCTCGCCGGGCGCGGGCCCGGATCCGCAATGTATGACGACGGGAATGGCGGCGTTCTCTACAACTCCCCACGCCGCGTCGAGTAGCTGATCTGTGGGATCGTAGCGGCCAACTTGTATGTGTGCCTTGAACACCCGCGCCCCGTCGTCGACCGCACGCCGGACGTAGGCCTCGACGCCGGGTTCGGGATAGAAGGTGGCAGTGTGCAGACAGTCGGGGGTCGCCGCGGCGAACTCCGAAGCCCACTCGTTGAGCCAGGCCGCCATATGGGCTTTGTGGGGATAAACCAACGAGGTGAATGCGCGCACCCCAAAAGCGCGCAGGATGTCCACTCGGCGCTGCTCGTCGGTGCGGTACGCGATCGGCCATGGGCGTCCCACCAGCGGCCCGGCGCTGTCGAAGTACTGCCAGACCTTATCCATCACCGGCTTGGGCATGAAATGCGTGTGGACGTCTACAATTCCCGGCAAGCCAAGCGACTGCCACATCCGACGTACCGATTCCGTCTCCTCCATCACCCGTCAGGATTGCATAGGCATGCCCAAAGCAAGTCGACGAGGCGAGACCTCAACTTCGGATAAGCCGGCGTTCATCACACTCGTCAGCCGCATGGATCGGCCGAGGCCGCATCGCCGCCGAGGATCCGTGCGCGACCGTCGTCAAGCACCTTCGGCACTGGTTGGGCTATGACGTTTGCACGCAGCTGGAAAGGCTGCCTGCCGTCCGTGCTCGGTCGCCGAATCGGTGGCCGGATCCGCGTTTTCTCCGCTGTCTGTGTTGTCAGCGTGATGGTGCTTGCCCGGCGCGGACGGTGCCGGTGATCGACGCTACGAAGATTGCCGCGACGATCGGCTTGCTGGCGCTGGTGACCGCGATCACGGTCGGTTCAGCAGTCCTGGTAGCTCCACTCCTGTAGCTGATCGGCAATCTTCTGAAGATCGGCGGGGACACCGGTGGCCACCCGGATCACGAAGTGGAAGCGTTCGTCCTCGGGAGCGCTGATCCACTGACTGTTGATAGCCAGGAAAGTAAGGCAAGCTGTCCACGCGAGTCGCTTGTTACCGTCCACCAGCGCGTGGTTGCGCGTCAGGGAGTGCAGCAGCGCGGCGGCCTTGAGGTGCAGGTTCGGGTAGGCATCCGCGCCGAACACTGTCGCGCGGGGCCGCGCCAGAGCTGATTCGAGCAAGCCGTAGTCCACCCTCGAAAGCCATGGTGTCACGCACGCCTCCAGGAAGGCCGCCCGCTGGCATGATCCACGATTAAACCAAGCCGCGATGGCACAAATTGAAAAGGTTCTGGGTGAGATCACATGACCAGCTGCGCAATTCGCCGTCTCGTAGTGGCTGCCGTATTGCTGCTTGCGCTGGGGGGCTGCGGCACCCACCCAGTGACTAGCCGCACTGCACCGGTGTCGGGCGCGGCGGGTGACTTCGCCGGTCCGGTAAACATTGGCAATGGCCGTCACCTCTATCTCGAGTGTCACGGCCAAGGTGGCGCGACCATCGTTCTGGAATCGGGCTACCACGATTCGTCCGATCCGTGGAGCCTGACCGACGCGGCGGCGCCCGCGGTGGGTCCGGCCGTGCTGCCCGCACTTGCCGGCGACTACCGCGTCTGCGCCTACGACCGGCCCGGCGCGCTGCGCTATACCAACCCGCCCAGCGTGACCGATCGCAGCTCACCAGTCGCGATGCCGCGTACCGCCCAAGACGTCGTCGGCGACCTGCATGAGCTACTTGCCACTGCGCGAGTTCCGGGCCCCTATGTCCTCGTCGCACACTCGCTGGGTGGATTATTCGCCCGGCTGTACGCCCAAACCTACCCAGACCAGATGCGCGCCATGGTGTTCGTCGACGCCTTCGCTGTCGAAATACCGACGTTGATGGGATCCGACTGGCCCGCCTATCGGCAACTTTTGAATGAACCGCTACCGCAATTTGCGAGTTCGTCTTCGTTTGAAGTTATCGACATCGACAAAAGCGTCGCCCAGGTTGCCGCTGGCCATCAATTTCCGCCCATCCCTATCGTCGTGCTGACCAAGACCCAGCCGTTCCCGTTTCCCGCGGCCGCCCCGCCCGGGCTGGCCGCAAAGGTGGAACAGACATGGCAGCAGGCGGCGTCAAACGTGGTCGCGCTCCGGCCGCAGACACCACACCTGTTCGCTACCGGCAGCGACCACTACATTCAGGTCCACCAACCGGACCTAGTCGCCGCCAGCGTCGGCCTCGTGGTGAAAAGGTCGGCAGCGAGTCGTTGACATCGAAGGTCAGCGCGTTGACCGCTACCAGCGGCGCGGCTACAACGAATGTCGTGGTCATGGCCTGATCTGAGAAATCGCCACGGGTTGGCTCTGATCCGCCAGTCATGGGTACGCCCGGTGCCCCCAAGCCGTGCGGTGGTGCGCGTGTCTAGTAGCACCGCGTGCGCTGCCGTTGCGGCTTCGCGGGCTGCGTCGATGGCGCATGGTCCCGTGACGTGGACGGTCCGGATGATGCGCAGCGACCGGCGTCGGTGCCAGAGCTTCCGCATCGAGTCGGCCGAAACACCATCACCATGCACTTGGATGGTGTCGACGCCGATCGTTTCGGCCAGATGAAGGATCTCGTCTGGGTCGGGGAGATGGGTGACGAGGACGGTGGAGATGAAAGCCGGTGCGGCCGAACAGACTTCGCGAGCACGGGGCGCAGATAGTTCGTCTTCGCTCACGTGCGTAATGCCGACGATCACACCGAGAGCGTCGGCGCCGGCCTGCACAGCAACGTTGAGGTCCGCGACCGAGCCAATGCCGCAGATCTTGGTGCGAACCCTGCCCATCGTGTCATCGTGCCACCGCGAGGCGACCACCCGGCAAGGTGAGTTGCTGGCCCCGCAGTGTCGATTCGAGGCGCTAAAACCTGACCTGCGGCTTGCCCGGCCAGGCCGCCCTCAGCTGTCGGGGATTGGCGATTATTACGATTCGGCACTATTTTACTGGCGTGACGTCAATAGGAGCAGGTGCAGTTTCGCGGTGGATCGCCCCCTTCCTGGCCGTTGCGGCCGTGGCTGGCATGGGCTTCGCCGACCCCATGCAGCTCGGTTCCGTCCCGGCGGTGCGGCTGGTTGATGCGTCAAACCCACTGGCCGGGCAGCCCTTCTACGTCGACCCGGCGTCGGCGGCCATGGCCGCCGCGCGCGGCGCCAATCCGCCAAATGCCCAGCTGACCGCTATCGCCAGCACACCGCAGGCTTACTGGCTTGACCAGGCATTTCCCGCCGGCTCAGTCGGCGGGAGGGTCGCGAGCTATGCCGGCGCGGCACAGGCTGCGGGCAGCATGCCCATCTTCGCACTCTATGGAATCCCCCATCGCGACTGCGGTAGCTACGCATCCGGTGGGTTCGCCTCGGGCGCGGACTACCGCGCATGGATCGACAGCATCTCGTCCGGTCTAGGCGGCTCGCCCGCGGCGATCATCGTCGAACCCGATGCCCTCGACATGGCCGACTGCCTGTCGGCTGACCAGCGCCAGGAACGCTTTGATCTGATCCGCTACGCGGTGGACACGCTTACCCACGATCCGGCCGCCGCGGTGTACGTCGACGGCGGACACTCGCGCTGGTTGAGTTCCGAGGAAATCGCCTCCCGGCTCAACCAGGTCGGCGTTAGCCACGCGCGGGGCTTCAGCCTCAACGTCTCGAACTTCTTCAGCACCGATGAGGAAACCGGCTACGGCGAAGCTATTTCGGGCATGACGAACGGTGCGCATTACGTCATCGACACGTCGCGCAACGGCGCCGGACCCGCGCCCGACTCCGCACTCAGCTGGTGCAACCCCGGCGGCCGGGCCTTGGGCACTCCGCCCACCACGGCAACTGCGGGCGCGCACGCCGACGCCTATCTGTGGGTCAAACGTCCCGGCGAATCCGACGGATCATGCAACGGGGGCCCCGCCGCCGGCCGCTTCGTGAGCCAGTACGCCATTGACCTGGCCCAGAACGCTGGCCAGTAAGAATCGCACCCGCAGACCGCAGCTGCCGACCGCACGTGTGGATGGTAAGGCGTGCCGCTCCGGCTACGCGAAACGCTCGATCGCGGCGATGGCTCAGGCGCCGCGGCCTCCTCGGCCGAGACAGCACCCGGAAGCTCGCTGGAGTCACATGAGTCCGTCCCTGGTAATTGTCCAGCCGTGACCATCCGGCCAATAGGCGACGGCAGTGTCATTCCCGACCAACCAGATGAGGCACCATGACGCAGTTGTTTACCCCGGAGATGCTCACCGACCCCTACCCCGTCTACAACGAGCTTCGAGTCAGCGACCCGGTGCACTGGCATGAGCCCTTCGGTGCGTGGGTGCTGACCCGCTACCGCGACATCTTGTCCGCGTTCACCGACCCGCGGCTTTCCTCTCGACGTGCTGAGCCCTTGAAGAGCTTGGCCGCGGAGAAAAAACTCGATCCCTTCTTCGCGGAGCTTTCCTGCCGCATGGATTTCCAGGACCCACCGGAGCACAGCCGCCTTCGCGGCCTCGTGAGCAGGGCTTTCACCCCCAGAGTGGTGGAGCGGCTCACAGCAGCTGTCCAATCGGTGGTCGACGACCTCATCGACCAGGCCATCGCTCGCGGCGGGCCGATAGATGTCATGGCTGATCTCGCCGTCCCGCTGCCCACGACCGTCATCACCCAGCTATTGGGAGCAAACGCCAACGACCGCGACCATCTCAAGCACCTCTGCGATGTCTTCGTCGGCTTCTTCAAGACGGTGCCGTCGGACACCACTGTCGCGGAGTACGAACGCTCGGCAGCCGCGGCCGGCGAACTTCGGCGGTATTTCCGCGCTGTCGTCGCCGACCCGCCGCCGCAAGCTTGGGGGCATTTGCTGGCCGACCTCGCCGCGGTCGACGAGGCTGACGGCGGCGCGCTGACCGAGGATGAGTGGGCCGCCAACGCCATCCTGCTGCTCCACGCCGGCAACGAAACGACCACCAACCTGATCGGTAACGGCCTGCTGGCGCTGCTGCGCAATCGCGAGCAGCTGGAACTGTTGGCTCGCCGACCCGAGCTCATCCAACCCGCAGTCGAGGAGCTGCTTCGATATGACAGCCCCATTCAGTTCACCTACCGAGTAGCCGGCGAAGAGTTCGACATCGACGGCACCACGATTCGCCGGGGTGACTTGGTACATCTGGTGGTCGGTTCGGCCAATAGGGACGCCGAGCAGTTCCCGAATCCCGATCAACTCGACATCCAGCGCCAGCCCAATCGTCACCTCGCCTTCGGCCACGGTCCGCACTTTTGTCTCGGCGCACCACTGACGCGACTAGAGGCCGCCGTGGCGCTAACCAGCTTGATCCGCCGCTTCCCGGACATGGAATTCGCCGACGAGCTACCCCGATTCCAGAACAATTACGTGCTCAGAGGACTTGTGGCTCTGCCCATCGCGGTCTGACGAACAATGTGAGGGGGCCCCGGCGAACCCGATAGTCTCGGGTAACGGTTCGGGCACGTTTCAGTGATGCCGTGATGCGTGATCGAGGACCACCTATCCCGTTAGTTGACAATGCGGGGCATGAACCATTCGCGGGAGCCCAACGTTGGCGCGTGAGATCTCACGTCAGACCTTTCTGCGGGGTGCCGCCGGAGCGTTGGCTGCCGGTGCGGTTCTCGGCCCGGTCCGGGCTACCGCCGCTCCGAATACATCCGGCTGGGAGAGTCTTTCCGCCGCCATCGGCGGGCATGTGGCGCGGCCGGACGACGGTCCTCAATTCTCAACCGCCAAGCAGGTTTTCAATACCAACTACAACGACTTGACGCCGGCGGCGATCGTCACCCCGACGTCGGCGGCGGACGTGCAAAAGGCGATGGCGTTCGCTGCTGCCAACAACCTCAAGGTCGCTCCGCGCAGTGGCGGGCACTCCTACGTGGGAGCCTCCACGGCAAACGGAACCATGGTGCTTGACTTGCGTCAGTTGCCCGGGGACATCAACTACGACGCTGCCACCGGGCAGGTCACGGTGACGCCCGCGACCGGTTTGTATGCGGTGCATCAGATGTTGGCGGGGGCCGGCCGAGGTATTCCGACGGGGACCTGTCCGACGGTCGGCGCTGCGGGGCACGCGCTGGGGGGCGGGCTGGGCGCCAATTCCCGGCATGCGGGGCTACTTTGTGACGCGTTGGCCTCGGCCACGGTGGTGCTGCCCAGCGGCGAGTTGGTGACCGCGTCTGCCACCAACCACCCCGATCTGCTGTGGGGGTTGCGCGGGGGTGGTGGCGGCAACTTCGGTGTGACCACCTCGCTGACATTCGCCACGTTTGCCGCCAAGGACCTCGACGTCGTGAACCTCAATTTCCCGCAGCAGTCGTTTGCGCAAGTCCTCCTCGGCTGGCAAAACTGGCTGCGCAGCGCCGACCGAAGCAGTTGGGCTCTGGCGGACAGCACCACCGACGCGCTGGGTACGCAGTGTCGTATTCTTGCGACCTGCCCGGCCGGGTCGGCTGGCAGCGTAGCGGCCGCCATCATTTCAGCAGTTGGCATGCAACCCCTCGGTACTGAGAACCACACGTTCAACTACATCGACTTGGTGAGGTACCTGGCCGTCAACAACCTCAACCCGGCACCGCTGGGATATGTGGGCGGATCCGATGTCTTTCCCACTATCAATGCTGCCGCCGCTAAGGGGATCGCCGCGGCCGTCGACGCTTTTCCCCGGGGCGCGGGGCGCATGTTGGCGATCATGCATGCCCTCGACGGCGCCCTAGCCAGTGTGGCACCTGATGCCACCGCTTTCCCGTGGCGTCGGCAGTCTGCGTTGGTGCAGTGGTACGTCGAAACATCCGGTGATCCGTCGGCAGCGACCAGCTGGCTCAGCACGGCACATCAAGCGGTGCAACCGTATTCAGTGGGTGGTTACGTGAACTATCTCGAAGCGAATCAGCCCCCGTCGCGCTACTACGGCCCCAATTTGTCGCGGCTGAGCGCCGTACGGCAGAAATATGATCCCGGCCGGGTGATGTACTCCGGGCTGAACTTCTAGCGGCTGCGGTGCCCCAGGCGCCACCGGCAAGCCAAACTGCAAATAACAATGCTTGGTGCGTTGACGCACCACGACCTGCCCTCCGTCCTTCGGAAGAAAGCCCAGGCCGTCGGCGCGCATCTTCTCCGCCGGTGCTGTCGTAGGCTCAATAAGCAAGCGCCGCAGTATAGTCCGGGGTCGTCCGCGCCTTGCTGGGCTGTCCCCGCACCAGCCGGCAGGCCACTTACGACCTGCGCCGCCTCCAACGCAAAAGGGGTCATTGTCAGGCTGCCCGGTCATCACCGCTACCAACTCACCGCCCTGGGCCTACGTGTCGCGGCGCTGTTCTAAAACGGGCTGCTGTTGGACTGCCACTGCGCCGACTCTGGCCGTGGGCCGTAGCGGCGAACGTAGTCCTCATGCATCTTCGCTTGCTTCTTGCGCCTGATCACGTCGACCAGGTTGGCGTCGAGACTGTGCTGCGCCAGTCGGTGCCGGCGCCAAACCTTATTCAGTGCAAACGACATCAGCAACGACCAGATGTAAATCGGTGCCGTCATCTCGAAGTGCACGTACAGCGAAGCCGGCATCAGCCAAAACGGGGCCAGCACCAAA
>NZ_VTZN01000201.1 GCF_008370645.1 Mycobacterium simiae
CCGCCGCGGCGGCAGCGTGATCGAGGTCGGTCTGGCCTGACTTACGCGTCCAGGACCAGCCGGCACCCATCTTGTGCCATTCGACGGCGCCGCCAATTTTGTGCTCGTCATGCAACCGCCCGAATTGATGAAATGCTGCCTCTTCGCCTACTTTCCACTTGGCACTCTTGACGAACTGGAACACGGCGACGTTGAGCCCGGCATTCCAGGCCCGCAACGCCATTCCGAAAGCTGCTGTCGACTTCCCCTTGCCGTCACCGGTGTGTACAGCCAGCACCGGCGTCTTGCGCCGGGCTCGGGTGGTGAGACCGTCATCGGGGACGCGAACCGGATTTCCCTGGGGCATAGACGGTTGCCTTTCAACGGCTCAGGCCACGATACGGACGGCTTGAGTCAAATTGTCGGCATGCAGCTGTTCGAGCCGCAGCGCCGGCGCTCCAAGCTGGCGGGCCAACTGCCCGGCCAATCCAAGCCGCACATACGATGTCTCGCAATCAACCACGACGGCGGCCGCACCCTCGGCGACCAGCCGGGCCGCGGCGATCCGGCTGCGACCTAATGGATCAGGCCCGGCGGTGGCTCGGCCGTCGGTGAGCACCACCACCAGCGGGCGCCGTGCGCGGTCGCGCACCTGCTCCCGGATGATCAACTCACGCGCGGCCAGCAGTCCTTCGGCGAGCGGAGTCTTGCCGCCGGTGTCGAACCGGGCCAGTCGCCGGCCGGCGATGTGCGCAGATGACGTGGGCGGGAGCACGACCCGGGCGCCGTCCGCGCGGAACGTGATCACCGCGACCTTGTCCCGGCGCTGGTAGGCGTCGCGCAGCAGCGACATGGCGGCGCCGCTGACCGCGGCCATACGGTCGCGGGCGGCCATCGATCCCGAGGCGTCGACGACGAAGATCACCAGGTTGCCCTCACGCCCCTCGCGCACGGCGCGGCGAACGTCGGCCGGCTGAACGTGCAGCGGCCCGGCCCCGCACGCATGCTCGGCCGCATTCAACACGGTCGCGAACAGGTGCAATCCGTGGGCGCCGGCGTCGCTGGTCTCAGCGGCCGCCACCACCCGGCCAGAAGCATTGCGGGCCCGTGACCGGCGTCCGGGCGCTCCCGCGCCGATCCCGGGAACCGTCAGCGCGCGGGTACGGAATAGCTGCGACGGTGGCGCGCTGGGCTTTGGAGACGGTCCCGGCTTGGACACTGACTTTTCTTGCTGGCCAGCCGAATCCGCATTAGCGGACGGTCCGCCTCCTGGCGGGTCGGGCTCGGGCTCAGGCACCGAACCGGCCCGCGCCAACGCCTCGTCGAGCTGTTCGCGGTCGATGCCGTGATCGTCGAACGGGTCCCGACGGCGGCGATGCGGCAACGCCAGCTCGGCGGCCACCCGGATGTCCTGCTCCGCAACCGCGCGCGCGCCGCGCCAGGCCGCGTGGGCCGCTGCGGTGCGGGCCACCACCAGATCGGCTCGCATGCCGTCGACATCGAACGCCGCACACAGCGCCGCTATACGTCGTAACTCGTTGTCTGGCAACAAGACGTCATCGAGGAGCGCCCGCGCCGCCGCGATCCGGCGGGCCAGCTCGGCGTCGGCGTCGGCGTAGCGTTGGGCGAAGGCGTCTGGGTCGGCCTCGTAGGCCATCCGCTGCCGGATCACCTCCACCCGCACGTCGACGTCCCGCGATGCCTGCACGTCGACAGTCAGACCGAACCGGTCCAACAGCTGCGGACGCAGTTCGCCCTCCTCCGGGTTCATAGTGCCGATCAGGACAAAACGGGCCTCATGGGAATGGGAGATGCCGTCGCGTTCGACGTGCACCCGTCCCATGGCGGCTGCGTCGAGCAGGATGTCGACGAGATGGTCATGCAGCAAGTTGACTTCGTCGACGTAGAGCACTCCGCCGTGGGCGCGGGCTAACAGGCCCGGCGCGAAGGCGTGCTCGCCGTCGCGCAACACCCGCTGGAGGTCGAGGGATCCGACTACCCGGTCCTCGGTGGCACCCAGCGGCATCTCGACCAAGCTGGCGCCGGCACCGCCGGTTGCTGCTCCGAGCAGTGCGGCAAGTCCGCGCACGGCTGTCGACTTTGCGGTGCCCTTCTCGCCGCGGACCAGCACCCCACCGATCTCCGGGCGAACGGCGCACAACAGTAAGGCAAGCCGCATCTGGTCGTGTCCAACGATGGCGCTGAAGGGATACTGTTTCACGAGTGCCCCGCCGGACCGGATGCGGGCCGCAACATCGGCACGTGCGGAATGCCGTCGTCGATGAAGTCGTCACCGTCGCGCACAAATCCATGCTGGGCATACATGTCGGCCAAGTAGACCTGCGCGTCGATCCGGCACGGGTGGTCGCCCACTTCGGCCAGCGCTGCGCGCAGCAGCCGGGTGGTATGCCCCTGTCCGCGCACATCACGTCTGGTGCACAGCCGGCCGAGGCGAAACGTCTTCTCACCGCCCGCGTGCTCCTCCATCAGCCGCAGCGTACAGATCACCTCACCGCCGGGCGTTTCCAGCCAGAAGTGTCGGGTCTCGGTCAGCAGATCCCGGCCGTCCAGTTCGGGATAGGGGCAAGCTTGTTCGACTACGAAGACCTCAACCCGGAGTTTAAGCAGCTCGTAAAGGGTCGGCGCGTCAAGGTCTTTGGCCCAGGCGCGGCGCAGCGCTTCGCTCATGAGGCGGCCAGCAGCAGTGCTTTGGTGGTCCAGGACCGCACCTCGTCATATAGCGCCGGCTCTTGTGAAAGCTTGGCCCCCAGCGACGGCACCATCTCTTTGAGCCTGGGCAGCCACGCCCGATACCGGTGGCCGAAGCAGCGCTCTAAGACGTCCAACATGATCGGCACCGCCGTCGACGCGCCAGGTGAGCCGCCCAGTAATCCGATGATGGTGCCGTCAGCGTCGCCGATGAGCGTGGTGCTGAAATCGAGCGCCCCACCTTTGCGCCGATCACGCCGGACCACCTGCACCCGCTGACCGGCTAGCGTCAGTTTCCAGTCGGAATCGACTGCAGTGGGGGCGAATTCGCGCAGCGCGTCGACGCGGTCGGGTGTGGTAAGCCGCAGCTGGCCGATCAAGTATTTCAGCAGTGTCAGCTGGGTGACGCCAACCCCGAGCAGGGACACCAGGTTGTTGGGCCGGATCGACCGGGGCAGGTCGCTGACGTGCCCGTGTTTCGAGAATTTTGGCGACCAGCCGGCGTACGGGCCGAAGACCAGCCAGGGTCTGCCGTTGACGTACCGCAGATCCAGGTGCAGCGCGCCCAATGGTGGGGCACCCGGCGACGGAGCTCCGTAGACCTTGGCCCGGTGCGCGGCGGTGAGCGCCGGGTCATCGGCGCGCAGGAACTGGCCGCCGATCGGGAAGCCGGCGACGCCTTTGATCTCCTTGATGCCGGACTTCTGCAGCAACCGCAGCGCGTTGCCGCCCGCTCCTACGAAGACGAATGCGGCTTGCAGCGTGTGCTTTTGGCCGGTGCGGCGGTTATCCACCGTCAACATCCAGCCGCCGTCGGACCGCCGGGACAGGTTGCGAACCTCGTGACCTAACAGGGCAGTGGCGCCGTTGCGCACGCAATAGCCGAGGAGCTGACGAGATAGCGCGCCGAAATCGACGTCGGTGCCATCGGGCGCCCAGCTGATCGCGACCGGTCGGGTGAAATCTCGTTGGGCGGCCATGAGCGGCAGCCTGCGGGCGATCTCGGTGGGGTCATCGATCAACTCGGTGCGGGCGAACAACGGGTTCCTGGCCAGGGCCTGCTGTCGCCGCCGCAGGTAATCGACGCGGTCGGCACCGTGGACGAAGCTGACATGCGGGACCGGATTGAGGAAGCTGCGGACGTCGGTGAGGATGCCGGTTTCTACGGCATATGCCCAGAACTGTCGGGTGACTTGGAATTGCTCGTTGATCAGGACTGCTTTGGTGGTGTCGATCGAGCCGTCGGCTCTGGCTGGGGTGTAGTTCATTTCGCACAGCCCGGCGTGGCCGGTGCCGGCGTTGTTCCACGGGCTGCTGCTCTCCGCCCCGACCGCCTCGAGCCGTTCGATCACGGTAATGGACCAGTCCGGTTCCAACCGCCTCAGCAATGTGCCCAAGGTGGCGCTCATGATGCCCGCCCCGACCAGCACGACATCAGCGGTCCTGGCTAGCTGTGGCACCGGATTGTTGTCCTTCCTTGACGAGGCCCGGTCCCAAGGTTATCCCGACGGCCTAAGCGCGAGTGGTCTCGCTGCCGCCGGCAGCAAGGGTCGGTGGCCCCAAGATTGATCGCAGCCGCAGGGCCCACCGACGAGGCCGCGGTGAGCGACCCGTGGACATCGTCGTTCACTCTCGTGGCGTCACCGTCTGGGCGGGCATACATAAGGCGCGGCCATTCAGATTTCGGCACGCCCGCTGACCGGTAATGGGGCCAACGGGTCGGCGCTGGGCCAAGCCGGCGGGGCCGGCGGGTTGCTCTACGGGAACGGAGGCAATGGGGACCCGGTGGGCACAGCCAGGCCGGCGGCGCGGGGTGTAGCGCGAGTTTGATCGGTAACGGTGGGGATTACGTGTTCTGGCCGCTGCGGCCAGGCGGTGCAGCTACCTGCGACCTAGCGGCGCGCCGGGTACGGCCACAACCTGCCGTGGTCGTTGGCGCCCCAGAACCATCTGGCCGTCCGATGCCTGCGGCTACGGCACGTTGCGTGCGTGCACCGCGGGGGACTCGCCGTCCAGGCCCCAAACCAGAACCCGCCGAGGATGGATCCGCACCATCGCGCCGCCGTCGATCGACAATGCCTCGGCCTGTCCCCGAATCTCGATTCCTCGTGGGCGCCATGGGTCGATCGAAGCGAGGTCATCGACGACGAACGCCACTCGGGAATCGTTCTCGACGTTGCGAAGCTTACGGCTGCCGGCCATCGCCTTTCCGCCGATGTCGATGGTGTCCAGCTCGGCGTTGTAGCTGAACCGGACCGGCCGGACCTGCGGGGAGCCCTTGGGAGCAAGAGTCACCAGCCTGCCGAGCCGCTGGCTGGCTAGATACGCGGTCTCGACATCAGTGAACACAGGCACTTGGAGTGATCCTTACTTCGGGAGGTTGTTGGTGATCCCACATCACAGATCGAAGCGGACGGGACGAAGTGTAGAAGAGGACGGCTTGGGGTCCATCACGGCGAGCGCCGGCATGGTTCGAAGACCTCATGGAGACGGTGCACTGGATGCTTTGTCGACGGCGATCAACCCAGGTATTGCTCATCGCTCACCTTTTCCATGCAGTTGATGAAGCTCCCGTCGACCGCTTCTTGGATGGCGATGTGGGTCATCTCGCCGCTGGTGGTGGCGCCGTGCCAGTGTTTGATTCCCGGCGGAGTCCAGATAACATCTCCAGGATTAACCTCCTGCTTGGCGGCACCCCATTCCTGCACCCAGCCGCTGCCGGAAATGACAATCAGGGTCTGTCCGGCCGGATGACTGTGCCACAAGGTACGGGCACAGGCGGTGAAGGTCATCTGCCCGCCAAACATGTTCGATGAGCCCGCCGGTCCGAATAATGGCTTCATCACGACTTCGCCGGTGAAATACTTCTCGGGACCAGCACCGCCCGGGCGATCAGCATTGCGCGAGATTCGCATGTCGCCCGCGGCTGCGGTGGGTCTGGCCTTCAAGATGCCAAGCCGGGCATATGCGCCGAGAAACGCCACAAGTGGCAAGATGCCTCGCACGTCACGCCCCTTCACCCGTAGGTATACGGAGCTTAACTACGCCAAGCGCGAATGATCAATGCCACGACAAGCATCACGAAAAGTGCCCGCGAGACGCCCTTGGTGCATCACGTAAGAATGCCCGCGAAACGATGGATGCTCGGCAGGCATGGGAAGTGGGCTGTCGATGTCGTCTCGGGCCGAGATCACCGCGAAGTTCGCCAAGGCGTATGTGAAGGCGCCGAAGGCGGACAAGGGCCAGATTTTGGATCAGGTGATGTCGGTGACGGGCTGGTGCCGGGATAATGCTCGACGCAAGCTTGCAGGGGCGGCGAAACGGCCGCTGGGGACGGGCCGCAGTGTCGCTGCACGGCCCGGTGAGCCGCGGGCGCTGAAGTACTCCAATGACGCTTTGAAGGTGCTGCAGAGGGTATGGGCAGCCTCGGGTGGGCAGCGCGGGAAATATTTATGCGCCTCGCATGGCACCGCAGCTCGACGGGTTGGCGCGTCACGACGAGTTGGAGTTCGGGCGTGACCGCTACAGCCCCAAGGTACGGCAGGAACTGCTGACGATAAGCGCGGTCAGCACCGATCGTTATTTGAAGACCGCGAAGGCCAAAGACCAGATATCGGATGTGTGTCGATGACGAAACCCTCACCCCTGCTACGCAATTCGATCAAGGTCCGCCGAGCTGGGGATGAGGTCGCCGCGCCCACCCGCACAGAGGAGTCCAAGACAACGGCCGCAACGGCAGTCGTCCGCGCGACGCCCTCGGCCATCCGAGGTAACAACACCCTAGAACCCCGACCGAACCACCCGCAATCCGGTTACGTTGACATGTAGGTTATTTCGCACAGCTCAAGCGCAACATCTAACGTTCTGGCCGGCTCTGCCATGGGTTGCGCATCTTCTCCTCGGGTGCGCCGGCCCCAAAGGATCCCGACGGTCTGGTCATAGATACCGGCGCGATCAGGGAAAATCATCTGCAGCGTAGACGATTTCGTCCGCTCAAGCGGAACATGAGCTCCACTTAAAACCACCCGCGATAGGCCTGCCTGCGTGATATCTATGTCCTACCAATCAGGCGAGATTGCAAATCGTGCTCTGACAAAGCGCCAGATCGCAGGTCTATTCAGCGGAGGGTAGCCATCATGTCGTTCTTGATCTACACACCAGAGATGCTGGCCGCGGCTGCTTCAGATCTCGCGACCCTCGGCTCGGCACTCGTTGCGGCCAACAAGGCCGCGGCGGTTCCAACCACACGCTTGTTGGCCGCGGCCCAGGATGAGGTGTCAGCGGCTATCGCGGCGCTGTTCAACACACACGCCGAGGAATACCAAGCTATTAGCGCGCACGCGGCAGCGTTCCATGACCGGTTCGTAAAGGCTTTGACCGCGTCGGGGGCGTTATATGCCAGCGCCGAGGCGGCCAATACGCCGCCGCTTCAGGCTGTAGTGGAGGTCGTCAACGCGCCAACTCAGATGCTGCTCGGACGTCCACTGATCGGTCACGGCGCCGACGGATCGGCACCGGGGCAGGCTGGCGGGGCTGGCGGGTTGCTGTACGGCAACGGCGGCAACGGCGCCCCCGGTGGCCCCAACCAGTCGGGCGGCGCTGGCGGCAACGCCGGACTGATCGGCAATGGCGGCACCGGGGGTGCCGGAGGTAGCAGTGCCATTGGCGGCAACGGCGGCAGCGGGGGGCTGCTATTCGGGAATGGCGGGGCCGGCGGCCACGGCGGGATCGGCGTACTGGACGTCAACGGCGGCAGAGCCGGGCACGGGGGTCACGGCGGCAGTGCCATGTTGTTCGGCGGCGGCGGTGCTGGTGGACAAGGTGGCACCGGCGCAACGGGCATCATCGCCACCAATCCCACTCCTATCGGCACCGCCGAACCCGGCAAGCCTGGCGAAGGCGTGCAGCTGATTAGTGGGACTGCCAATGCCGCCGGCGGCAACGGGGAGTCCGGCAGTCCTGGCGGCGTCACCGTGGACGGCGGCAAGGGCGGCGATGGCGGCTACGCGTCGATCATATTTGGCACCGGTGACGCCACTGGAGGCGCAGGCGGTGACGGGGCGAACGGCGCTAGCGGCGGCAACGGTGGTTCCGGGGGTTCAGGCTCGACCATCGGCGGCGCTACCGCGGTCGGTGGCGATGGCGGTAACGGAGGCGACGCTGAGGCTCTCGGAGGCGCGGGCGGCAACGGTGGCAAGGGCGGGTTTGCTCAGGCCAATGCCAGCGCCACCGGCGGTGAAGGCGGTCACGGCGGCAGCGGCCAAAGCACTGATGTGTCGGGCGGCGCTGGCAGCATGGGCGGCAGCGGCGGTGATGGCGGCCGTGGCGGTCTGCTGGTCGGCAATGGCGGCAAGGGCGGCAGCGGCGGTGCCGGCGGTGCCGGCGGAGCCGGCGCCCCCGGTGGCTCCGGTGGCGCCGGCGGCTCCGGCGGTGAAGTTAACCCCTTGGGTGAAAACGGCGGCAGCGGCACCGGAGGCGATGGTGGAGAAGGGGGAAGCGGCGGCAGCGCCCTAGGAACT
>NZ_VTZN01000202.1 GCF_008370645.1 Mycobacterium simiae
TCCACCCGAGGAGCTGACCACCCAGATCGACACCCTGACCACCGCGCTCAACCCCGCCCTGCGCGCCGCCTACGGTCTCGGACCCGACACCGCCGCACAGCTGCCCATCACCGCCGGCACCAACACCCACCGAATGCGCTCAGAGGCGGCGTTCGCCATGCTCGCCGGCGTCGCCCCGATCCCCGGCCTCCTCCGGCAAAACCACCCGCCACCGGCTCTCCCGCGGCGGGGACCGTGCCGCCAACAACGCGCCGCACCGCATCGCACTAGTCCGCTGGTCCCACGATCCACACACTGGCGACTACGTCGCCCGCCAACTCGCCGCCGGCCGCTCCAAAAAAGACGTCCTGCGTCTACTCAAACGAGCCATCGCCCGCGAGATGTACAAACATCTCACCGCCCCTGCCCGATCGACAACTACACACACCTACGCCCCACACGACAAGCCAAAAACATCACCCTGACCACCGCTGCAGCACACTTCGGCGTCTGGCCCAACGACATCTCCCGAGTCGAACGCGGCCTCAAACGCGACGACACCCTCGCCACCAACTACCGCCAATGGCTCGGCACCCAGCTCACCCACGCCGCTTGACCTTTAGCACAGATAGGAGCATCAAGTTGACTCATCAGGAATGCGCGCGAAAGGGTGATTCGTTGCGTCATTAGAATGCGCGCGTACGCCGGATGGATGGGGTTGACGTTGGCAGAAACGAGTTGTGCGCCAACATCGGGTGGCACCGAAACCATGCCCGCAAGGCGCTCGTAGCGCCGGGGAAACAGGTGATTTCAGTGACCGCGATTACTCGCCGGAATCGCCTCATCGCCACCGGTCGCGAGCTCGAGCACATGAATCTCGCCAGTCGCCCCGTCGACCTCGATGAGCGCTCCCGAGGGTAGGAACGACGTAGCGTTCTGAACGTCAACTACGCAGGGGAAACCGAACTCGCGAGCCACCACGGCAGCGTGCGACATGGGGCCGCCCAGCTCGGTCACCACGGCCGCCGCGTAGCAGAAGGCCGCCGTATAGCCGACGTCGGTGACCTCCGCGACCAAGATCTCACCAGGTTGGAGGTCATCGATGGTCTCCGGCCGGACGATCCGGACTCGGCCGCGCACTCGGCCACCGCAGACACCAACGCCACGCAATGTCTCCCCGGCCATAAGGGCTGCCGACGAACCCGTTGACGGCTCCCAACTCCCGCTGAACACGGTCGGCGGCACGACGGCGCTCAGCCGGCGTTGTTCGGCTCGACGCCGGGCCGCCAGCGCGGCAGCCTCAGCAGGCAGCGCATCGAGTTCGTCGACCAACAGGTAAAACACGTCGTCCGGGTTATCGAGGACACCAGCCTCAACCAGCCGGTTCCCATGCTCGCGCAGCAGACCGCGCAGCACCCAAATCGCGCGAACCATCTTGTCGCGGCGGACTTCGCGGTCGCGCAGCTGCCGCGCCGCCAAAAGCGCAATAGGCTTGGCCCGCCATGGAATTGCTGGCCGCTCCGGCTGAGGCGTGCTTGGCGCGCTCAATGCCTTCGTCACCATTCGGACCAGTAACTCTGGGTTGTCGGCGTAACTGGTCGACAGCATCTCGACCTCGGCCGGCCCGCGGTGCCCGATCAACGAAATCTCCTGCAGCACAGCGGCGTAAAACTCTGGAGCTGCCACGGCGAGTTTACCGAGACGCTCCCCCGGCTCGTCCAGTACGCGCAGCACCGCCGGGTCACTCCGAGCGGCGAGCACCAGGCGCCGCACAGCTTCCACAGATCGCGCGCTGACCAATTGCGGCCCGACCGCTGGCGCGGCGTCGTGTCCGGACAAGCCGCGCAACAACACGTTGAGCGCTGCACACAACATGAACGACCCAGAAGCCAGCACCCAGCCATGCACCACGTGGTCGCGCGCCAGCAAGATCAGGCTCAACAGCCGCCGATCGTCGAGCCTGGAAACCTCGCGGCTCAAATACTCCAGGCGATCGACGTCCTCGAGGTAGTCGTTAGTGTCGAGCGGCGACCCGGCGCTCAACCCAACCAGATTGACCCCGAAAACCCCGATATTACGCAGGGTGCGCACCAGCCGGTGGGCGCGCCGTGACTCCGACGGGCGTTGCTCGCCAAAGATGGGCAACGACGCCATGCTGGGTCCGAAAAACCCGCTGTTACTGACGATCATCGACGGCTTGGCGAATGGCACCGTCTCGGCCATGAAGTGGGCCGAGGTGATGGCGCCATAGAGCCGGTGGGCGAATACCGCAACGGTCCGCATTGCGATTTCGCGCTGGATTACCCCACCCGGTCGCAGCCGCTCGGCAATCCCAACGCCGCCGGCGCGTAGACCCCGCACCGTGACCGACGCCGACGAAGGAGAGAACGGACCGGGCAGTGCCTCAGACAAATTGGTGGCCAGAAACGTCGGGAAGCGCGGGTCAATAGGTGTGTCAAACTCACCGTTAACACCTTCAGGACCAGACAATCTGGGGATCACCCCATCCTCGGCTGGGGCATCGACGGCCGGAAGATCCTGAATGGTGGCCAGCCGCCAGGGCAGCGCTATCACCTTTCTGCCCAGGGAAACCCGACCACGCACAGCCAAAGAGAAGTCCGCTAGGGATTCCTCGGCGGTCCACGCGGGATGGAACTGCCACTCGTCGTGCAGCCGAGTAGTGTCCATCACCGGGATACCTTGCACCAGTTCAAATTCGGCAAAGGATGAAACGTGGCGTCGGACGCTGGTGGCAACCGGCAGAAGTGGCCGCCCGAGCGCGGCGGCGATCTGATGCAGCGTCAGTTCACCCGGGGCGGCCAAATTCACGGCACCGCTGTCGGTACCCAACACTGCGCGGGCTAGCACCCGAAGCACATCGTCAACGTGGACCACTTGCACGACGGAATCGGCTGATCCGTTCGGAAACACCGGCAGCGTCAACAGCCGAAGCGCCCAGTTGTCGACGTAGCGGCCCACGATGAGCGCAGAGCGGATGGCAACCCACCGTGCGCCAGAGTCGGCTAGCATCTGCTCGACGTGGGCTTTATGCACCCCCTCGGCGGAAGTCGGTGCTGTGCGGTCGCTTTCGAAAGCCGTGGCGCCCGGACCGTAAACATGGGCGGAGCTGGTGAAGATGATGCGACCTGTGCCGGACTTGTTCATCGCCTGCAGAACGTTGCGGGTACCGTCGAGGTTGACCTGCTGGCTAATGCGCCGGTCGGGTCCAGCGCTGCTGGCCCACGCGCAGTGCGCGACGCCGTCTGCTCCCTGTATCGCGCGACCGACCGCGGCCGGGTCTCGGATATCGGTAGCGACGAATTCAGCTGCAGCCGGCCAACTTTTGGGACGATGACGGGCAATACCGGTAACCTCGTGGCCTTGGCTGAGCAGTCTGGCGACGAGGCCGCGGCCTAGTACTCCGCTGGCCCCGGTGACCGCGACTTTCACTGAGTCTCCTCGTCGTCGTCCATGAACGCCGCGTTGACCAGATCGTCGAGGTCCATGTCCGCGATGGTTTTCTCAGTGGCCTGCGCCGGTGATGGCGCTTCACCGTTCCCGCCGGTCTCCTGCGCCAACGCCAGCAACAGGTCCAGCACTCCTGCCTGTCGAAGGCGCTTGATCGGAATTGACGCCACCACGGCCTGCAGTTCGGCTTCCCCGGGCGCGGCAGCCGGGGCATCCGGTGGCGAGGAGCCGAGCAGTTCGCGGTGCATGTAACCAGCGAGCGCAGCGGAGTTGGGGTAGTCGAAGATAAGCGTAGGTGAAAGCGCTAGGCCGGTTGCCGATTTGAGCCTGTTGCGCATTTCGACCGCGGTGAGCGAATCAAAGCCCAGCTCTTGGAACGCGCGGTCCGGAACGATCGCCTCTGGGCTTGAGCTTCCCAGCACCGTCGCGATGTTAGACCGCACCAGGTCCAATAAGACGGCGCGCTGCTCATCTTCGTGCAGGCCTTCGAGTCTTTGCAGCAGAGCAGATTTCGACTTCGCAGCAGCCAATGAGTCGTCGACTTGGCGCCGCGTTGGCGCGTTGATCAGGTCGACGAACATCGGCGGCAGGGTGCCGCTATCGAACTTGACCCGCAACGCGGCGAAGTCGATGTGGGCCGGCAACATAAATGGTTCGTCGATAATCATGGCGGTGTCGAGCAATCCCAAGGCCTCGTCGGCGGACATCGCCACGATGCCGTCGCGGGCGAACCGCTTGAAGTCGACGGTCGCCAACCCTCCGGTCATGGTGCTGGCTTGATCCCACAGACCCCAACCCAACGAGCTCGCCGGCAGGCCGTGGGCCCGCCGGTGTACGGCCAGGGCATCCAAGAACGAGTTGGCGGCCGAATAGTTGCCTTGACCCGACGATCCCACCAGCCCGGCCATCGACGAAAACATCACGAAGGCGGACACATCCAGCTCGCAGGTCAACTCGTGCAGATTCCAGGCCGCGTCCACTTTAGCCCGCAGCACCGTTTCCATCCGCTCAGGAGTCAGCGAGGTCACCACCGCGTCATCGAGTGCGCCCGCGGTGTGGATCACGGCCGACAATGGATGCTGCACCGGAATATCGGCGATCACCTTTGCCAGCGCAGCCCGATCGGCCGCATCGCATGCCACCACCTGTGCCTGCGCGCCAGCGGCCGCCAACTCGGCTACCAATTCCGCTGCCCCCGGCGCATCCGGACCGCGCCGACTGACCAAGACCAACTGACGCACCCCATGGCGAGTCACGACGTGGCGCGCCAACGTCGAACCTGCCATACCGGTGCCACCGGTGATCAGCACCGTGCCTGCCGCCCAGGCATCCGGCATGGTCATCACGACCTTGCCGACGTGCCGCGCCTGGCTCAGGTAGCGCAACGCCGCCGGCGCGCGCCGCACATCAAACGTAGTGACCGGCAAAGGCCGTAGCACCTCGTCGCCGAACAATGCGGCCAGCTCGGCGAGAATCTGCTGAATGCGGTCCGGGCCCGCCTCGAAGAGATCGAAGGCACGGTAGCGCACACCCGGGTGCTGCTGCGCGATCAATCCTGGTTCGCGGATGTCGGTCTTGCCCATCTCTAAGAACACTCCACCGGGGGCGACCAGACGCAGTGAGGCGTCCACGAAGTCACCGGCCAGCGAGTCCAGAACGATATCCATGCCGTGCTCACCGGAGCCGGCCCGGAACTTGTCCTCGAATTCCAGGCTGCGCGAATCGGAGATGTGGTCGTCGTCAAAGCCCATGGCCCGCAAGGTGTCCCATTTGCCCTTGCTGGCGGTGGCGAACACCTCGAGACCCCAATGCCGGGCCAGCTGCACCGCCGCCATGCCCACACCACCAGTTGCCGCGTGCACCAATATGCGCTGCCCCGGTTGGACGGACGCCAGATCGCGCAGCGCGTAATAGGCGGTGGCGAACACCACCGATGTGGTGGCCGCGGCGGTGTGCGACCATCCCGCCGGTACCGTGACCAGCAACCTGCGGTCGGTGGTGGCGATCGTCCCGGTTCCTTCCGGGAACAAGCCCATGACACGGTCGCCAACCGCGAAGCATTCCTCTGCTGAGGTGATTTCGACGACGACGCCGGACGCCTCGACACCCATCACGGCGTCTGGGTCGGGATAGAGACCCAGCGCGATCATTACGTCCCGGAAATTGGCGGCAACGGCTGACAATGCCACCCGGACACAGCCTGCCTGCAGCGGCGCGTCAGCATCCGGAATCGGCTCCAGCCGCAGATTTTCAAATGTGCCCGCCGCGCTCATGCCCAGCTGCCACGGACCATCATTCGGGGGTACCAACAGAGCGCCGACCGCTCGGCTGCCATGTACGCGCGCGGTGTGCACCTGGCCGCCGCGCCACAAGACCTGTGGCTCGCCGACGGCCAGCACCGCAGCTAACGCAGCTTCGTCCAATGCCGCATCGATATCAGCCAGGACGATGCGTCCCGGATGCTCGGTCTGCGCCGACCGCACCAATCCCCATACCGCGGCGCCCGCCAGGTCAGTGACGTCTTCGCCGGGTAACGCCACTGCGCCCCGCGTCGTCACAACGAGTACGCCTGCGCCATCACGAGCCAGCCACGACTGCAACACCTCGAGCATCGCGCTGGTCGCCGAGTAGACATCGGCCACGACGTCACCCACCGCCGGTGCCGATTCGAACACCACCGCCGAGACGGAAGTGTTCAATTCCCCCGTCTCCCAGATTTTTATCGGTACTGGCTCCAATACGGCTGCTGGCTGTGCGGTCCAGTCCACCTGGAACAGCCGGTCCGGACCTGATCCGGACACCGCCGCCCGTAACTGCTGATCGGTCACGGGCCGCGCCACCATTGACGCTATCGACAACACCGGCAGACCCAGCCCGTCCGCCAATTCGATCGATACCGACGATCGACCCACCGGCGCGATCCGCGCTCGAACCGCCGACGCTCCGGCGGCATGCAGCGACACCCCTTGCCAGGAGAACGGGACCAGGACCGAGCCGTCGGGAATTTCGAAAGCCTTGCTGGCAGAGAGGATCACCGCATGTAACGCCGCATCCAATAGCACCGGGTGGACGCCGAAGCCGGCAACCGACACCCCGGCATCGGTGGGTAAGGCGACCTCGGCGAACACCTCATCACCGCGACGCCACATCGCGTTGAGTCCGCGGAACGCCGGGCCGTAACCGTACCCACGTTCGGCCAATTGTTGGTACCCGTCACCGACTTCCACCGGTACCGCGCCCACAGGCGGCCACGCCGCCAAATCGGCTGTCGGCTGCAAAGATCCGGCACTGAGCATGCCCTCGGCGTGCAACAGCCAGCCGGCGCCGGCCGCAGCGCGTGAGTACACCGACACGCTGCGCGCGCCGGAGTCGTCGGGACCGCCCACGACTACCTGAACTGAGACCGAGGCGCCGGCCGGTAGCACCAGCGGTGCTGCGAGGGTCAGCTCATCGACCACTGTGCAGCCCACTTCGTCACCGGCTCGAATCACCAACTCGATGAAGCCCGCTCCCGGGAAGATCACTGCGCCGCCAACGGCGTGATCGGCCAACCAGCCCTGCGTGCTCAACGACAATCGCCCGGTCAGCACTACGCCGCCCGATGTCGGCAACTCCACCACCGCGCCCAGCAAGGCATGCTCACTGGCCGCTAATCCGAGCCCGGCGGCGTCGGCCGCAGCTCCGTCACCAGACAGCCAGAACCGTCGCCGCTCAAAGGCGTACGTCGGCAACTCGACGAAGTTCGCCCGCCCCACCACAGCGCGCCAGTTCACGCTGACGCCGGCCACGAAGGCTTGGGCCACGGCGCTGACCAACGTCACCGGCTCGGGGCGATCCTTGCGCAGCGCGGAGATCGCCAGGACGGCCGAATCCGGTAGTGATTCTGCGATCGACGCGGTAAGGCCGCTGCCTGGGCCAACCTCGATAAACCTGGTGGCACCCGATGATTGGGCAAATCGGACGCTGTCGGCGAACCGGACCGCCTCCCGGACGTGATGCTTCCAGTAGGCGGGCGAGCCGAAGTCGTCGCCGGCCCGCTGTCCGGTTAGGTTGGAGATGATTGGGACCGTAGCTTGTCCGATCGTGAGACCGCTGGCTACCGATCCGAATTCGTCGATCATCGGGTCCATAAGCGGCGAGTGGAACGCGTGCGAGACGGCCAGTCGATGCACCCGACGGCCGTCAGCGCGCAGCTGATCAGCGACCGCGAGTACCGCGTCCTCGGCGCCGGAAATCACCACGGAGGCTGGGCCATTGACGGCGGCGACGCTGACTTCGGCGCCCAGTAGCGGCGCCACTTCTGCTTCGGTGGCCGCCACCGCGATCATCGCTCCGCCGGGCGGCAGAGCCTGCATGAGCCGGCCTCGTGCGGCGACCAGCACGGCAGCGTTCTCCAGTGTCAAGACGCCGGCTACATGTGCCGCGGACAACTCACCGACTGAATGACCCATCACGAAGTCCGGCCGCACTCCCCAGGACTCCAGCAGCCGATACAACGCGACTTCTACCGCGAATAGCGCTGGCTGGGCGAACTCTGTTGTGTTGAGCAGACTTTCGTCGTGCCCCCAGATGACTTCGCGTAGCGGGCGCAGCAAGTGTCGGTCCAGTTCGCCAACGACGGCGTTGAACGCCTCGGCGAACACCGGGTATCCGGCGTGCAATCCCATT
>NZ_VTZN01000203.1 GCF_008370645.1 Mycobacterium simiae
CGCGCGGTCATTTCGGCGTGTTTGGTGGCCGCTACGTCCCCGAGGCGCTGATGGCGGTGATCGAGGAGGTCACCGTTGCCTACGAAAAGGAGCGGGTCAACCAAGATTTCTTGGACACATTGGACAAGCTGCAGGCTAACTATGCCGGCCGGCCCTCGCCGCTCTACGAAGCAACCCGGCTCAGCGAGCACGCCGGCTCGGCACGCATCTTCTTGAAGCGAGAAGACCTGAACCACACCGGTTCTCACAAGATCAACAACGTGCTCGGTCAGGCATTGCTGGCTCGCCGGATGGGAAAAAGCCGGGTCATCGCCGAGACCGGGGCCGGCCAGCACGGGGTGGCCACTGCCACCGCTTGCGCACTGCTGGGCTTGGACTGCGTCATCTACATGGGCGCCGTCGACACCGCCCGACAGGCGCTCAACGTGGCCAGGATGCGCCTGCTCGGCGCCGAGGTCGTCTCGGTGCAGACCGGTTCGCAAACACTCAAGGACGCCATCAATGAGGCGTTCCGCGATTGGGTCACCAACGCTGACAACACCTACTACTGCTTCGGCACTGCAGCCGGACCGCATCCCTTCCCGACCATGGTGCGCGACTTCCAGCGGATCATCGGGATGGAGGCACGCGTGCAAATCCGGGATCAGGTTGGCAGGTTGCCGGACGCCGTCGTGGCGTGTGTCGGGGGCGGATCCAATGCCATCGGGATCTTTCATGCGTTCCTCGACGATCCCGGGGTTCGGTTGGTCGGATACGAGGCCGCCGGTGACGGTGTGGAGACCGGACGGCACGCGGCAACGTTCACCGGAGGTTCGCCCGGAGCCTTCCAGGGATCGTTCTCGTACCTGTTGCAAGACGAAGATGGGCAGACCATCGAATCTCATTCGATCTCAGCGGGTCTGGACTATCCGGGGGTAGGCCCTGAACACGCCTGGCTCAGGGAGTTAGGACGCGCCAGCTACCGTCCGATCACCGACTCGGAAGCCATGCAGGCATTCGGCCTGTTGTGTCGTAGCGAAGGCATCATCCCGGCCATCGAATCCGCGCACGCGGTGGCTGGCGCTCTTCAGCTGGGTGTCGAATTAGGAAGGGACGCTGTCATTGTGGTGAACCTGTCCGGGCGGGGCGACAAAGATGTTGAGACGGCCGCCAAGTGGTTTGAGCTCCTGTGATGACGGTCGAACAACGCGAGGCAAGCAGGCTTGGAGCGCTCTTTGATTCATGCCGGGCGGACGGTCGCGCAGCGCTGATCGGCTACCTGCCCACCGGCTATCCCGACGTCCGCACCTCCGTGGAGGCGATGCTCGCCCTAGTCGAATCTGGTTGCGACATTGTGGAAGTCGGAGTTCCGTACTCGGACCCGGGTATGGACGGGCCTACCATCCAGCGGGCCACTGAGGCGGCACTAAGTGCCGGCGTACGAGTCCGGGACACGTTGGCCGCAGTCGAGGCAATCAGCCGGGCCGGTGGAAATGCGGTGGTGATGACGTATTGGAATCCGGTGCTGCGCTATGGGGTTGACGCATTCGCGCGGGATCTGGCGGCCGCCGGCGGGCAGGGTCTGATCACGCCTGACCTCATTCCCGACGAGGCACAGCTCTGGTTTGCGGCATCTGACGAGCATCGATTGGACCGGATTTTTCTGGTGGCGCCCTCGTCGACGCCCGAACGACTGGCGAAAACCGTCGCGGCGTCGCGTGGATTCGTCTACGCGGCGTCGACCATGGGGGTGACGGGGGCGCGCGATGCGGTGTCGCAAGCCGCGCCCGAGCTGGTGCGAAAGGTGAAGGCAGTGTCTGACATACCTGTCGGTGTCGGATTGGGTGTGCGATCGCGAGAGCAGGCTGCGCAGATCGGATGCTATGCCGACGGGGTGATTGTCGGTTCGGCGTTGGTGTCGGCGCTGGGTGAGGGCTTGCCACGGTTGGGCGCTCTGACGAAGGAACTTGCTGTGGGGGTGCGCGAGAGGACGTCCGCATGACGACAACGTGGCTCGCGTACTTGCCGAGCCCACCGCGTGGGGTGTGGCACCTGGGACCGTTACCCATTCGTGCGTATGCCCTGTTCATCATCGCCGGCATCATCGTCGCCCTGATTATCGGCGACCGGCGCTTTGTCGCGCGTGGCGGAGAGCGCGGTGTGGTCTACGACATCGCCTTGTGGATGGTGCCGTTCGGTTTGATCGGCGGCCGGCTTTATCACCTGGCCACGGATTGGCAGACGTATTTTGGTCAGGGGGGCGCCGGGATTGATGCGGCGCTGCGGATCTGGGACGGCGGGTTGGGCATTTGGGGTGCGGTAGCCCTCGGTGCGGTCGGGGCGTGGATCGGCTGTCGGCGTCGCAGGATTCCGCTCCCGTCCTTCATGGATGCGGTCGCCCCCGGAGTCGTCTTGGCACAGGCCATCGGCCGGCTCGGAAACTACTTCAACCAGGAGCTGTACGGCCGCGAAACCACACTGCCGTGGGGGCTGGAAGTTTTTTACCGCCGGGATCCCGCCGGATTCATCGACGTCCATTCACTCGACGGAGTCTCGACGGGACGACTCGCAGCCGTAGTGCAGCCGACATTCCTGTACGAATTGATCTGGAATATAATGGTATTCGCAGCGCTGATCTATCTGGACCGGCGCTTCACCATCGGCCATGGTCGATTGTTCGGGCTCTACGTTGCGCTGTACTGCGTTGGGCGATTCGGTGTCGAGTTGCTGCGTGATGACACGGCGACACACATCGCTGGCATCCGGATCAATTTGTTCACATCGACTTTCGTATTCATCGGCGCAGTCGTGTACGTGATGCTGGCTCCGAAGGGCCGTGAGGACCCGGCGACCGTGCGGGGCAAAGGCGCTGATGCCGAAGATACCGTGGAACCTGAGCCCGCAGCCGAGCGCGCGGCCGTCGCTGCGGGTTCCAGCGTTGCATCCAGTGCGATCACTGCAGTAGCACCTGTGACCCACGCCGATGGAGAACCGGTTGAGTCGGCAGAAACGGTGACAGCTCTCGACGCAGCCGATCCGGAAGCCGCGACGGCCCAAGTCGCGGAGACCGAATCCGAACAGGCCGAAGCCCAGCAGGCTCAGCAGCCACAGATTGCCGAGGCGGCCCCGTTCCAGACTGCTACGCAAGAGCCCAGAGCCGGGGAACCTGAGCCGAGTTCGGACTCTGCAGCGTCCCCGTCCAGAGAAGCTGATGGTGCTGAGCCGCAGCTGGCTGCGGCCGATGCTGCCGAGCCTGAGGTCCACCAGGCTGAGATAGAAGCGGCCGATGAGCCTGAGCCGGCACCGGATGTCGACACTGCGGCCACCGAAGTCGCGATGACCGATTCGGAGCACGCCGTGTCGCCTGGGTCGGAGGTCGAGCCCGCAGCCGCAGACGCCGCAGCAGCTGAAGAAGCTGAGAAACAGGACGGCGCAGCCGACAGCCCCGGCGCACCGCGGCCGGGCTGGTGGGCACGACTGCGGAACCGGCGGCAGCGGTCCCGCAACTAGCGGCCGATCACCCCGCTGCACGTGTGGCTCGCGCACGAAACACCACATCTGGCATCCTGAAACGGTGACTGACCAGTCGAGTGCGGCAGAGCCCGGCTCGCCACAGCAGCAATCCGGATATCCGCCGCCTTTCCCTCCGCCGTACTATCCGGAGAACTCCGCGCCTGGCGGTTATCACGGCCCGTTCCCTTATGTGGACCCGTCCGCACCCTTCGGTCGGCATCCTGTTACCGGGCAACCTCTGTCGGACAAGTCGAAGACGGTCGCGGGGCTGCTGCAACTGTTGGGGCTGTTCGGTATCGCCGGTATCGGTCGCATCTACCTGGGGCACACCGGGATGGGTATTGCGCAACTGCTCGTCGGCTGGTTGACGTGCGGACTGGGCGCCATCATTTGGGGCGTCATCGACGCGGTGCTGATACTGACCGACAAGGTTCGCGATCCGTGGGGTCGCCCGTTGCGCGATGGAACCTAACCCGGGTTCGGGGGCATCGGGGGAACGCGACCAGCGCGGCCACCGTCTTCGTCGTCTCTACGCAACTGCCGGTTCGGCGGTGCTGCTGGCCGGCGCGCTCGGCTACGTCGGCTTGGTGGACCCGCACCGCACCCACGCCCTGTACCCGCAGTGCCCGTTCAAGTCGCTCACTGGCTGGGACTGCCCGGCCTGCGGAGGCCTCCGGATGACTCACGATCTGTTGCACGGCGATCTTGCGGCCAGCATCAACGACAACGTGTTCTTGCTGGTCGGTATCCCGACCCTGGCCGGGTGGATCGTGCTACGCCGGCGCCATGGCCAATCGGTGTGGCCGATAGCTGCCATCGTCACGCTGCTGGTAGCGATGACGGTATGGACCGTGCTACGCAACCTGCCCGGCTTCCCGCTGGCGCCTGCCGTGGTAAGTCTTTGACGCTATCCGGCGCGGCCCCAGCTTAGTTACCGAAGCCGGACGGGGCTGGTGGCCCACCCGGCGCGGCGCCAAGCCGACTCGCGGCAAAAGTCACCCCTTGCTCGATCGCCGATCCGTCTGCTGCGTAGGTGTCGTGTGCGGCGAAGTTCAGTCCGTCAGAGCACACCGGATCTTCGAAGACGCACACCTTGATGGTCTTTGCCTGATACGTGGGACCAATCACGACCTGCGGCTCGCCGAGGAAGTTCATCGCCCGACCATTCGGGAGTCCGAAGAGGACGACAGCAGAGACGTGTTCGGCAACGTCTGGCGACAGCGGCTTGGGTACGATCGCCGGATCGACACCATCGGGCACGGCAGCCGAGGTGACAAAACCCATGACGGCCGCGCCTTGGGAGTAACCGCCCAGCACCATCTTGGTTTGGGGGCAGGTCCCCGCCATGGAAACGACATGAGCGCCAGCATCTCTAATGCCCTCGACCCCGGTATCCCATTGGTCACTGGCCGGATAGTTGACCGGATATACCCCGAGCGATTGTCCGCCGACTCGCGAGCGCAGCGAATCGACGAAAGCCTGACCGGTGGGACCGACGCCCGGCGGCTCACCAGTCCCACGGGCGAACACCACCTCCACGTCCGGGCATGGGCCGGCGGATGCTGCTGGAACGGGCGAACCGGGTAAAACTACCGAGCCAAGGCCCCACGCTGTCATCACCGCAGGACCAACGAAACGAACGAGGTGAGATGCGATCATGCCGCTGTAGGTGCCCATAGGAGCAGTCTCTCAAACTAAGAATCTTTCAGCATTTTTTTTGCTGCTCTGACGTCCAGTAGCGCGCGGACGCGATAGATCCGGCGTCGCGCCTCCTCGAACGGGCGCTCCGTGCTCGCCTTGTGGCGGCAGCCGAAGTGATGGGCCGTATCAGCGCGGCGCCCCGCAGCCAGCTAAGCGCGACTATGCTGTGACGTCGTGACGAGACGTGGGAAGATCGTCTGCACTCTCGGGCCGGCCACTCAATCGGACGACATGGTCAGAGCGCTGGTGGAAGCCGGAATGGACGTCGCCCGAATGAACTTCAGTCACGGCGACTATGTCGATCACGAAGCCGCCTACAAGCGGGTTCGGTCGGCTTCCGATGCCACCGGGCGCGCGGTTGGTGTGCTCGCCGACCTGCAAGGCCCAAAGATCAGGTTGGGGCGCTTCGCCAGCGGACCGACCTACTGGGCAGACGGCGATACGGTACGGATCACCGTCGGTGAATGCGACGGCGGCCCCGAGCGGGTGTCCACCACGTACCGAAGGCTGGCTCAGGACGCGACCGCCGGTGATCGCCTGCTGATCGACGACGGCAAGCTCGGATTAGTGGTCGATCACGTCGACGGCGACGATGTGGTGTGCACTGTCGTCGAGGGCGGTCCGGTGAGCAACAACAAGGGAATTTCCTTGCCCGGCATGAACGTCTCCGTACCCGCGGTGTCGGAAAAAGACATCGAGGATCTCACGTTTGCGCTGAACCTCGGCGTTGACATGGTGGCACTGTCCTTCGTGCGTTCGCCGTCGGACGTGGAACTCGTCCACGAGGTGATGGATCGGATTGGGCGGCGGGTTCCGGTGATCGCCAAGCTAGAGAAGCCCGAAGCGATCGACAACCTGGAAGCCATCGTGCTGGCCTTCGACGCTGTCATGGTGGCGCGCGGCGACCTGGGAGTCGAGCTGCCGCTGGAAGAGGTGCCGCTAGTGCAGAAGCGGGCCATCCAGGTGGCCCGGGAAAACGCCAAGCCGGTCATCGTCGCGACTCAGATGCTCGACTCGATGATCGAAAGTTCGCGGCCCACCCGTGCCGAAGCATCCGATGTCGCCAACGCTGTGCTCGATGGCGCGGACGCACTCATGTTGTCCGGCGAGACGTCGGTGGGCAAGTATCCGCTGCAGGCGGTCCGGACAATGTCGCGGATCATCTGCGCGGTCGAAGAAAATTCCACGGCCGCTCCGCCGCTGACGCACGTGCCGCGCACCAAGCGCGGAGTGATTTCCTATGCCGCCCGCGACATCGGCGAGCGACTCGACGCCAAGGCCCTAGTCGCTTTCACTCAATCCGGCGACACGGTGCGACGGCTGGCCCGGCTGCACACGCCGCTGCCGTTGCTCGCCTTCACCGATCTGCCTGAGGTACGCAGTCAACTGGCCATGACATGGGGCACCGAGACATTCATCGTGCCGCATATGAAATCGACCGACGGCATGATCCGCCAAGTCGACAAGTCGCTGCTCGAACTCGGCCGCTACAAGCGCGGCGACCTCGTGGTCATCGTCGCGGGCGCGCCGCCCGGCACCGTCGGTTCGACCAACCTGATCCACGTGCACCGGATCGGCGAGGAAGACGTCTAGTTGTCTGATTGCTCAGCTGATTTCCAAGAACTGCTGGCGGTGTTGGACCTGAACCGCGTCGCCGACGACCGGTTCATCGGATCCCATCCCAGCAAGAACCCGCTGCGCACGTTCGGCGGGTTGCTCATGGCGCAGTCGTTCGTCGCCAGCAGCCGTACGCTGACCCGCCAGGACTTGCCCCCTGGCGCGCTCTCGGTGCATTTCATCAACGGTGGCGACATCACCAAGGACATCGAATTTCACGTGGTGCGACTACGCGATGAGCGTCGATTCGCCAACCGACGCGTCGAGGCGATCCAGGACGGCACCTTGTTGTCCTCGGCGATGATCTCCTACATGTCCGGCGGTCCCGGGCTCGAGCACTCGGTTGATCCGCCGGAGGTGGCCGAGCCGCACACCCGGCCGTCAATTGGCGAGCTGCTGCGCGGCTATGAGGAGACCGTCCCGCATTTCGTCAACGCGTTGCAACCCATCGAGTGGCGCTACACCAACGACCCGTCCTGGGTCATGCGGGAAAAGGGTGATCGGCTTCCCTACAACCGGGTCTGGCTTAAAGCTGGAGGCTCGATGCCCGACGACCCCGTGCTGCACACTGCGACGATGTTGTATTCCTCGGACACGACCGTGCTGGACTCGGTGATCACCACCCACGGGCTGTCCTGGGGCTTCGACCGCATCTTTGCGGCGTCGACCAACCACTCGGTGTGGTTTCACCGGCAGGTCGATTTCGACGACTGGGTGCTGTATTCGACCTCGTCTCCGGTTGCCGCAGATTCACGCGGGCTGGGCACGGGGCATTTCTTCGACCGTGCCGGGCAGCTGATCGCGACGGTGGTGCAAGAGGGCGTTCTGAAATACTTTCCCGCCGCGCGCCGATAGGTCAGGCGTAACGTTCCCGGTAGCGAGCGGCTCTCATCGAGAGGTGAGTGTGAAGAATTCGTTAGTTGACGCAGTATCGAGTGTTCGCGCGCGCGAACGCGTCGTCGTTCACGTCGACTCGCTCACGGCCCGTTTCGTTGGCGCGTTGGCGGTGTTTTGCGCGGCATGCTGGCTCATTGCGCTGCTGACCCGCAACTACCGCCACGAGTCCTGGCAGGCCGCCGGGCGGCTGAGTTGGTCGCTGACGATTCTGGCGGCGGTGGCTTTGATCGCGCGCGGCATTTTCCTGGGTCGTCCAGTCACGGCGATGCATGCTATTGCGGCCGC
>NZ_VTZN01000204.1 GCF_008370645.1 Mycobacterium simiae
GGGGCAGCAACGGTGAGCGAGGGCGTGCTTGCCGCAGTTCCGTCGATTGCGCTGCGCAGGTATGCGGCTACGGCAGCGGGATTGGGATAGTCGAAGATCAATGTCGTGGGAAGGGCAAGTTCGGTGGCGCTCTTGAGGCGGTTTCGTAGTTCGATAGCTCTGGCGGAGTCGAGTCCCAGGTCTTGGAATGCGCTGGTGGAGTCGATGGCGGCGGTGTCGGCGTATCCGAGAACGGCGGCGGTATGGGAGCGCACCAGGTCCAACAAGAGGGTGCGTTGCTGGTCGCCAGGCAAGTTCTGCAGGCGCCGTATGAGATCCGATTTTGGTTGGGCGGCAGGGTTGCCCGCAGGCAATGGGCCTCGCGTTTGGCCGCTGATGACGGCTTCGAGCTGTCCGTCGGATACGGTTCGAATTGCCATCGAACGCACCGATAACACTGGGGCACCGGTGCTGTCAGCCAGTTGCAACGATAGCGCATTCGGCCCCACGGGGATGATGCGTGCGCGTGCGGTCGCCGCTCCGGCGGTGTGTAACGCCACGCCCTCCCAGGCAAAAGGCAACGCTTTTTGACCGCCATCGGCGGCCAGCATCACAGCTTGCAGCGCCGCATCGAGCAGCGTCGGGTGCATAACGAATTCGGCGACCTCCGCGCCAACAGACTCGGGTAGACGAAGCTCGGCGAATATCTCGTCACCGCGGCGCCATGCCGCGGTCAACCCACGGAATGCTGGACCGTACGCGTAGCCACGCCGGGCGAACCGCTCATACACATCAGCTGTCGAGACCTCCTCGGCATCCTCAGGCGGCCACACCGACAGATCCGCGACATCCTCGAGTTGCCCATCGGGAATCAACCAGCCCTCTGCATGCAACAGCCAGCCCGAATCATCCTGACCAACACGGGAATATACCGAAACCGGGCGACGGCTCGAGGCGCCGTCAGCCTCGACCGCAACATAGAACTGGACTTCAGCATCGGCAGGCAACACCAACGGCGCGCGCATGATCAGCTCGTCTATGAGTCCGCAATTGACCTCAGCTCCGGCGCTCATCACCAACTCGACGAACCCGGCCCCCGGAAAAAGGACCATTCCGTCCACCACATGGTCGGCTAGCCATGGATGAGTCTGAACCGACAGACTGCCGGTCAACGCCAACGCACCTGCCTCTGATCGGTGAACTACGTCCCGAAGCAAAGCGTGCCTGGGCCCAGCTAACGCGGTGTTCATTGCGCGGCCCATGCTGAGTGGCGCCGGATCCAGCCAATAGCGCTGGCGCTCAAAGGCATAGGTGGGTAGAGCTACGCGTTGCGGATGGCGCGCAGCGAGCACGGCTGTCCAGTTCACCGGTACGCCGTGCACATGAGCCTCGCCCAGTGCGGTGACGAAACGCCGCATGTCGCCCTCGTCGCGTCGCAACGATCCCAGCACCGCGACGGTGGTAGCGCTCTCGGCGTAAGCAGCTACGGTTTCCTGGATCGACATTCCCAACATGGGGTGCGGACCCATCTCGATGAAGGTGCGACAGCCCTGCTCCAGTAGCCGCTGGGTTGCCAGCGCGAACTGCACCGGCTCACGCAAATTGCGGTACCAGTAAGCGCCGTCGAGGGCAATGGTGTCCAGCTGTGTGCCGGTGACCGTGGAAAAGAACGGAATATCTCCGGCGCGCGGCGAGATGGTGGCCAATTCCGCGATCAATCGGCTTTCCAACGCCTGCACGTGAGCTGAATGCGAGGCGTAGTCGACCGCGATACGTCGAGCGAAGATCCCCTCCGCCGCGCAGGCGGCGACGAACTCATCCAGCGCCGTCGACTGACCGGAGATCACGGCGGAAGTCGGACTGTTGAGCGCGGCAATCGAGATCCGGTCATCCCAGCGCCGCAGTCGGGCATCGACCTGTTCTCCAGGTAGTCCGATCGATGCCATTCCGCCGGTGCCGGCCAGCTCGGCGATGGCTCGGCTGCGCAGCGCTACCACCTGGGCGGCGTCCGGCAGGCTCAGCGCCCCAGCGACGTATGCTGCGGCGATCTCGCCTTGAGAGTGACCGACCACCATGGTCGGGGATACCCCGCACTCGCGCCAGAGCGCCGCCAATGACACCGTCACCGCGAACAGGGCCGGCTGCACGACGTCCACTCGGGTCAATGCCGATTCCGGCACCCCACCCCGTAATACGTCGTCCAACGACCAATCGACATACGGGGCAAGAGCAACAGCACACGCATTGATCTGCGCGGCGAATACCGGTGAGCTGTCCAGCAACCCGGCGGCCATCGCCGGCCACTGCCCGCCTTGACCACCGAAGACAAATACGACCTCACCATCCAACGCGCGCCCGGTTACTAGCCCGGGAGCCGGTTGCCCATTGGCTAATGCCGTTAACGCCGTCGTCAGCTCCACCCGCGTGGTGCCCACCATGGCCGCCCGATGCTGCAGCCCGGCGCGGCCGGTGGCTAGTGACCACCCAACATGTGCGATATCCAGCTGAGGATGATCAGCCAGGTGCGCGATCATTCGCTTGGCCTGAGCCTTGAGAGCCGATTCGGTTTTCGCAGATATCACCCACGGAACTGCGGCGGATTCGCCGATAACGGCGCCGTTGTTGGACCGTGACACGTTGGCCTGCTCGGGAATAGGAGCTTCCTCAACAATGAGGTGAGCGTTGGTGCCTGAAATCCCAAACGACGACACCGCGGCGCGGCGGACCCGCTCACCGGGCTGCCAGGGTTGGGCTTGCGTGAGTAGCCGCACGTGGCCCGTGGTCCAATCCACGTACGGTGTTGGGGCCTCGACATGTAACGTCGCAGGCAACATATCGTGGCGCATGGCCTGGATCATCTTGATCACCCCGGCCACCCCCGCGGCCGCCTGAGTGTGGCCCATATTCGACTTGATCGACCCCAACCATACCGGTCGACCCGCATCACGATTCTGCCCATACGTAGCCAAGATGGCCTGTGCCTCAATCGGATCCCCGAGCACAGTGCCGGTGCCGTGGGCCTCCACCACGTCCACATCGCCAGTGTTCAGCCCGGCATTGGCCAGGGCGGCGCGAATAACCTCCTCCTGTGAGGGCCCATTGGGGGCGGTGAACCCATTGCTGGCCCCATCCTGATTGACCGCGCTGCCCCGAATAACCGCCAACACTTGATGGCCGTGGCGGCGGGCATCAGAAAGCCGCTCCAACAACACCAACCCAACACCCTCGGCAAACCCCGTGCCGTCAGCCGCGGCGGCGAAGGACTTGCACCGCCCATCAACCGACAATCCCCGCTGACTGGAGAACTCAATAAACGTGCTCGGGCCGGCAATCACCGTGACGCCGCCGGCCAGTGCCATCGAACACTCATCCAAGCGCAGCGCCTGACATGCCTGATGAATGGCGACCAGCGACGACGAGCACGCGGTGTCCAACGTCGCCGCAGGGCCCTTCAAGCCAAACGTATACGCCAACCGGCCGGACGCCGCACTCGCAGACATGCCGGTGGCTAGATACCCAACTACGTCGGGTCCGCCGCGTTCGATCGCGTACTCCGACCTCATTGCTCCAGCGAATACCCCGGTTTGGCTGCCGTGCAACGACTGCGGGTCGATGCCGGCCGACTCAAAGGTCTCCCAAGCGGTTTCCAAGAGCAATCGCTGCTGCGGGGCCATCGCCAGCGCCTCACGAGGTGGAATTCCAAAGAAGTGCGCGTCGAAGCTAGCTGCGTCCTGCATAAAGCCGCCCCAGCGGGTATACGACGTGCCCGCATTATCCGGGTCAGGATGGTAAAGCCCTTCCACATCCCAACCGCGATCAGTGGGAAATGCCGATATCACATCGCGGCCCTGAGAGACTATGTCCCACAAGTCGTCCGGAGAGTTGATTCCGCCCGGATACCGGCATGCCATTCCCACCACCGCGATCGGCTCAGTCAGCGCGGTCACCAGCGAACGATTTTCCTGTTTCAGGCGATCAACCTGTACTAGCGCGGTACGCAGTGCTTCTGTCGCCTGCTCGAGCTTGGTAGTTACAACCGAATGGTTCATTTCCGGACTTCCTGTTGGTTCATAGCCAGTCTCATGAGATCGTCAAGGTCCAAATCCGCAAATTCTGTTGGGCTCCGGCCCGCTGGATCAGCTGTCGCGGGGATCAGTCCTACCGCTTGCCGTAACCGACTGACGGGATGGATCTCTTGCTTCTCTGGGCTCTCGGAGTCACCGAGGGTCGTCTTGGTTAGCCGACTACATAGATACTCGGCGATGGCACTGGGGTTGGGATGATCGAAGATCAACGTCGCGGGAAGGTGCCAACCGGTGTTGTGGGCCAGCCGATTACGAAGTTCGATGGCGCCGAGAGAGTCCAGCCCGATTTCGGTGAAGACGCGGTGCGGGTCGACCGCCTCGGGCCCCGGATGGTTGAGTACGGTTGCGACCTGCCTGCGTACCTCGGCTAAAAGTAGGCTGTACCACTGCGATTCGGGGACATTCTCCAGCCGCTGAGCCAGGGTGCGGCTCGTTGTCTGACGTTTGACCGGCACCCGGACCAACCCGCGTAGCACCGGGGGCAGCACCGCGACACGCGCCTGAGCCCGCAACGCAGCAAATTCCAGCAGAGCAGGCACCAGGATGGGTTCTGGGCGCGCGCACGCCTGGTCAAACAATCTCAATCCGTACCCGGTCGACATCGCCGCTAACCCGGTGCGCAGGATGCGGGCTCGATCGGCTTTATCGAGTTGGCCTGCCATCCCACTGGATTGAGCCCACAACCCCCACGCCAGCGACGTCGCCGGGAGGCCGAGCCGGTGGCGGTACTGGGCCAACCCATCCAGGAACGCGTTGGCGGCAGCATAGTTGGCTTGACCTGGGCTGCCCGTCACCGCGGCTGCCGAGGAGAACAGCACGAACGCTGACAAGTCCAATCCTGCGGTGAGTTCGTGCAGATGCAGGGCGGCATCAAGTTTCGGACGCAGCACCTGTTCGACCTTGTCTCGGTCGAGTGCTTCGATCAGGCCGTCGGCCAGCACACCGGCGGTGTGGATGACCGCGCCGAGCGGATGCTCAGCTGGTATCGCAGCTAGTGTCTCGGCGAGTTGGTCGCGGTCGGCGACATCAGCGGCAACGAATGTCACCTGGCAACCTTGGTTCTCCAGTTCGTCGCGCAACTGTTCGGCGCCCTGGGCTTCGGCACCGCGACGACTGACTAACAACAGATGCCCGCACTGGTGCGCCGTGGCCAGATGGCGGGCCACCGCCATACCCAATACGCCGGTGCCCCCGGTGATCAGCACCGTGCGCCGAGAGTGAAACACCGCGGCTTCGGGTTTCGGGTGGGCCGAGGGACGGGCTATCCGCGGTGCTAACACGATACCTTCACGTACAGCCAGCCGAGGCTCACCCGCTACGGACAATGCCTGGGCAATGGCCTGACGTGAGGCCGCGTTGGCTAGCCGATCTTGAAGGTCGATCCACGTGAACCTACCCGGGTGCTCGGAGGCCGCGCTGCGCAACAATCCTTCAGCGGCCGCGGCAGCTAGGTCTGGGCTTTCCCCGTCACCGGCCGCTACCGCCGAGCCGGTGATAAATACCAGCCGTGACTGCGCCAGCTCCGGGGCGCCCAGCCAGGTCTGAATCAGACCCAGCGTGCGGTGCACCCCGGTGCGCGCACTATCAGCAAGCCCACCCTCATCGGTGATTGGTGCGTTGATCAATACTACTTCCGGGACGCTGCCACCCGTCCGGACTGCCTCGATCAATGACACTAGATCCGTTACGCGCACAATATTTTCACCGGCGATGTCGGCCAAGTGCAGCGGCCCGCCATCGATAGTCACCGCCGTCCGGGGGGCCGCGTCACCGACGGGGACGGGGGTCCAATTCACTGTGTACAGTGACTCGACCCCGTGGCTGCTGACCGCGGCAAGCGCCGCGGCATTGATCGGGCGCACAGCAAGGGATTCCACCGCCAGTACCGCAGCTCCTGACTGATCAACCGCGGCTATGCCAAGACCACCGGTCTGGTTGGGGCTCAACATCACCCGCAACACCGAGGCACCACGTGAGAACACCGACACTCCGGCCCAGGCAAACGGCAACGGCAACGCATTGGCCGCCTGTTCCTGGCTGGGTATTCCGGCTGCCGGGTGCAGGGCCGCGTCGAACAACGCCGGATGCACACCAAAACGTTCGTCGGCATGCTCATCGTCGAGGACGATCTCGGCAAACAAGCGCTCACCGCGACGCCAAAGTGCCTGCACTCCTTGGAATACCGGACCATACTGAAAACCCTGCTCGCCCAAACGGTCATACAGCGAGGCAGCGTCCAGCGACTGTGCATTAGCCGGTGGCCATGACGCCAACTCGGCAAACCAGGCACCATCCTGCGTATCAGCACTGAGCACCCCACTGGCATGCCGCACCCACGGGTTGGTTGGCGTCTTGGTGGAGGTCTCTCGGCGCGAATGGATGGTCACCCGACCGCGGCCATGCTCATCAGCGCTGACGATGCGCAACTGCAGCTGCAGCCCGCCATGGTCGGGGATGGCCAGGGGAGTTTCTAGGACGAGCTCGTCGAGTCGGTGCAGGTCGGCCTGGGCTCCGGCGGCCAGCGCCATCTCCACCAACGCGGTGGCCGGCAACAGCACCACATCAAGAACGGCGTGATCGGCCAACCACGGGTGGCTCTCTCTTGAAAGCCGTCCGCTAAACAACCAGCCATCGTCGTCGCCGAGGCTGTCTCCGGTGGCCAGGAACGGATGGTCCACCCCGGCCAGCCCCGCCGACGCCAGATTCTCCGCACTGGCAGAAGGGTTCAACCAATACCGCTGCCGCTGAAACGCATACGACGGCAACGCCACGCGCTGCACGCGATACGGGCTGAAGACCGACGCCCAATCCCACTCCACTCCATGCACATACGCCTGGGCCATGCACTGCATCACCGCCTGGGCCTCGGAACGCTTAGCCCGTAATACCGGAACACACAATGCTGAACTGTCACCGCCCAAACTTTCGCGCACCATTGCAGTCAACGACCCTGTCGGGCCCACTTCCACATACCGGCTGACCCCCGCCTCGGCCAGGAAAGCGACTCCGTCCTTGAACCGCACCGCCTCGCGCACATGACGCACCCAATACTGCGGCGAGCTCAATTGGGTTGCCGTGGCAAGCTCACCAGTCAGATTGGAAACAACCGGAATCTGGGGCTCCTTCAACGTCAACGTCGCCACCACATGACCAAACTCTTCGAGCATCGGCTCCATGCGCGCCGAATGAAACGCATGACTAACCGCTAACCGCTTCGTGCTATGGCCATGCCAGCCCGTGATCCACTCCTCGAGGGCATCGGCATCACCGGAAACCACCGTCGAGGCAGGGCTATTGACCGCGGCGACCGACAAACGCCCGCCGTAAGACTCCAATGTGGGACGCACCAGCTCCTCGGCGGCCGCCACGGCCACCATCGCCCCACCCGCGGGTAGGCCACCCATCAACCGCCCCCGGGCAGCCACCAACACACACGCATCCGCCAACGACAACACCCCAGCCACATGCGCAGCGACCAGCTCACCAATCGAATGACCCATCAGGTAGTCCGCACGCACTCCCCAGGAGTCCATCAAGCGATACAACGCCACCTCAACGGCGAACAACGCCGGCTGCGTAAACGCGGACTGGTCCAACAGCGCCGCCTCCGCCGAATCCGCAGGGGCAAACAACAAGTCACGCAGCGACCGGCCCAGGTACGCATCAAAGTGCGCACACACCTCGTCGAGGGCCCGCGCGAACTCCGGATAGATTCCGGACAGTTGCGCACCCATACCGGCACGCTGAGCGCCTTGGCCGGGGAATATGAATGCGGTTTTGCCGTGGGTTGTTTTGCCGGTTATTGCGGTGGGGTGGGGTTGGTTGGTGGCTAGGGCGGACAGTGTTGTGATTATTTCCTGGTGGTCGTTGCCGATT